>SLFU01000135.1 GCA_007124095.1 Gemmatimonadota bacterium
AGATGAGCACGATCAGCCCCCGGGTGACCCGCGAAATTGCCGACCGGCTCGAGGCGGCCGGCGTGGGGATGCTCGACGCTCCGGTCTCGGGGGGGAGCGAGGGGGCGAAGGACGGAACGCTCAGCATCATGGTGGGGGGGAAGCCGACGCGGTCGAACGAGCGATGCCGGCGCTTCGGGCGATGGGGAAGAAGATCACACACGTCGGACCCATCGGGGCGGGTCAGACCGTGAAGCTCGTCAACCAGATCGTGGTCGTCGTGAACATGCTGGCCGTGGGAGAAGGGTTGCTCTTCGCCCGCGCCGCCGGAGCGGATCTCCGAAAGGGCCTGGACGCGATCACCGGAGGTGCGGCCGGGAGCTGGATGCTCGAGCACCGCGGGCCGCAGGTACTGGATCGAGACTGGCGCCCCGGATTCACCGTGGACCTCCAACAAAAGGACCTGAGGCTCGCCCTGGAAGCGGCGGACGAGCTGGGTGTCCCCCTCCTTGGAGCCGGCATGGTCTTCCAGCTCTACCGGACCCTCCAGCGAGCCGGGCTGGGCGGGGAGGGGAACCACGCCCTGGTCAAGGCGCTCGAGAACCTCGCCGGAGTCGAAATCGAGGCCCCGAGGGACCCCGGCGCCTGATCCTTCTTCACCACACCAGGGCGTCGAGCTAGGGTGCCGAGACTTGGAGTGGAACTCGCGCCCAGAGGTCCGCTTCGCGGGCCGAGATCACTCCCTGGAGATGATAGGATCCCGGAGCGTCGGGGGCGGCGAACAACTCCTCGAATTCGAGGGTCTCCCCCGGCTCGAGCCTCTCCTCCCCGAGAACCTGCGCAAACATCTGGTCGGCGCTCCACCGCGCCACCTCTTCCTCGTCGGAGGTCAGGAGGACGAGGTCGTAGCGCTGGGCGGAGGAGAACTCAAGGGTGAGGGTTTCCGCGGCCCGGTTTACGAGCCGGAGGAGGGCCCGCACCTCCTCTCCGGGAGCATAGGAGGGCCGGTCGATGCCGAGCTGGACCTCCAGCCCCTCGCCCGGATCGTCCGCCAGGGGCTCGCTCTCCCGTCCCGCTCCATCGAGTCGCTCGACTTCCACGGCGTCGATCTCGATCATCGACAGGAAGTCCACCGCACCGGCTTCCCAGAGCCGGTCGTAGTCCGCGATTTCGTCCACTTCGGGATCCGCAGTGTAGTTTTCGTAGTCCTGTAGGAGGAGCCCGCCCACCTCTCTCCGGTTCACCGCTCTGCGAAACCGAGTGCCGCCGCCTCCCCGGTCGTAGCGGTACGCCATGTAGTCAAGCGTATGATCGTCCTGATGAAACCAGTAAAGAAATCGGTCCTCCCAGTCTTCGCCGCCGCCTTCCTCCAGGAAGGTGACCTCGATCTTCTCGTAGGGCTCTCCGGAGACGGCCGTCGACTCGAGCCGCCTGAGCTGGACTGCGGGGTCTCGTAGCCTGAAGGGTAGGAACTGGAAGTAGATCGTGGAGTTCACGGTGAGCTCCACCTCGGCGCGCGCATCCGCGTCGAGCGGTACCGGCTGCCCATCCACCTCCCGCCAGGTTCCGTCGTTGTCCATTCCTTCTACGATCGTGCGGCCGGTGTCGTCGGTGTAGCTCCGCCGGTACGAGAAGGCCCCGCCATCCTGGATGACCTCGTAGTGGTCTCCTCGGAAGTCGAACCGAATGAGGCTGTTCTCGAAGAGGTCTCCTCCGTGCCGTTCGATTGCGGAGTCGACGATCCTTTCGGGGCTCTCGGCCGCGGGCTCACAGGCTCCAGTCACGACCAGAGCCCCGAGCGCGATGGCAAGGCCCAGGCGGCCAAGGGCCGTTGGCGACTCCCTGGAGGGGACGGTCGAGGATGGCTTCGTGGTCATGGCGTCACCTGTTGCAGGGACAAGAGTGAAACCCCGGTAATCATTGAAACTCCGGTATTCAGACAATCTCCGGTACTGATATGTGCAGGGAACACCCAGGGAAGGGAAGAGCGTTCCCGCGTCTCCCGCGTCCCAAGCGATATCCTCATGCGGTCTCGGGAGCCCCGGAAGCGCGTCCGAGGCGTGCGGAAGGCTCACGCTGAAAGGGCTCGACCACGAAGAGGTGGTGGCGGTGGCCGATCCGGTTGAGTCTCCGGGAGGTGACGATTCGTCCCCCCACGGCCTCGATCATCTCCTCCCACTCCTTTACCGTCCGAAACCGAAGGGGAGCCCCTGCCGTGTCCATCCCGCCCTCCGCTCGCCCTCGATTCGCCGTCCGATCCAGCACTTCCAGGATCCGGCGCTCCCAGGTGTGCCGGAAGGTGGACTCGGTGACGAGGACCCGCTTGCGGGCGACTCGAAGCGACTCCCGCAGGACGGACGCGGGGTCCTCGCAGTGGTGGAGGACGAGGGAGAGGACGACGGTGTCCACGCTGCGGTCTCGAAGGGGAAGGTGGTGCCCGTCGTAGACGATTCCCCCGAGGGGTACCCGGAAATAGGGTCCGAGGTCGGCGAGAAACACCTTTCGCGTCCCTTCCTTGACCCCGTCCAACCTGGCCGCGAGGTAGCCCTCACCCGCCCCGAGATCGAGGAGGCGCGTCCCGCGAAGCTGGCGCTTCAACTGCCGGGCCTTGCGGGCGCCGGCCATCCGGAGCGCGAAATCCTTCAGGCCGGGAAGGGCTTCCCACATGGTGAAAAAGGCGACCCCGGACCAGAAGGCCGCCGTCAGGGCCTGGTGACTCACTCCCACATAGGCCAGGTAGGTAGGGAAGGCCGCCCATGAAGCCCAGAGCCACGCGGCCCGGAGAAAGGGGGTGAAGGGGAGGAGGAGGAGGCCCCAGGTCAGGTACCAGGGGTGGACGGTGGTCGCCGTCACCAGGTACAGAGAAAAGAGGAGGAGGGACCCTCGGAACCAATCCCCTGTGGAACGGAGTGGCCATCGAAGCCAGACTCCCAGGGCGGCCAGGAGGAAGCCCCATCGGAGCGCCGGCCCCAGAACGTTTCCCCAGTCCTCACCCGTGGCGCGAAAGAGGGCCTCCTTCAGCACGAAATAGAGTCCCGCGTTGAACTCGAAGAGGCGGACGTAGAGATCGGCCGAGGCGAGGAGCGCCGCGGGTAGGTCCCGCGAGAGGAATGGTGCGGTGAGGAGGATTCCGACGACCGCTGCCGGAAGGGCCGCGCGGAGCATTTTTCGAATCCCGTGTCCCCGGTGCTGCAGGCGGAGGAAGAGGGGAGCGAGAAGGAGGGGAATTCCCTTCGAAAGAGTTGCCGCCACGAGCCCGAGCCATCCGATCCTCGCACCGGCTCCGGCCACTCCCAGCGCAACCAGGCCGAGACCGAGGGCGAGCCCTCCCTCCGTGTGCCCGGTTCCCGCAACCGTGACCAGAACCAGGGGGTTCCAGGCATAGAGGGCGAGCGCGCCGGGAGCGTGGCCGAGGAGGCGGAGGGCCCGGTACATCAGGACGACCCCGCCCCCCTCCAAAAGCAGGAAGGTCCCCTTGATCGCATAGGCGCTGCCCGGCCAGCCCACCCACGTGTGGACGATCCCTGCCGGGAAGAACGCGAGCTGAGAGAATGGAGGGTAGATCGAGTAGTAGCCGGGGGAGTTCATCTCACGGAAGAGAACGCTGTCGTGCAGATGGGCCAGGGCGGGGTCAGCGGGGATCCACCGGTAGGGGCTGATTCCCTGAAAGAGGAGCCAGCCGTCCCAGACGTAGCGGTAGAGGTCGTCGGAGAGGTCGGGGAGAGCGGGAAAGAGGGTGAGTCGGAGGAGGAGGGCGCCTCCGAGGAGGATCCGGGGATCGTCCAGGAATTCCCGGTGGCTTCGCCAGAGGTGGAGCAGCGCGAGAAAGGCGGCGGTGTAGGCCACCAAGCCCTGGACGAGGAGATCCCGGCTCGGACCGAGGACGGCCAGGCCCGCCACCGCGGCCCAGAGAACCAGGGCCGAGACGAGGGCGCCGTGCACCTACGGGGTCGTCAGGGCGATGAGGTCGAATTGGACCGGCTGGCCGGCGAATTCCTGCCTGATGAGGAGGTGTGGAGGTGATTTTCGAAGAAAGAGAGTGAGGGGGGTGTCCCCTCCACTGACCTCCACTCGCCAGGTCTCGAAGGTCCCCGCGGGCACGGTGATCTCCGCTTCACCCGCCACGCTCGCCTCGAGCCGGACCATCTCCCCCCGGGTGAGGTCGAGGTAGGGGATGACCAGCTCGGTTTCCTCTGTCAAATCCGCGACCGCCAGCGCGTACTCCTCCATTCCCGGAAAGAGCGTTCCGGGGCGCAGCTGCTGGTCGTACTCCCGGAGTCCGCCCAGCTCCTCCGGGAGCTCGACGGTGCCGAGCAGCCGCCCCTCCTCCACGACGAGCTCCGCAGAGGTCTGGAGGGGTCCCTGAAGCATCTCCTGCCGGACCTCCCTGGGGGTGAAGTCCTCCGCCGAGAACCTGAGGTGGGTTTCCTGGGAAGAGCCCATCGAGGAGATGAGCACGCTCGAGACCCAGTCTCCCCCTTGCCGCTCCAGGGTGTAGTCGGCGGCGCCCATGGGATTGCCCTCCACGTAGATCTCGTAGCGGCGCTCCCCTGCCTCGAGCCGGGCGGCATCCCACGAGGTGGGGACGTCTGCGTCGGCGAGGACCTCCTCACGAGTGAGCGGGGCCCCCTCGAGGTCGAAGAACTCCACTGGCGCCACGGCTTCGAGCCTCTCCGCGAGATCCACTCCGTCTCCCACCACGATCACGGCCGCGCGATCGGGGTCGGTATGCTCCCGCGCCGCCGTCCGGACATCCTCCGTGGTGATCTCCCGGATTCGCTCCGGATACTCGGTCAGGTGCTCCAGCGGAAGGCCGAGCAGTAGAGTCGACGCGAGCTGCCCGGCGACCTGGTCCGCCGTTTCGAGGCGGAGGGGAAAGCTGCCGGCGAGGAAGCTCTTTGCCCCGTCGAGCTCCTCCTCCGGAACGGGCTCCTCGCGTATCCTGCGCATCTGGTCGAGGATCTCGACCACGGTGGAGTCGGTCACCTCCGGTCGAACCTCGGCTTGAGCGACGAAGTGTCCGCGGTGGGCGGGCCGGCTGAACTGGGAGTAAGCGCCGTAGGTCCACCCTCTTTCCTCGCGTAGGATCTGGAAGAGTCGGGCGTCCGCTCCCCCGCCGAGGACCCGGTTCATTACCTGGAGCGCAAAGTAGTCCGGGTTGTCGGGTTCGATCCCCAGGTGTCCGAGTGAGACCACGGACTGGGAGGAACCGGGGCGGTGGACCAGGTAGATCGTCGTCTCCTCCCGGTCGGTCGGTTCCCGGAGCTCCGGGAGGGGTGCACCATTCCCGGTCCAGCTCTCGAAATGGCCGCGTACGAGCGATTCCACCTCCTCCCGGTCCACCTGCCCAGCGACCACGAGCATGGCTCCTCTCGGGTGGAGTGTCCGGTCGCGAAAGGCCTCCAGGTCCTCTCTGGTGAGGGCCTGGACCGTTTCGGGGGTTGCCCGGACTCCGTAGGGATGGTCTTCTCCATAGACGACCGAGGCGAAGCGGCGGGAGGCGATGGTCTGGGGCTGCCCCAGCTCCGCCTGCAGAGTCGAGAGGCTCTGGCGCCGCGCCAGCTCCACCTCCTCCTCGGGGAAGGTGGCGTTCACGACCACGTCCTCCAGGAGCTCAAAGGCGGTCGAGACGTGCTCTGTAAGAGTGGTGGCCGAGATCGTGAGGAAGTCCTGGCCCGCCGAAGCGGAAAGGGATCCCCCGACCCCTTCGATCTCCGCCGAGATCTCCTGCGCACTGCGGGCCGCCGTGCCCTTCGTGAGAACCGTTGCCGCGAGGGAGGCCAGCCCCGCGAGCTCCGGAGGTTCGACCGCTCGGCCCCCGGGCAGGTAGAGGCGCGCGCTCATTACCGGTTGACTTCCGTATGAGAGCACCACGACCCGGAGCCCATTGTCGAGTGTGAATTCCTCGTGTGCCGGGAATGCGAGCGGTCGCTCCGGGAGGGGCGCTGGGGGGGTGGTCTTCTGGGCCTGCAGCGCTGCCACGGCCGGCACCGAAAGGAGAAGCGCACCAAGCACGGCGTGATGGAGGCGGGTCAGGGTCCTCATCGGTCTTCCTCCCCCGAAGCGGCGCCCGGCACGGTCCGAAGGACCGCCCGATTATCGGACGTCAGATAGCGTCGGGCCACCCTCAGCACATCCTCCGGGTCCACCTCCGCCACTTGTTGGACCACGGTTCGGATCGCTTCGGGCGTTCCGTGGAAGTGGTTCGCGGACTGGAGGGCCTCCGCCCGCCCCATCACCGTCTGTCGGCTCCGGATCACGGTGGCGCGAATCTGATTACGGGCCCGCTCGACTTCTTCCAGACCCACTCCGGACTCCACGATTCGCTCGATCTCCTCGTCCAGAATCTCGAGGAGCGGGCCAGCTTCGACCCCCTGGTTCGCAATCGCGATGACCTGGAAGAGACCCGGGCCCCGCCGAGTGTTCGAGAAGGCCGCGGTCTGCACGGCCACCTGTTCCTCCCGGACGAGCCTCTGATGCAGTCGGGAGCTCTGTCCATCCCCTAGAATTCGACCCAGAACGCTCAGCGCCGCGGCGTCCGGATGAGCGGTCTCGACGCTACCATACGAGAGAAAGAGTGCCGGGAGAGTGGCATTCCGGTCGTGGATCGTTCGGTCGACCGGAAGATGCGAGAAGGGGTCCTCACAGACGACCTCCGGCGACGTTCCTCCTGAGGGGATCGAACCGAAGTACTCCTCGATGAGCTCTCGAGCGACCTCTTCCTCGAAGGCGCCCGCCACCGTGAGGGTGGCGTTGTTCGGTACGTAGTGGAGGTCGAAGAATTCCTGGACTTCGGGGAGTTCGGCCGCATCCAGATCCGCGATCGAGCCGATGACCGAGTGGGCGTAGGGGAAGCAGGAGGTGGAGTCATAGGCGGCGTAATAGGCCGCCTCCAGCTGAGTGGTCCCGTAGGGGGAATTGTCCACGCGGAGTCGTCGTTCCTCCTTCACCACCTCCACCTCACGTTGCATGTTTTCCTCCGTGATCCGGAGGGACCGCATCCGATCGGATTCGAGCCAGAGCCCGAGGTTCATCCGTTCCGGGGGGAGGGTCTGGAAGTAGTTTGTCCGATCCTCGGTGATCGAGGCGTTCAGCGAGCCACCCGCCCGCTCGACATGCTGACCGTGTTCGCCCGGCGCCACGTTCTCCGAGCCCTGGAACATGAGATGCTCAAAGAGGTGAGCGAAGCCGGAGCGTCCGGGTCGTTCGTGCCGGCTACCCACATCATACCAGAGGTTGACCGCCACCGCGGTGGCTTCGGCGTCCGGGGCGAGGATCACGTGGAGCCCGTTGTCCAGGTGGTAAGCGGCAAAGGGGATGTTCCCCGGGACCTCTTCAGTCGGGCTCGGTCCGGTCTGGCCTTCGACCTGGACCGGAATCGAGACGGCACAAAGGAGGACGAGAGGGAGGAAGAGGCGCGAGTCTGGCCGTGAGTCTGGCCGCGAGTGTGGCATGGTTCGGCTGCCTGCCGCTGCAACGTGAGCATGGGAGGTTGGACGGGGGCGACCCTCGGATTGCCCTGGCCCGGTCGCCGTGGTCTGGTACAGGACATGAGCCCCGGGCGTTCCCGGGCCCGACCCGGGCCGGGGCGCGACTCCCCCCGAGACCGAAGGCGCCCGCGACCTGCCGCACCAGAAACCGACCGCACTGCGGCCGGAGCAAGTGTCTGCCATGGTTGATCCGCTTGAGGAGGATTCGTAGGTTTCCCGGTGCGTCGGGCTTCCGCCGGGGAGCCCGCATCCCCTCCTCCGGGGCTTCCTTCGTGAACCACGATTTCGCCGAGCTTCGGGACGAGGGTCACGGCGTACCACCTCGGGCTCTCGTCCTCTCCCTTCTCGCCCTCGCCATCCCGGTCCTGGGAGCGACGATAGCGCCGGAGTGGCTTTCCGGGGATAGGGGTATCGTCCTCTGGCTGACGGCGCTGATCCCTCCCTTCCTTCTGACCTACTATCGCGGGTGGAGGGGAGCCTCGCTCGGCCTTGCCTTCGGGATGGCCGTTCTGGTACTGGCGCACCTGGGGATCGTCGCCTCCGGTGCCGCCGCCCCGAGCTACGCCGTCCTCCTCTGGGTCACCGGAACGTACATTGCGGTGTGCGTCGGCGCGGGAGTCCTCGCCGAGCTCCTCCGCAGAGAACGGGCGGTGGCCGAGGAGTTGGCGCTCACGGACGCTCTCACCGGACTGCCTAATCGGAGGCATGCGACGATCTTCCTGGACACCGCGTTCGCCGCCGCCATCCGTGGACAGCCGACCTGCGTGGTCCTCTTCGATTTGGATCGCTTCAAAGGCGTGAACGACAGACATGGCCATCGGGCAGGAGACGAGGTGCTCCGCCGGTTCGGGAAAATTCTTGCGACCGGCACGCGCCGCATGAACCTATCCGCTCGCTGGGGCGGCGAGGAGTTCATTTCCATCCTCTCCCAGGCCGACCCGGAGGGCGCGGCGGTCTTCGCTACCCGGATCCGGGAACGGCTCAGGGAGGAAGAGTTCGAATGGGGGAGGATCACCGTCTCCGCAGGTATCGCGAGCTACTCGCCCACCATGGGGTCGCCCGAAGTCCTCGTCGCCACTGCGGATCAGGCGCTCTATGCTGCGAAGGAGGCGGGTCGTGACCGGTACCGGATCGCCGGGGCCGAGAAACCCCCGGCCGGGACGCGCTCCGATTCGGGCTTCCGGCCAGGCCCGGAGGCGGGCGAGGTCGGAGAGACTCCCGGGGAGGCCGACCGACGATCGGGCCGAACAGCCGGGGAAGGAGATTTCAAGGCCCTGCCTCGTGGGATCGAGCGGATCCTGGTGGTCGACGACGACGAGCCGGTTCGACGGGGGGTCACGGCGTTCCTGAAAAAGCTCGGCTATGAGGTTCTGAACGCACCCGACGGCCGCCGCGCCCTAGAGGCGGAACGAGGCTCCGGAAAAACCGACCTCCTCGTCGTAGACCTGATCATGCCGGAAATGATGGGATTCACGCTGGGAGAGCGATTCGAAGAGGAGTTCGGCCCCCAACGGATTCTCTACATTTCGGGTCATGTCCAGGGCGAGGTGGATTGGAAATGGGCCCCTGGGTCCGCGGTGGACTTCATAGCCAAGCCCATGTCCGCAGCGGCGCTCGCGGAGAAAGTTCGAGTCCTCCTGGATCGGACCCCTTGAGGGGGGGTATGCCGGAGTGAGCCTATGACTCCGATGTATCACTGGATACGACGGCGCCGGCGATCCCGGCCGGTTCCGCCTCCCTTGCGGAGGCCGACTCTCTCCCGACCGCCTCTGGTCGTCGGGCTGCTCTCCCTATGCCTCCTGACGGCGCTCGCCTGGGAGATGCGCACGTCCACCCTCCAGTCGAGGGTGTTCACGCCACTCGCCCAGGAAATGACCTGGACGGTCGACTCCGGACCCTCGGACGCCCTGGTCTTTCCCGGGAACGGCCCATACGATCTCCGGCTCGGATATTCGCGGCTTGGGGATATGATCGAGTCCGCGTCGCAGCGCGGGTTCGCCGTCGCCGAGCAGGCCCGGGTTTCCGGGCGGTTTCTTGGCGCGGTCCGGAACTTCGGACTCTTCCCGATTTACCTGGAGAAGACCCAGGCGGGGCTCGAGGTGCTGGATCGGGACCGGGCGCCGATGTTCAGCCACCGCACACCCGAGCGCATATACCCCACCTTCGAGTCGATCCCTCCCGTGGTGTGGCAGACGCTGCTCTTCATCGAGAATCGGACGGCTCTCGATCCCGACCAGCCACTCAGGAACCCGGCGGTCGAATGGGGCCGGCTCTTCCGGAGCACCGCCGATCTGGGCCTCCGCTCGGTCGGACGGGAGGGGAGGGTAGCGGGTGCGAGCACGCTCGCGACCCAGATCGAGAAGTTTCGGCACGCCCCCGACGGGATGACCGAGACACCGGTCGACAAGCTGATGCAGATGGCATCCGCGTCGCTCCGGGGATACCTGGCCGGACCGGAGACCCTCGAGTCTCGCCGACGGATCGTTCGGGACTATCTCAACTCGGTCCCTCTCGCCGCAATCCGGGTCGAAGGGGAGATCGCGGGTGTGGGGGACGGCCTGTGGGCCTGGTACGGGAGGGACTTCGCGGAGGTGAATCGAGCTCTTTCGGCGATCCCTCCCGCGCCGGCCGGGATCGTGCCCGAGCCCGGGGACGTCCTCCCCCCCGGGACCCTCCCCGCGATGGCCTATTGGGTCGATCCGGCCCGCTCGGAAGAGGGGCCGGAGGAGGAGCTCTTCCTTTTCGCGCTCGGAGGTGACGTAGCGGAGGCGCGGGGGCTGGATGAGCGGGAGGAATGGATGAACTCGAGGGAGGTGTCCCTCGAGGAGCAGGGACGGGCGTACCGCGAAGTTCTCAGCCTTCTGATTTCGCAGCGGCGGCCCTCCTATCACCTGAGGCAAGCGGAGGGAAGGGAGGCGCTGAGGTCGCTCACGGACGGATACCTCGGGCTCCTCGAGCGCTCGGGGGTGATCTCGAGCGCGGTGGCCGACGCTGCGCGGGCAGCTGAGCCGGAGCTTCGCATGACTCCTCCGGAGCGCCCCTCCCCTTCCTTCGTGGAGCGAAAGGCCGTAAACGCGGTTCGGGCTCAACTCCTGGGAATCGTGGGCGTCCCCACTCTCTACGATCTGGATCGGCTGGACCTGTCCGTCCGGACCACCTTCGACCTCGAAGCCCAGGAGGCCGTCACCGACTTCCTTCTCAGGCTCGAGGACCCGGAGTTCGTCCGGAGCCGGAACCTGGACGGGCACCGGCTACTGGACCGGGGCGATCCGTCCCTCGTGATTCACTCGGTCGTG
Organism: Gemmatimonadota bacterium; assembly: GCA_007124095.1. Taxonomy (GTDB): domain Bacteria; phylum Gemmatimonadota; class Gemmatimonadetes; order Longimicrobiales; family Gaopeijiaceae; genus SLCK01. Next base: position 10,766 of record SLFU01000135.1, read on the forward strand.
CTCCACGAACGGACGGAGCGTGGAAACCTGGTCCGGATCCAGACCGACAACCTCGATGCGCCGTTCAACCTCAACGAGTCGTCCCGCCTCGAGCTCGGCTCCACCGCGAAGCTTCGGACCCTCGCCAGCTACCTGGCCGTGCTGGCCGACCTCCACGAGAGCTTCTCGGTCATGGACGCCGATTCGTTGCGAGGTCTCCCACTCTCTTCGGTCGATCGCCTCGGGAACTGGACTCGCGGCCAGCTTCTGGCCGAGCCGGATCTCGATCTCCTCTCCCTTTTGAGGCGCGGGATGGCTCGAACGTACTCCGCCAATCCGGGGGAACGATTCGTGACGGGAGGGGGCGTCCAGTCCTTTTCGAACTTCGACAACACCTATGATCACCGGAGCATCTCCGTCACCGAAGGGTTCCGGCAGTCGGTGAACCTGGTCTTCGTCCGCATGATGCGGGACATCGTGAACCACTACATCTACAGGGTTCCCGGTTCCACCGCGCATGTCCTGGACGAACCCCAGTCACCTCTCCGACAGGAGTACCTGGAGCGGTTCGCAGATGTCGAGGGGATCCAGTTCCTCAATCAGTTCTATCCGAAGTTCCAGGGGAAGACCCGGAGCGAGATCCTGCACGCCCTCGTGCACGAGCGCCGGCTGACTCCCCAGCGGATCGCCTGGGTGTACCGCACGGCGGCGCCCGACCCCTCCGTGGAGGAGTTCGAGGTGGTCCTCCGTATGAACCAGCCCTCGGCGGAGTTCACGGAGGCCACCGTGGCAGATCTCTTCCGGCGGGCCGACCCCGAACCCCACGATCTCCAGGATCTCGGATATCTCGCCTCCGTCCACCCGCTCGAGCTCTGGGTCGCCCGGTATCTGATCGAGAACCCGGAGGCCCCTCGGAGCGAGGTCATTCAGGAGAGTGCGGAGGCCCGCCAGGAAGTTTACCGATGGCTCTTTCGGACGAGTCGGCTGCGCGCCCAGGACCAGCGGATCCGGGCCCTCCTGGAAGTCGAAGCCTTCACGGAGATCCTCGCGGGGTGGAGGGCGCTGGGTTATCCCTTCCAGAATATCGTTCCCTCCCTCGGCACCTCGATCGGAAGCTCGGGGGATCGCCCGGCGGCCCTGGGGGAGCTCGTGGGCATCATCCTCAATGAAGGAGTGCGGCGCCCCACCTACCGGGTTGAGGAGCTCCACTTCGCAGAGGACACTCCTTTCGACACGCGGATGATCAGGGACGGGGACGGCGGGGAGCGCGTGATGCCCCCCGAGGTGGCGCAGGTGCTGAGAGAAGCGATGGTGAACGTGGTGGAGGAAGGAACCGCCCGACGGATGCGCGGGGTGCTTCGCTCTCCCGACGGAGAGCTCCTGACGGTGGGAGGAAAGACGGGAACCGGGGACAACCGCTACCGGGTCTTCGGGTCCGGAGGGCGGCTATTGGAATCCCGGAGCGTGAACCGTACCTCCACCTTCGTCTTCTTCATCGAGGACCGCTACTACGGTGTCGTGTCCGCGTTCGTGCCCGGTTCGGACGCCGATCGCTTCTGGTTCACGAGCGCGCTGCCGACACAGATTCTCCGGGAGTTGGCCCCGGTCATCGAGGAGCTCATCCAGGCAGACGAGCCCACAGACATTTCAGGTACGCTCCCTCAGGGAAACTGACGGGGTGATCCGCCGGGTGGCCGGTCCGGTCCACCTCCTCCAGGGCGATCCCCCGGGATCGGGCCGCCTCATGAATCCCGGCGTAGAAGGCTTCGGCCTCGACCCGTGCTGAACAGGACGCCTGGACCAGGAGCCCGCCCGGAGCGAGCAGGGAGAGGGCCAGCGAAGTAAGCCGTCGATACGCCGCGAGCGCCCGATCCCTGTGGGCCGCGACGCGAGTGAAGGAGGGAGGGTCCACCACGATCCCCTGGAACCGCTCTCCCCGGTCGGCGAGTTCCTCCATGACCCGGAAGCCATCTCCGGAAATGGTCCGGTGCCGGCAGGCGGCGACCCCGGGGTCGCTCCGATTCAACGCGAAGTGCCGCTCGGCCTGGATCAGTGCGGGTGCGGCCCGGTCCACGCTGACCACTTCGTCTGCGTTCCCGCGGGCCGCGTACACGGAGAAGGCTCCGGTGTAGCTGAAGACGTTCAGGAGTCGCCCCCCCCGGAACTCCGCCTCGAGTCGCCTCCGGTTCTCGCGCTGATCCAGGTAGAACCCGGTCTTCTGGCCGTCGAACGGATGCGCTTCAAAGTGAAGGCCGGTCTCCAGGAAGGGGAGCACGACCCCGCCCGCCCCCCCGGTCCCCTCGCTGGTGGGATCCGTTCCCAGGTGGAGCTCCACCCCGCCGTGAGCACGGATCGCAGGGGGGCAGGACGCGCTCTTCGCCACTGTCCGGGACACGAGGAGGAGGATCCGCTCGGGAGCGAGGAGCTCACGGAGTGGGGAGAGGAGTTTGCGGAGGTGCGGAAGCCACGCCACCGTGTCGATCCTCAGGACGATGGTTCGTTCGTAGAGGTCGGCGACCAGCCCCGGAAGCCCGTCGTTCTCCCCGTGCAGGAGCCTCAGCGCGGTGGTATTCGCCGAGGCGACGTCACTGCGGCGGGCCAGCCCCGCCTGGATCCTGGTGCGAAAAAGCCCCTCTCCGATCTGAGCCGCGTCGCCGTGAACGAAGAGGCGGATCCGGATCGGGCTCTCGGGATCGTAGAGGCCCGCTGCGAGGAAGCGGTTCTTCCGGTCGAAGATGACCGCGATCTCACCGGCGAGGGCGGAGCGGCTCTCGGAGACGACGCTTCCTTCGAAGAGCCACGGGTGTCCGGATCGGACGACCCGTTCAGCGTTGGGACGGATCCGGATCGCGACCGGGGGACCTTCGGGCTCGGGCAGGGCCTCAGCGTCGAGGAGTGGAGGACGACTCATGGCCGGCCTCCTGGGGGACCATGGTGGGGGCGAAGGTGCGCTGACCCAGGTCGAAGGCCTCACCCTCCCGCAGGAGATGCGTCTGGGGGATGGGCCCGGTGCGGTCGTAGACCAGGACCTCGCTGACCCCGATTACCTGTCCGCGATCCTCCTGGATGACGAGAGCCGTCCCCTCATCGAGGCCGATCCCGAGTAGCTCGGGTCGGAGCTCCAACACCTCCCAGAGGTCGTCTTCCCGGTCTCGCACGAGAAGGTGCTGGTCCACCGCCGTCCCGTTCAGCAGTCCGAACCCGTCCAGATAGTCCTGGGAGATCACGACCTGATTGGTGTTGGGGTCGCCTCGAACCAAGAAGGAGGCGAGGATCGATGCTCCGGCCGACGTTCCCCCGACCACGCCACCACGGGCGAGAAGCTCGAAGAGGGCCTGGTGGGTCCGGGTGCCGAGGTAGGCATCCACCAGCCGCCACTGACGGCCACCCGGGATCCACACGCCCGTTGCCTCGAGGAGGGGGGACACGAACTCTTCCGAGTCCGCCACTTCGGGGTCCCGGGTGTGAAGCACGGTCAGGTTATGGGCGCCCGCCTCCCGGAGCCCCTCCAACCCACCCCAGTCTTCAGGGAAATCATCCTCGGCACCGGCGGTCGGGATCACGACGATTCGCGCGTCATCCCCTCCCGCGAGGCTCACGAATTGGCCCCAGATTTCCGGGCCGAGGCTACCGCCTCCGGCCAGGATGAGCGCTCCGCTCGAGGGGCCGACGACCGGGCGGCTCTCCGACGCCTCCGTGCCTCCCTGCTCCGTGCCACCCAGCTCCTTTCGGTCCTGGGAGTGGAGATCCCCAGGTGAGGCGGAGAGGGTTGTGACTCCGATCAGGAGAGCGAGGAGGAGGCCGCCCAATCCCCTATTGCCACTTCGAACGTTCGGTCTGTTCACGTCCAACCTCGGCGGGGTCAGGGGGTGAAGTAAGGGTTCTCTCCGGCGGAATGGTCCGTCACATCGTGAATCGCCGTCACCTCGGGCGCCGCTTCTCGGATCATCCGCTCCACGCCCTGCCTCAGAGTCATCCTCGACATCGCACACCCCTGACAACCGCCGGACATCTCCATGTAGACCTCCGTTTCCTGTACGTCCACGAGATCGATACGGCCTCCGTGCGAGGCGATCTGCGGGTTCACCTGCTGGTCGAGGATCGCCTGGATCTTCACGGCGAGCTCTCCCGTCGGTGGCTCGGAGGGAAACTCCGGCTTCGGAGGCAGAACTTCAAATCCCGCCCCATTCACTCGTTGGACGAAGTCAACTGTGGCTCCGTCCAATTGCTTGGCGCTGTCCGGGTCCACAAAGACCCGGAAGCCGCCTCCGTCCATCTCCAGATCCTCCGGGCTTCGGTCCTCACCTTCGACCAGGGTGAGCTCGAATTCGGGAGCCACCGGACTCCCTCCGTTCGAGTGCACACGAAGGGCCAGGGGCTCTCCGCCATCGCCCTGATTCATGAAGTTGAGGACCATTTCCTGGGCCCTGTCCGTAAAGGTCAGCATAGAGTTCATCCGCTCCTCGAGGTCCTCAGTTGGGTCACGGCCAGCCGAGCTTTCCGGCGCGTACCGCCCGATACGCGCCGCCCAACGCCTTCCGCGAAGGGGAGCTGGGGTGCGTCCGACCGCAGTCTAAAATCTACTCCGGGCAGTCGAACATCTACCCCGGATAGAGGAAAATCGTACCCGCGACGCGGCGATGAGTTCGACCCTCTTCGGTTGCTCGGGTTCGGACCCTCTTCTATGATTCTGGCCCTTCGGGTTCCGGACCCCATCACTGGCCGGGACCCGTTCTCGTGCCGACCCTTCACACCGGTACAACATGGCCCAGGATGAGGTGATCATGGACAAGCTCGTGTCGCTGGCGAAGAGACGCGGATTCATCTTCCAGTCCTCGGAGATATACGGGGGCGCCGGCTCGGTGTGGGACTACGGTCCACTCGGGATCGAGCTGAAGCGCAATGTGAAGGAGAGCTGGTGGAGCCGGATGGTGCTCCAAAGGGAGGACGTGGAAGGGATCGACGCGTCGATCCTGATGCATCCGAGGGTCTGGGAAGCGTCCGGCCACGTGGAGGGGTTCACGGATCCCCTGATCGAGTGCAAGGCCTGCAAGCTGCGCTTCCGTGAGGACCAGCTCTCCGAGAGCGCCTGCGGACGCAAGCCTTCGGTCGGGGCCGGCGAGGACGCGCAGTGCGAGCTGGGTGCGCCCCGCAAGTTCAATCTCATGTTCCGGACCTTCATGGGCCCGGTCGAGACGGAGGGCTCGGTGGTCTATCTGCGTCCCGAGACCGCACAGGGCTCCTACGTGAACTTCCTGAACGTGCAGGCCTCGGCTCGACAGAAGGTCCCCTTCGGGGTGGCCCAGATCGGCAAGGCCTTTCGGAACGAGATCACGCCGGGGAACTTCATCTTTCGCACCCGCGAGTTCGAGCAGGCCGAGATGCAGTTCTTCGTCGAACCCGGAACGGACGAGGAGTGGTTCGACGTCTGGCTGGAAGATCGTCTGGAGTGGCACCGCTCGCTCGGGGTGGACCCGGAGAAGCTTCGACTCCACGAGCACGGGCCCGACGAGCTCGCCCACTACGCGAAGAAGGCCGTGGACATCCAGTACCGCTTCCCCTTCGGATGGAAGGAGCTGGAGGGGATCCACAACCGGACGGACTTCGATCTGGGCCGGCACGAGGAGTTCTCCGGGAAGCGCATGGAGTACATCGACTCGGGAGCGGGAAAGCGCTTTCTCCCCTTCGTGGTTGAAACTGCGGTCGGGGTGGATCGCACCGTCCTGATGCTCCTCGCCGATGCGTACCGCGAGGAGGAGGTCGAGGGAGAGACCCGGGTGGTCCTGTCCCTGGCTCCTCGGCTCGCCCCGCTCAAGGCCGCCGTCTTCCCGCTCGTCAAGAAGGACGGCCTCCCGGAGATCGCCCGCGGGCTCGTCGAAGAGCTGCGCCGCGATGCGATCCCCGCGTTCTACGACGCCTCGGGTTCGATCGGTCGCAGGTACCGGCGCCAGGACGAAGCCGGCACTCCCTGGTGCATCACCGTCGATGGTCAGACGAATGAGGACGGGAGCGTCACCGTCCGGGACCGCGACACCCTCGAGCAGATCCGTGTCGACGCCTCGAAGCTCCGGGAGTGGATCCGGGACCAGCTCGCGAACTGAAGCGAACACGAAAGCCAGGAGAGCGCGATGGGAGGCCGGCGAAAGGAAGAGTGGGGGAGTCGCCTCGCCATCATCATCGCGGCCGTCTCGATGGCCGTGGGAACCGGGAACATCTGGAGATTCCCGAGGGTGGCCGCCGAGTGGGGAGGGGGCGCCTTTCTGATCGCGGTCACCGTCGGCCTCCTGGTCTGGGCGGTGCCCCTGCTCATGTGTGAGTTCCTCATGGGCATGCGGAGCCGGCTCGGGAACGTCGGTGCGTTTCGGGATTTCATGGGGGTCCGCAACACCTGGGCGGGGGCCTTCATGGCCTGCGTGACCATCGGGATCATGTGCTATTATGCGGTGGTTGCGGGGTGGTGCATCCGCTACTTCGTGGCTGCGGCTACCGGTGGCGTCCAGCCGGGAATCGATGGTCAGGCATTCTGGGACGACTTCATCGGAAACCCCCTCGAGACCGTCGGTTTTCATGCCGCGGCCGTCCTCTTCTCGACGTGGGTGGTCTTCCGGGGGATCGAGGGTGGGCTGGAAAGGGTCCTCAAGATCTTCCTTCCCGCCCTCCTCGTCATCCTCCTGATCCTGGCCTTTCGGGCGGTGACCCTTCCGGGGGCGGAGGAGGGCCTCCGCTACCTCTTCGTGCCGGAGTGGGGGCGGCTTTGGAGCGGGCGTCTCTGGCTGGAGGCCTTCACCCAGGTGGCCTGGTCGACGGGGGCGGGATGGGGCCTCATGATGGTCTACGCGGTCTATGCCCGCGAGAAGGAAGATGTGGCGGTGAACTCGGGGATCATCGCCTTCTCCGACGTCTTGGTGGGCTTCTTCGCGGCCGCCCTCATTCTCGGAACGCTTTTCGCCGTTGCCCCTTCCGCGGAGTTTGCCGATGAGGCGCTCGCCTCGGGTAACGTAGGGCTCACCTTCATCTACGTCGTGGAGCTTCTGGCCACCATGCCGGGATCACGACTCCTCGCGCCACTCTTCTTCCTCGCGCTCGCCCTGGCGGGTGTCTCGTCCCTCATTGCGATGTTCGAGCTCGGGACGACGAATCTCATGAACTTCGGGATTGACCGGCGGCGGGCGGCCGGCCTCGTCGGAGCCCTGGCCTTCGTTTTCGGGATCCCCTCGGCGCTATCGATCACCTTCCTGGACAACCAGGACTGGGTGTGGGGGGTGGGGCTTCTGATCAGCGGCCTCCTCACGGCGCTCGCCATCGCGAAGTACGGGGTGGAGCGGGCCCGGTCCGAGATCAACGAAACGAGCGACCTCGAGGTGGGACGCTGGTTTTCCTATTGCGTGCGGGCGATCCCCTTCGTATTCGCAGTCGTTTTCGGGTGGTGGATGTACCAGTCGGTGGTCGATCATCCGG
>SLFU01000231.1 GCA_007124095.1 Gemmatimonadota bacterium
CCCAGGAGCTGGAACACACCGAGCGAATGTTTCACGAGTCCCTGGGCCAGCTCGAGGACCGGGCTCTCCAGAAGCGGAAGGAGGCTCTCGAGAACGAGTTGCGCTTCGCGGGCTCCGGAGAAGAGAAGAGGCGATTGTTGGAAGAGCTGTCCCGGTTGCGCCGCGAGCGCCCCGGACGGTGGAAGGTGGCCCGGCGGGATGGTCCCGTCGGCACCCGTGAGCACGACCCTTGAACCCGACCAGGTGGTGCGTGGATGACCAAGACGACGATGGGCGCTCTCCGAGAGATTCAGAAGCTGGACGACCGGATCCGGGAGCTCGAGGTGCGGGTGGCGGCGTTCGAGCCTCAGCTGGCCGAGGTGGAGGAGCCGGCGCTGGTGGCGGAGTCCGAGCTGGCCAAAGCCGAGGAAAGACTCGAGCAGATGGAGGCCGACGCTCGTCGCTTGGAGCGGAGCGCCGACGACAAGCGGGCGAGGGCTGCGAAGCTCGATGACCGGTTGAGCAAGGTTTCCAATCTTCGCGAGGAGGCGGCCGTCCGATCGGAGTTGGATCTCACCCGCAAGGCGATCGAAGGGGATGAACAGGAAGCCCTCCAGATCATCGATCGGATCCGGAGGACGGAGGTCGCAGTCGAGGAGATGCGGACGACGGCCGAGGAGGCCCGGGAAGCCGTGGAGCCTCGGCAGCGAGAGCTCCTGGCCGATCAGGCGGAGCTGACCGACCGACTCGCGCTCCTTCGCGGCCGAAGGGACACGCTCCTCGAAGACGTCGGTCCGAGCGAGACGAAGGTGTATGAGTCCTTCCACGAGTCCGGACGCTCGGTGGTCGTGGCCTCCCTCCTGGAGGACGGGGCGTGCGGGCATTGTTTCGGATTGATCCCGCTCCAGCTCCAGAATGAGATTCGCCGCGGCTCCGATATGTACCGGTGCGAGGCCTGCGGCGTGATTCTGACGACGGAGCCCGAGCCTTCGCTCGAGGATACCGTCGGTCCCCCGGTTCAAGTGGATGGCGAGGCCCAGGAGGAATCCGACGTGCCCTCAGAGGCAAACAACGGGTGACATCGCCCGCCGTATCGGAGGTGAGGCTTCCCCCACCCCCGCCTCCGGAGTGGACGATCTCCCCGGAACCCGACCCCGAGGTGGTGGCACGGCTGGCCCTCGAGCTTTCCCTGCCCGAGCCCCTCTGTGCGGTGCTCGCCGTGCGGGGGGTCCGCGACCCGGACGCGGCGAAAGTCTTCCTCCGTCCTCGGTTGGACCACCTGCACCCGCCGGAGCGGATGAAGGACCTGGAGCGAGCGGCCGACCGGATTCTGGAGGCGGTGGTTCGGGGAGAAACGGTCCTTGTCCACGGCGACTACGATGTCGACGGGGTCTGCGCCGCCGCCCTTCTCACGCTCTGGATCCGAAGGCTGGGTGGCTCAGCGGTCCCCTTCGTACCGCATCGCGTCCGGGACGGGTACGATCTTGGGCCCGCCGGGTTGGAAGCCACCCGGCAGGCAGGCGCCTCACTCCTCGTGACCTGTGATTCGGGAATCCTGGCCCACGACGCCGTCTCGGAGGCGAGCCGGAAGGGGATCGACGTCATCGTGACCGATCACCACCTTCCGGGAGCGACGCTTCCCCCTGCGCTGGCAGTCGTGAATCCGAACCGCTCAGACTGCGAATACCCGGATCGGAGTCTCTGTGGCGCAGGGGTGATCTTCAAGCTCTGCCAGGAGCTCGCCTTTCGTAGGCAGATCCCTCCGGAAGAGCTGTGGCGCCACTTGGATCTGGTGACCCTTGCCACCATTGCCGACCTCGTACCGCTCACCGGGGAAAACCGGATCCTCGTGCGCTTCGGTCTTCGATATCTCACGCGAACGAGCAAGCCTGGGCTCAGGGCTCTCCTCGAGGTATCGGGGATCTCCCCGGGTGCCGAGATCGAGGCGGGAAAGGTAGGATTCGTGGTGGCTCCCCGGATAAACGCCGTGGGGCGCATGGGCGATGCCGCGATCGCGCTCCAACTCCTCCTGACCGAGGATCCCCGGGAGGCCGGGGAGCTCGCCCGGAGGGTGGACCAGGAAAACGCTCGCCGGCAGGAGGAGGATCGGGCCACCCTCGATGAAGCCGTGGCTCTTCTTGCTCCCGAATTCGATGCAACCCGCGACTTCGGGGTGGTGCTCGCGGGAGAGGGGTGGCATCCGGGGATCATCGGGATCGTGGCCTCCCGGGTCGTCGAACGGATCCATCGACCCGTCGTCGTGGTGGCCATGGACGGCGATCAGGGGAGGGGGAGCGCCAGGTCGATTCCGGGGGTTCATATGTTGAGAGCCCTGGAGCGATGCGAGAGCCACCTCCTCCGCTTCGGGGGACACCGTCAGGCTGCGGGGATGGAGTTGGCCCGAGAGGCGCTCATTCCGTTCCGGAAGGCCTTCAATCGGGAGATCGAGGCCCAACTCGACGGGCACCTGCCCCGACCCGTTCGGGGGGGAGAGGTCCGGCTCCCACTTCCCGACGTGACCGAGGAGCTGCATCGCCTTCTGGGCTATCTCGGCCCCTTCGGCATGGGAAATCCCCGGCCGGTGTTCTGGGCTCGGGGCCTCCGTCTGGAGGGCCGTCCCAGGGTCGTGGGACGGGGGCACCTGAAGCTCGAGCTCCGGGAGGGGCGAGGTCGGCTGGGAGCGATCGGATTCGGTCTCGCCGATCGGGTATCGCCTGCGTCGCTCGACGGAGGGAGCGTGGATGCGCTTTTTCACCTGAGGGAGAACGAATATCGGGGGACGCGGTCCCTCCAGGCCCGGCTGCTCGATCTTCGTCCCGCGGACTCCGCAGGTGCATGAGGATCATTGCGGGTGAATGGGGCGGGCGGCGCATCCAGACTCCCGAGGGCCTGGCGGTCCGACCCACTTCGGCCAGGGTTCGGGAAGCCTGGATGTCGGCGGCAGGAGGACGGTTTCCGGAGGCGCGGGTCCTGGATCTCTTCGCCGGGTCCGGAGCCCTCGGCCTCGAGGCCCTGTCGAGAGGCGCCGGGGAAGCGACCTTTGTGGAACGGAGTCGAAAGGCCCTCCGCGTCCTCGATCAGAATATCCGATCCCTGGGCGCTGGGGATCGGTGTAGCGTCGTCCGCGGGGACGTCTTCCGCTTCGTGGAGCGGTTCGACGGCGAGCCCTTTGACCTGGCTTTTGCGGATCCTCCCTACGAGCGGGGTTACGCCGCACTCCTCCTCACCGAGTTCGCCCAGAATCCGTTTGCGCGGGAGCTCTGGGTGGAGCATCGTTCGAGCGAAACCCTTCCCCCGCTGGCCGGCCTCCGGAGTCGGCGATACGGGGACACCACAATTTCCGTCTGGGAGTCCTCCGCGTGACCCGACCTAGCTCCGTTACCGCCATCTATCCGGGGTCCTTCGACCCGGTCACGCTCGGGCATGAAGACATCGCGCGTCGTACCCTCCGTGTCGTGGACAGGGTCGTGGTGGGGGTGGCGGAGACGGCGACGCAGGCGAAGCAGCCCACCTTCGAGTTGGAGGACCGGCTGGCGATGCTGAAAGAGGTGTTTCGTGACGAGCCCCGAATCGAATGCGTCGCCTTCAGCGGCTTGCTGGTGGAGTTCGCGCGCGAGAGGGGCGCATCCGTGGTGGTCCGGGGGCTTCGGGCGGTTTCGGATTTCGAGTACGAGTTCCAGATGGCTCAGATGAACCGGGAGCTCCATCCTGATCTGGAGTTCATCTTCCTGACCCCTGATGTCCAGATGGCTTTCCTTTCCGCGTCTCTCGTAAAAGAGGTCTCCCGGTTGGGTGGAAATGTGTCCCGCTTCGTGTCCCCGCCCGTGATGCGGCGTCTGCACGCCCGTTTCGAAGAGGAGCGCTGAGGGGATGGGATTCCTGGAGGACATTCGCCGCCGGGCCCGGGACCGTTTCTCCCGGATAGTGTTTCCGGAGGGAGAGGACGCGGCCACACTCGGGGCAGTGGCTCAGATTCAGGACGAAGGGCTCCTCCACCCTGTCCTCCTTGGCGATCCCTCCGCGGTCCGGGACGGATTGGTCGTAGCCAGGGGAGACCCCGACTCGGCAGAGGTGCTCGACCCGAGGCGGATGGAGGGCACCGGGCGCTACGTGGATGCTCTCGTCGAGCGTCGCCGTGCGAAGGGTATGACGGTCGATCAGGCCCGTCGGTACGTCCGGGACCCTGTGATCCGGGGAGCGTTGATGGTCGGCTCCCAGGAGGTCGACGGCTCAGTCGCGGGAGCGGTTCACGGAGTCGACGAGGTTCTGCGGGCTGCGCGATGGTGTGTCGGAATGGCCGAGGGGATCCGGATCTTGTCGTCGGCGTTCTACATGGTCGTGCCCCCTTTCCGCGGCCCCGAGGCTGAGGTTCTGACCTTCACCGACGTGGCCGTGGTCCCGGATCCAACAGGAGTTCAGCTCGGCCAGATCGCCGCTGCGGCCGCCGCGGCTCGACGGAAGGTGGTAGGCGATTCCCCCACGGTCGCCTTCCTCTCTTACTCCACCAAGGGAAGCTCCGACGGCCCTTCCGTTCGCAAGGTCAGGGAAGCGATGGAGCTGTTCCGTGACATGGCGCCCGGGGTGCCCGCCGATGGCGAGCTCCAGGTGGATGCTGCGCTCTCGGATGAAGTGGCACGTCGCAAAGCTCGACACTCGATGGTCGGGGGAAAGGCGAACGTCCTGGTGTTCCCAGACCTGGATGCGGGCAACATCGCCTACCAGCTCGTGGAACGGCTCCGTGGGGGAGAGGCGGTCGGTCCGATTGTCCAGGGCCTCCGCAAGCCATGCAACGCGGTTCCCCTGGGAGCTTCCTCCCCGGAGATCGTGAATGTGGCGTGCGTCACGGCACTGATGGCCGAATGACCGCGGTCCCACCCAGGGCTCCGGGAGGAACGCCCCGAGGAATGTCACTTGCCTCGAATGATCCCGAATCGGTAGGTTTTCTGATGCGTGATCAATGTCGTTCCCTCTGGGGGCGGCCCATTCGCGGCCGGGTGAGGGACGTCCGGTCCCAGACGGAACGGAGAGTTCATGGCGTTCAAGATCAGCAGTCAGGGAGAGGTGACCGTGGTGGACGTGGACGGTCAGCTCATCGTGGGAAACCGGCAGGAGCTGAAGCAGAAGGTTCTCGACGAGCTCGAGGAGGGGCGGCGGAAGTTCCTCGTCGACTTCACGGATACCGGGTACATCGACTCCTCTGGTCTGGGAGTTCTCGTCAGTCTCTCCAAGAAGGTTCGGGAACAGGGTGGAGAGTTGCGCCTCTCGAGTCTCAACGAGGACCTGAGAACCCTCTTCGAGCTCACGAAGCTGGACACGCTCTTCCGGATCGCCGACTCCCGTGATGAAGGGTTGGCATCTTTCTGAAACGCCGGAGGGCTCTGCGGGTAGCGAGTCTGGGTGGGTGCTCCGATCATCGGGTCGTACGTTCGGTTACAGGGAGGCCTGTGCTATGCAGCGACAGCTCGTCTTCGAACTCCCGAATGATCTGCAATGCATCGAGGAGACGGTCGAGTTCGTCGTGTCCCGATGCTCCACATGCGAAGAGGTGGCGCGAAAGCTGCGGGTCAACTTCCGGGTGAGTCTGGCCGAGGCCCTCACCAACGCCATGATCTACGGGAATGGGAGCGACCCTTCGAAGCGCGTCCGGGTGGAGATCTTCCTCTACACCTGCTCGCTTACCGCGAGGATCACCGACGAAGGCACGGGCTTCGATCCTCACCGCATCCCGGACCCGACCACCCCGAGGAATGTGAAGAAGGTCGGTGGTCGCGGGCTCTTCCTGATGCGAAACCTCATGGACGAGGTCCGATACAACGATCGGGGCAACTCGGTGACTCTCGTCCTCAACCTCCCCTCTTCGGAAAGGCTCTCGCGAGAGGCTTCGGCATGATCTCACACCGGACCGCCCGGGAGCTTCTTCCCACGGCGGTCTCGGAGGTGCTCGACGAGTTCCGCCGGGGTGCTTCGTTGGACTTCCACCTTTGGCGTGCCAACGCCCGGACTCCTGCGCTCCACCTGTACCCCCGCGACGACGGGGGCGATGCACCCCACCCCGACTCGATCCTCCTCCCGATCACGACCGGCAAGGGACCCGGCCTCACGCTCGAGCTTCGGGGCCGCTTCTCCCGGGAAATGACACCCGCCGTCAGCGCACTCCGCACTGCACTGGAACATCTCTACCGCTACTCGGAGGAGGTCCAGGCCTTCACCTCCGAGGTGTCCGAGCGCTACGAGGAGATCAACCTTCTCTATTCGATTTCCGAGACGTTGGGGTCCCTGCTCCCCCTACGCGATGCGGCCCGGCTCATCCTGGCGGAGGTGTGCGACGTGATGGGAGCTCGTCGGGGGTCGCTTTGGGTGGCGGATCCCGGAGATGACCAGCTACGGCTGGTGGCCTCAGTTGGAGAGGAGGGGCTGGAAGGCCCCCTCCAGATTGGTGATGCGACGGCCGTTACGGCGAAGGTCTTCCGAGAGGGCCGGGCGGTCATCCTCTCCGAGAACCAGATCGGGAATGCGCAACTCCGGCCCTTCGAGGCAGAGAGGCTGCGAGAAGATGAGGATTCCGTGCTCTCCGTTCCGATCCGCTACAGCCCACCCGAGGGCAAGCCCAGGACCGTAGGGGTCATCAACCTCATCGGTCGGCGGAGGGGTGGCCCCTTCACCGGTTCGGACCAGCGGCTCCTCGGGGCGATCGCGAGTCAGGTGGGAGCTGCGCTCGAAAACAACCGGCTGGTCCAGGAGAGCCTCCAAAGGGAGCGCGTGAGCCGGGAGATGGAGCTGGCTCACGATCTCCAGATGAAGCTCCTCCCCGCAGCCGAGACCTTCGACCCGGATCGTGTGGCTGCCCGGGTCGAGCCGACTGATTCCGTGGGTGGGGATTTCTATCACTTCTTCCGGGTTCGGGGTGGACGCTTCGGGGTCATGATCGGCGACGTCTCGAGCCACGGATTCCCGGCCGCCCTGATCATGGCGCTTTCCATGAGCGCCGCCACGATCTACGCCTCCGAGGTGTCTTCTCCGGCCCGAGTCCTCGAAGCGATGGGCCAGGCGCTCATGGACGAGCTGGAAACCACCGAGATGTATCTGACGCTTTTCTACGGGGTGGTGGATCCGGAGAGGGGTGAGCTGGTCTACGCGAATGCCGGCCATCCTCACGCCTTCGTGATCCGAGGGGACGGTCGGACGGATCGCCTCGAGGCGATGCAGCCGCCAATGGGGATCGCGGGCGCGGGGGAGTACCACCAGCGGGTCGTCCCTTGGACGATCGGGGAGGATCTCCTCCTTCTCTTTACGGATGGATTGTCGGACGATGTCGTGGCTTCCTCCCGGACGGCGGGGGAACAGCGGGTCCTGGACGAAACGGTGCGTCTCAGAGACCGGCCGGTCGATGAGATCGTCGAGGCGCTCTTTGCTCTGCAGTGCGGGGCCAGGGAGAGTGCGGGCCAGGGAGACGACCGGACCGCGGTCGTGTTCCGGGTCTAGCCCGTGTCCCGATCGGGACGGTCATCCCGCCCCAAACGCGGTCTCGGGCAGAACTTTCTCGTCGACTCCAGGCTGCAGGACCGAATCGTCGAAGAGGCGCGGGTGGGCCCCGGCGAAACCGTCCTCGAGATCGGCCCCGGACGGGGTGCGTTGACGGAGGGGCTGGTCCGGTGCATCGAAGCGGGAGGCGGCCGGCTGGTCCTCGTCGAGCTGGACGATGCCTTGGCGGCGGAGTTGGCGCAGAAGTTTGACGGGCATCCTCAGGTGCGCGTCATCCATCGCAACGTCCTCGACCTCCCGCTGAGCGAAGTCACTCCCGAGCTCCGGACTCTCAAGGTCGTCGGAAACATCCCGTACAACCTCACCTCGCCCATCCTCTTTCACCTCCTTCGCCCCCCTCGTCCCCGGGAGATTCTCCTCCTGCTCCAGAAAGAGGTGGCCGACCGCATTCTGGCGGAGCCTGGGAGTGGGGCGTTTGGAGCATTGACCGTGGGCGTGCGGACGGTGGCGAGCGCGGAAAGAGTGCTGCGTATCTCCCCGGAGGCGTTCCGCCCCCGCCCGAAGGTGGATTCAGCCCTGGTTCGTTTCACTCCCTTCGAACCGGCCCCCCTCGACAGGGCTGAAGAGCATCGGCTACGCGGGCTCTCCCGATCTCTCTTCCAGTGGCGTCGAAAGCAGCTCGGGAAGATCCTCCGCGACCACCCGGAGTTGCAGCTCTCCCGGGAGGAGGCCGAGCGGGTGGCTGCTGCGGCCGGAGTGGAGTTGACGGCTCGACCCGAGACGGTTTCTCCCGAAGGATTTATCGCAATGGCCGAGGCGCTGCCCCGCCAGGGCCTCAGCCCGCCCGGTCCGGATTGACGTAGATCGGGGTTGCCGCCTACCTTTTGTGAAGGTTTTCACAAACTCGTGCGGGCGATTCGAGCTCCCCGGGATCGCCACGACCCAAGACGCCATCGAGCTCCCCCGGTCCCCTCCGTGCCTCCGTTTCCCCGTAAGGTCTCCGACTCCACGGTTCGCCGTTGCTCCCTCTACCTCCGCACACTCGAAGCAATGGAGGAGGAGGGGGCGACCACGGTATCCAGCCGGGTCCTGGCCCAGCGGGTCGGAACCACGGCCGCTCAGGTTCGAAAGGATCTCTCTCTCTTCGGGACCTTCGGCACCCGGGGACTGGGATACGAGGTCCGGTCCCTGCGGGAGCGGCTGCGAGAGATTCTGGGCTTGGCACAGGAGTGGCCGATCGCCTTGATCGGAGCCGGGCGTATCGGCTCCGCTCTCTTCGAGTACCCGAACCTTCGGAGGCGAGGCTTCGAGATCGTAACCATTCTGGACAGAGACCCCAGAAAGATCGGGCGGAGCTGGGACGGAGTTCGGATCCGCTCCATCGATGAAGTGGGGGAGGTCATTGAGCGCCTTCGGATCAAGGTCGCCCTCGTTGCCGTACCTGCCTCCGAGGCGCAGGGCGTCGTCGACCGCCTGGTGGGATGCGGTATCCGTGGTATACTCAACCTCGCACCGGCCCGGCTTCGGGTACCGGATGGAGTGACGGTCAATGAGGTGGATCTGGCCCTGGAGCTCGAGGTGATCTCCTACGCGCTGGGAGCGAGGGGGACGGTCCCGGGGGAGATCCGCCAGGACGTGACGTCGGATCCGTAAAGGGGGTGATCACGCGGGATGGAGATCTTCGAACGGTTGGCCGAGGATGGGCATGAGCAGTTGGCGTTCTGGTCGGAGCCCGACGTGGGATATCGGGGAATCATCGCGATCCACGACACCTCGCTCGGACCGGCTCTGGGGGGAATCCGCTTCTGGAACTACCGCTCCGAAGGGGAGGCGGTCACGGACGTTCTCCGTCTGGCCGAAGGGATGAGCTACAAGGCCGCGATCGCCGGCCTGAACCTCGGAGGGGGGAAATCGGTCATCATCGGCGACAACCGGACGAGACACCGGGAGCTGATCTTCCGGTCGCACGGACGGCTCGTGGAGTCACTCGGAGGACGCTACATCGCGGCAGAAGATGTCGGGACCACCGTGAACGACATGGAGTTCGTCCGGATGGAGACGGAGTGGGTCACCGGCCTCCGGGATCGCTCGGGCGATCCCTCTCCCGTGACGGCATACGGCACCTACCACGGAATGCGGGCATGTGCCCGGATTCGCTACGGTGATCCCTCCCTTGCGGGTAAGCACGTTGCCGTCCAGGGCGTCGGGAATGTGGGGTCCCACCTCTGCACCCTCCTGGCGGAGGAGGGTGCCCGGCTCACCATTACCGACCTGGACGAGGAACGAGCGGAGCGGGTCGCTCGCGAGTTCGGGGCGGAGCGGGTGGGACCGCAGGAGATCTATGGTATTCGCGCCGACATCTTTGCTCCCTGCGCCCTCGGCTCGGTCCTGAACGACCGCACCCTCGCCGTGCTCGATGTCGACATCGTCGCGGGTGCTGCGAACAACCAGCTGGCCACCCCTCGCCACGGTGATGAGCTGCAGCGCAGGGGCATCCTCTATGCACCGGACTACGTCATCAACGCCGGGGGAATGATCAACGTGTACGGGGAGCTCCACGATTGGAGCGCAGCGCGGGCGCGGAGGAAGGCTGCGGAGATCTTCACCGCTCTCCTCCAGGTCTTCGAGTTGGCTGAGGAGGAGGGGGTGGCTCCCGCCGTGGCCGCGGGTCGGGTGGCGAGGGAGCGGGTTCGGCAGGTTCGGCACCTGCAGAGGAGCTGGGTCTAGACGCCCGCGCCGGAAACCGGGCGGTTCCATCCCGGGCCGATCCTCCCCATACTTGCATGCGGCGTTCGGGGGCCCGACTGTCGAATGCCGTGCCACGGATGCACGCGACTGAGAATGCCATACCCTGAGAATGCCACACCCAAGGAGCGCTCGAGCCTGATGACCGATCCTTACCCCCACCTTCGCGCCACCGATCCGGATGTCCTGCGCGCCGTCCAGAGTGAGGCGCGCCGGCAGTCCAGCCAGCTCGAACTGATCGCGTCCGAGAACTTCGTGTCGCGCGCCGTTCTCGAAGCGGCGGGCACGGTCCTCACGAACAAGTACGCCGAGGGGCTCCCGGGGAAGAGGTACTACGGTGGCTGCGAGTTCGTGGACAACGTGGAAGATCTGGCCCGCGAGCGCGCTCGAGAGCTCTTCGGTGCCGACCACGTGAACGTGCAGTCGCATTCGGGAGCTCAGGCCAATATGGCGGTTTACCTGGCCTTTCTCGAGCCCGGGGACCGAATCCTCGGGATGAACCTGAATCATGGCGGGCACCTGACTCACGGGTCCCCGGTCAATGCTTCCGGCATTCTCTACGAGGTGAAGGCCTACGGGGTGCGGGAGGACGACGGCCGGGTCGACTACGACGCTCTGCGGGACCAGGCCCGGGAGGAGCGTCCGAAGATGATCATCGCAGGGGCGAGTGCCTATCCGAGGATCCTGGACTTCGAAGCCTTTGGGGAGATCGCCCGTGAAGTCGACGCGCTCCTGATGGTCGACATGGCCCACATCGCGGGTCTGGTGGCCACCGACCTCCATCCGACCCCCGTGCCGCACGCGGACATCGTGACGACCACCACGCACAAGACCCTGAGGGGGCCCCGAGGCGGGATGATCCTGGCCAAGGAGGAGCACGCCAAGGCCGTGGACAAGGCCGTCTTTCCGGGGACTCAGGGTGGCCCCTTGATGCACATTATCGCAGCGAAGGCCGTGGCCTTTCGGGAGGCGCTGCAGCCGTCGTTCCGGGACTATGCGCGCCAGGTCGTGGCGAATGCGCGGACGCTGGGCGAGGGGCTGGTGGAAAAGGGGTTCACCCTCGTTTCGGGGGGGACCGACAACCACCTGATCCTCGTAGACCTCCGGAGCCGCGGGGAGCTCACTGGCAAGGAGGCCGAGCACGCGCTCGAAGAAGCCGGGATCACCGTGAACAAGAACACCGTTCCGGGCGAGACCCGGTCCCCGTTCGTGACTTCCGGGCTCCGAATTGGAACCCCGGCGCTCACCTCCAGGGGGATGGCTGAGGCCGAGATGGAGCGGATCGGAAGCTGGATCGCCCAGATTCTGGAGGATCCCCGGGACGAAGGGCTCCGTGAGCGAGTTCGTTCCGAGGTGGAGGAGCTCTGCGACCAGTTCCCACTCTACCCCGAGCTGATGGAAGGGGCATGAGTCCGTCCCCCGAGGGGGCGGGGTGGAAGGGCCGCCCTGGCGTCTCGGGGGAACTCGACCCAACTTTGGTGCCATGACCGACGTTCAATTCGCCGAAGAGATCCTGGATCGCCTGGTGGAGCGAAACCCTCGCTTCCACGGGAAGGCCTACATGTTCATTCTTTCCTCGCTCCATCATGTGATCGAGGAGTTGGAGCAGCCGCGCCACATTTCCGGAGCCGAATTGGCCGAGGGGGCGCGCCTGCTGGCGATCGAACAGTTCGGTCCACTGGCCCGGACCGTACTTGAGCACTGGGGGATCCACTCAACCCTCGACTTGGGCGAGATCGTCTTCGCCCTGGTCGAAGCTGGAATCCTCACGAAACAGGATGAGGATCGACTCGAAGATTTCCGGGGGATTTTCGATTTCGAAGAGGCATTCGAGCGGAACTATCCCTGGACCGCCGGGGAGTAATACCTGTTGTCGTTGGAAGCGCAGGCGCTTTGACGAGAAGGCGTTCTCAGGGCCGAATCGTCGCCCTCCGAACGCCGACGGGATCGGGAGGGGTTGACCATGACACAGGATCTGACTTTTCCCTCGTGTCAGAAGTGCGACGTCGGATTGCTGCTCCCCCTGTCTGATTATGGGCGGGACGGTGCCACGATCCGCTACAAAGCCTGGGTGTGTTCGAGCCCGGATTGCGGATTCAACATCCGGATCGACAATGGGGAGATCACGTTCGGGCGAGCGATCGGCCAGAGCTATAAGTAACCCGGACGCTGTGCGAGACCATGGTCGAGCCGAGGTCCGGCTCTTCACTGGGACGGAGTCCGCTGCATTCGATAAGTGGGCGATGGAGGATGTGGGGGTTCCGTCGCCCGTGCTCATGGAGAACGCGGGGAGGAGCGCCGCGCTCGTCCTGCACCGGATCCACCCCACCGGCCGGGTGGTGGCGCTGGTGGGACCCGGGAACAATGGGGGCGACGGCATCGTCCTCGCCCGGACCCTTCGGTCCCTCGGCCGAGAGGTTCGGGTCTTCGCCCTCGGGGATCGTCCGGATCCCGACCCGCTCCTCCATGGTTGGCCCATCCCGGTCCGGCCGGTGCCCCAGGACGACGGCGAGCTCGAGCTGGAGCTGGCAGGGGGGCGGGTTCTGGTGGACGCCCTTCTCGGCACCGGGGCCCGGGGCGCCCCCAGGGAGCCCTATGCACGAGTCATCCGGGCCCTCAACCGAAGCCCCCTCCCCGTGGTCGCCCTCGACCTCCCTTCAGGCCTCGACGCGGAGTCGGGCTCGGCGCCCGGGGAGGTGGTGTGGGCCGATCTCACCGTCGCCTTCGGCGCTCCCAAGGTCGGGAGCGCGCTCTTTCCGGGTAGGGAGCACTCCGGTCGATTGGTTGCGGTCGAGATCGGCTTTCCCCCCGTCGGAGACGGCCACGCCGGAGCCCGCCTCATCACTCCTGGCTGGGCACGATCCCATCGGCCTCGCAGGTCTCTCGTGACCCACAAGAACGCCGAGGGTCGGCTCCTCATCCTGGCCGGTTCACCCGGAGTGGCGGGGGCCGCCATCCTGGCCGCGAGGGCTGCGCTGCGAGCGGGTGTCGGGTATGTCCGGATTTCCTCGTCTCCGGAGAACCGTGTCGTTCTCCAGAGCACCGTGCCCGAGGCCCTCTTCGTTGACGGCACCGACGAGGATGCCCTAGCAGAGGCCCTCCGGAGCTCTGACGCCCTTGTGGCCGGACCGGGGATGGGAGTGGGCGAGGTCGAGGGCGAGCGGCTGGATGGGCTCCTGGCTCGATCGGAGGGAAAGTCCGTCCTCCTGGATGCGGACGCGCTCACCCTCCTCGGGCGGGGTGCGCTGCCTGCCTTCCGCGAAGCGGCTTCCCCGGGCCGCCGGCTCCTTACGCCTCACCCGGGTGAGGCGGCGCGGATCGGAGCCGAGCCCGGTGAGAGCGTCCACGATCCTCTGGGAGTCGTTCGCCGCATCGGGGAACGCTGGGGGGCTGCGGTTCTCCTGAAGGGCACGCCCTCCGTGGTCGCCGGCCCGCAAGGAGGTGAGGTCTGGGTGGGGACCACCGGGTCCTCCGATCTGGCGAGTGCGGGAATGGGGGATGTTCTGAGCGGGACCGCAGGCGCCTTCCTGGCGCGTGGGACGGAGGGGTGGATGGCCGGCGCGCTTGCCCTTCACTTCACAGGGCGTGCCGCTCGGAGGTCCGGGGGCCGGGAGAGCCTCCTCCCCTCGGATGTGGTCGACCACCTTTCCGGGGCCCTCGCGGAGGAGGAGACGAGCTCGGTGCTGGACCTCCCCTTCGTGATTCTGGATCTGAGGGCAGCTCACTGATGGGGGAGGCGCACGAATCCCCAGCGTTGGGCCCGGGGCGGGAATTCGACTGGATCCGGAGCTTTCTCCGCGATCAGCCGGTCCCGCCGAGGGGGGTTCGCATCGGACCGGGAGACGATGGAGCCGTCCTCGACGACGGCCTGGTCATCTCCACCGATCTCGCCGTGGAGGGGGTCCACTTCCGGCCGGAGTGGATCTCTTGCGAGGAGGCAGGATACCGGGCGGTGGCGGCCGGTTTGAGCGATTTGGCCGCGATGGCGGCGGCGCCACTCGGGGTGCTCCTCTCGGTGGCGGCGCCCGGGGACGGGGAGGGGGCCGGACGCCTCGTGGATGGCGCCCGACGGATTCTGAGTGAACGAGGCATCCCACTCCTTGGGGGGGACCTGACCCGATCGCCCGGTCCTCTCTACCTCGATGTGGTCTCCGTAGGCCGCTCCGAGCGGCCCCTGCTCCGGGGGGGAGCGTCCCCGGGGGACGAGCTATGGGTGACGGGAAGTCTGGGCGCGGCGGCTGCGGCCGTGGCCCTCTGGCAGACTGGGCTTCCGCTGCCTACGGCGATCCGGGAGGCGTTCGTCTCACCCCGCCCCCGACTCGACGAGGCGAGGTGGCTCGTCGAGTCGGGGGCGCGGGCGGGCCTCGACCTCTCGGATGGACTGGCGGGGGACGCCGGCCATCTGGCCGCGGCGTCGGGCGTGGCGGTCCTCCTGGAAGGGGAGGCCGTCCCCGTGCATCCCGCCCTCGAGCAAGTGGAGTGGCCGCGAGAGGGTCAGGCCCTCCAGCTGGCGCTCCATGGGGGTGAGGACTTCGAGTTGCTCGTAGCGGCCCCCCCTGGGACGCTGGGCCCCCGGGCGGCGGCGTTTCGCGATCGCTTCGGGATCGGTCTTACCCGAGTGGGGTCTGTGGAGTCGGGTGAGGGTGTCCACCTTCGGTTGGCGGGGAGCGGCCGGAGGCGCCTGGGTTCCGGGGGGGGGTTCGATCACTTCGGGGAGGGGGATGCTCGATGATCCGAACCGTCTGGCTCCTTCTCGCCGGGCTCGTGATTACGGTGGTGCTCAGCACACGGGTCCTGCTCGCCACCTACCTGCGCAGCCGCCGCATCACTGGTGTCTGCGACCGGGTCAGCCGCTTCTGGTGCCGGGCGCTGCTCAGGATGGGTGGTGCCCGGGTCCGCTTCCAGGGGCTCGAGCGTTTGGACTGGTCCGAACCGATGGTCATCGTGGCGAATCACCAGTCCTGGTTCGACGTGTTCGCGCTGGGTGCCCACCTTCCGGCGAACCGCCGATTCGTGGGCAAGGAGGAGCTTGCCCGCATCCCGATCTTCGGCCCCGCGTGGCTGGCATGTGGTCACATTGCGATCGATCGTTCCGACCGGGAGCGTGCGATCGAGTCGCTCGAGAAAGCCGCAGACCGGGCCCGGGAGGAGCGCCTCGCACTCGTCTTCTTCGCGGAGGGCACCCGTTCCTGGGACGGAAGACTGCAGCCCTTCAAGAAGGGGGCCTTCGTCTTCGCGATTCAGGCCGGCTTGCCGGTGGTTCCGCTCGGGATCTCCGGGAGCAGGGCGATCATGAAGAAGGGATCCTTCCGTGTTCGTCCGGGGGAGATCCGCGTCCGGGTGGGTCGGCCGATATCCGTGGTTGGATTGGAGCACGAGGACCGGGACCGTCTCCTCGAGGAGGCGAGGTCGGCGGTCGCGGCGCTGATGGAGGATCCGGATGGAGTGACGGGACAGCCGGGCGGCGCCGCCACGGCGACGGACGATGGGAGAAAAGGGGAGCAGGGGAGGGACGGGACGGACCGGAGTTCAACCTACACTACTGGCGACTGGAAGGAGATGACGAGGTGAGCGCACTCGAGATCCGGCAGGTGACGGGGAGGGAGATCCTGGATTCCCGGGGGAATCCGACGGTGGAGGCGGAGGTGGAGCTCGATGGAGGGAGCGTCGGTCGAGCCGCCGTGCCCAGCGGTGCCTCGACCGGCGAGCACGAGGCGCAGGAACTGCGGGACGGGGACCCCGAGCGGTATCTCGGTCGGGGGGTTCGCAGTGCGGTCGCCGCCCTGCGTGGGGAGATCCGGGAGGCACTGATCGGTGAGTCGGTAGAAGATCAGGAAGCCCTGGACCAGGCATTGATCCAGCTCGACGGGACTCCCAACAAGGGACGACTGGGAGCCAATGCGATCCTGGCGGCCTCGCTCGCTGCGGCGAGGGCCAGGGCGGACGCTCGGGGCGTCCCGCTCTTCCGGGAGCTCGGCGGAGATTCGGCCACGATTCTTCCGGTGCCTCAGATGAACATCCTGAACGGCGGCTCACATGCACCCAACAACGTGGACTTCCAGGAATTCATGGTCATGCCGCTGGGCGCCGACACCTTCGGGGAGGGACTCCGCATGGGGGTGGAGATCTTCCACCGACTCAAGGAGGTCCTCGTCGAACGAGGCGGAAGCACCGCGGTCGGGGATGAGGGCGGCTTCGCTCCCGATCTCGGAGACAACGACGAGGCCGTGGAGGTCGTTCTTCGAGCCATCGAGCGCGCCGGGTATCGCCCCGGGGAAGATGTCGTCCTGGCCCTCGATCCGGCGGCCTCGGAGTTCTACGAGGACGGCGAGTACGTCTTCCGATGGTCTTCGGGGGAGCGGAGGGATTCCCGGGGAATGGTGGAGTTCTGGGCCGACTGGGCTGCCCGCTATCCGATCCGGTCCCTGGAAGATCCGTTGGACGAGAACGACTGGGAGGGCTGGAGCGACCTCACCAGTGCGATCGGGGACCGGGTCCAGATCGTGGGCGACGACATCTTCGTCACCGATCCAGAGCGGCTGGCCCGGGGTATTGAGGAAGGAGTCGCCAACGCGATTTTGATCAAGCTGAATCAGATCGGGACCTTGACGGAGACGCTGGAAGCGATCCGTGTGGCCGAGGAAGCCGGCTATCGCTCGGTGATCTCGCATCGGTCGGGCGAAACCGAAGACGTGTTCATCGCGGACCTGGCTGTCGGGACGGGAGTGGGCCAGATTAAGACGGGCAGCGCCTCGCGGACGGATCGTGTCGCGAAGTACAATCAGCTCCTCCGCATCGAGGAGGCGCTTGGGGAGCGGGCTCGGTACCCCGGCCGATCCCTCTGGGAGAGCCTCTGAATCCGGAGTTGAGCGGTGATTAGAAAGCTGGTCTTTCCCGCGGTGATCATTCTGGCCGCATACTACGCCCTGCTGGGCGGGGAGTATTCGGCCTTCGATCTCAGACAGATGCGAGTGGAGTCCGACCAGGCCCGAGTCGAGCTCCGGGAGCTGCGATCCACGACCGCCGCGCTTCGGGCCCGCGTCGACAGCCTCGAGCACGACCCTCGGACCCTGGAAGTTCTCGCCAGGGAGCGGTTCGGCATGATTCGGGACGGGGAGGTGCTCTACCGCTTCGCCGACTCCGGTGAACAAACCGAGGGCGAGCCGGAGGATCAGTGACGTTGATCGCCCGGCTCACGGCGTCTGTGGATCGGGCTTGACAGGGGGGAGGGCGAAAGGTAGCGTTTTCCTCCTTTGCCGGAGTAGCTCAGCTGGTTAGAGCGGCGGAATCATAATCCGCGAGTCGGGGGTTCGAGTCCCTCCTCCGGCACTTACGATAAATAGAAGTGAGATAGAGGTTTAGGGTCCCTGGGGAGTTGTCCCTGGGGGCCCTGTCTTGTGCTCACACACCCGTTCCATCCTAAGAAATCCTATCAGAGCGCCAAGATGGGGGTGTCTCCTACAGGGGGTCGGTGAGGAACGAGAAGATCTCTATCTCTCCCCCGCAGGCCGGGCAGAGAAGCGGGAGCAGCTCGTAGGTGCGAACGAGAAGCTGAGCCCACGACCACGCTTCGTGTGGTGCCCGCCGGGCAGATCGGGGATTCGACGTGGTACCGTTGGGCGGGGAAAGGGGAACCGGAGCTGAAGCTGCGTCCCGGAGCAGGCGGGGGAGGTGGACGGAAGCGTCCTGAAGGAGGCAGCTTTCGGTCCGAACATCCTCCTTGGGGGAAATTCAGAAAAAGCTTGCATTCGTAAGAATCCGACTGCAGCATTCTGACCTGAGCGATACAGCAACCGGAGCCCTCGCTCGAAGCCGTCCGGGAAGCGACCGAACGCTGTCGTGACCTGCAGGTATCCCTGGATGAAGGCTTCATCCCCGACCCCTCTAACACATGCGAGACCGCGGACATGAGGGGCCTCCCGACCGATGCCGGTGCCATTGGAATCCGTGA
>SLFU01000023.1 GCA_007124095.1 Gemmatimonadota bacterium
ACTCGAGATGCTGGCGGCCCGGCGGACATGGCGTGGCTTCGCGGTAGTCCCGTGGCTCTGCGTCACCGCCTTTCGACGGTTTTGCTCTGAGCAGCACTCGGCCCCTGTCTGGTGGGGCCCGAACCCAGCGAAATCCCCGCTGGGAACTCTGCCGCATGGAAGTGCAGCCGCCGTACCACGGCTGTGGCGGCGCGCCGACATCCCCCGTAAAGCGTTGTGGGGCAGGTGACTACGAGGCTCTAGTGGTGGTGCTGGGAGAGTCGGGAGGGAGGCTTGCGTTGCGCACTTTGTTTCGATTCAAGCCCGCGTTCGGAAAACAGTTCGGAACCCGGACGGCCTGACGCACCTTGGCCTGACGTCGAAGATTTCTAACTCTGCAAGGCAGGTGCGGCACCTATCTTGCATGTGTTGGAAGTGACGCGATCGACTTCAGGAATTTGAGGAGAGCCTTCACAGTGGGCGATAGAGAAATGAAGCGACTGGGAGACCCCACGGGGGGGACGACGGAGGCCTCGACCAGGGTCGGGATCCTGGAGTTACGCGAGTACTTCCACGCCCTCACGCGGAGATGGTGGATCGTGGTGGGCGCGGCCGTGTTCGCTCTCGGCGCTGCGTGGTGGGTGGAGAGCGGAAAGGTTCCGGTCTACACCACGGAGGTACTGCTGCAGCAGCAGCGGGAAGCACCGCTGGTCGGCGGGCTCACGGGGGGGCAACCCGGTGAGTTCACTTCCCAGTTGGAGGTGATCCGGAGTCGTGCGGTCGTCACCGAAGCGGCGGATTCGATAGGGTTCCGGCTCGCGCTTTCAGGGCGTCAGGGTGAGCGGAGCCGGATCATCGACGATGTGCGGGTCGCGGACGAGGCAACTCCGGGCAGCTACACGCTGACGAGGCGCGGCCCGAGGCAGGCTGTCTTGACCGATGCTGAGGGGAACCAGCTTGCGTCAGTGGCCGGAGAGGGCTGGGTCGAAGGACCGGGATTCGGCTTCCACCTCCTGGACTTCGATGCGCTGGATCCTGAACCGCTCCGCTTCTCTATCCGGAACCAGCAAGCTGCGGTGGAGCAGCTTCGCGCCAGGGTTCGGGTAGAGCCCGGGCGGGCTCCGGGCATGGTCCGCATTGCCTTTACCGACCAGGATCCGGTGATGGCCGCGGCCGTCGTGAACAGCATGGCGGCGGCGTACCAGGGTGTGCGTGCGCGAGGGTCACGGGAGGCCGCGAGCCGTCGCCGGGAGGTGATCGCCGATCAGCTCGTGGCTCTCGCGGACTCGCTTGACGCCGCCCAGACTGCCGTTGTGGAGTACCAGCGGGCTTCCGAGCTGCTCGATCCCGCTGCCGAGGGCACTCAAATGGTCAGTGCCGTCCTCGAGATGGAGCGGGAGCTTCGGACGCTGAGGTACCAAGAGGGACTTCTCTCGAGCGTGGTCACCAGCCTCCAGGCAGACAACGGGGGAGGGGAAAGCCTGAACCGCTTCCTCTCGCTCGGAAGCGGTCTTGTGCCGGCGGGCCCGGCACTGCACCAACGCCTCCAGGACCTCCAGATTGAGCGCGCCCGACTTACGGCCTCCCGTTTCGGACGGACGGAAGGGGATCCGGAGGTGGAGGTGATCGACAACCTGATCGCTTCCACTCGGACGCAGATGGTGACCGCGGCCGAACAGGCGCTGGAGCACCTCCACGCGCAGATTGAGGGGACGGAGGCCCGACTCGCTGAAGTGCGCGGGGAAATGGGCACGGTCCCCGGGCGCACGGCGGAACTGGACCGCCTGCGGCAGAGAGCCGATGCGGTGCAGGACATCGTCGACACCCTCGTGGACCGCTACTACGAGGCGCAGATTGCGGAGGCGGTCGAAAGGGGGGACGTGGCAGTCGTCGACCCGGGGCTCGTGCCCCTTTCTCCGGACCGTTCACAGACTCGACTCAACCTGATCATCGCCCTGGTCGGGGGTCTGCTCCTCGGGGCACTGGGAGCGATGGCCATGGAGTATCTGGATCTGCGGGTCCGCAAGGCCGGCGAGGCAGAGGCGATCACAGGGCTTCCCCTGATCGCGATGATTCCGAAGCTCCGGTCCTCGTCGCGCGACCCCGTCTCCGCCGCAATCGGCAAGGAGGCCTTCCGCTCTCTCCGAACGAACCTTCAGTTTGCCGGCGGCCAGCCGAGAGTGCTCGCCCTCACGAGCGCGACACCGAGAGAGGGGAAGACGACGGTGGCGTCGAACCTGGCGGGTACGCTCGCCGAGCGGCAGGGCCCCGAAGAGGTCATACTCATCGATGCGGACCTGCGCAGGCCCGAAATCCACAGAGTCTTCGGGATGGAGCGCACACCGGGCCTCTCCGACGTCCTCACGGGCGCCGTCGATCTCGACAATGCGATCCAGACGTCCGAGGTTCACCCGAAGCTCCATGTGCTCCCGTCGGGGAGCAAGGTGTCCAATCCCTCCGAGCTCGTGGACAGCGAAGCATTCGTCCAGCTCGTGGCCCTTCTCCGCGCACGCTTCGGGTTCGTGGTGATCGATACGCCCCCGCTACTCGCGGTAACCGACGGTGGTGTGGTCGCGAAGGTGGCAGACGGGGCGCTCGTCGTCGTGCGAGCGAACCAGACGGACCGAACGGCGGTGGCCACGGCGATGGAACAGCTTCGGCAAATCGACGCCCCGCTCCTGGGGGTGATCCTGAATGCGGCGGGCACCTCAGCCGAGGGTCATTACTCCTACTATGAGGAGTACCTCTCGGAGGAGCCGGAGCACGCCAAGGCTGCCAACGGCCGCGAGAAGCGCAAGCACCGTTTACTGGGCGCTGGACGAAGTTGAGGGGCGTGCCAGAAGCTCGCACCGTCCCGCGAACGGTCATCAGCGGCCGACGGCGACTCTTCGACCTGGGGCTCTCCGAGCTCAGGGACTACGGGGAGCTGTTCTTCTTTCTCGTCTGGCGCGACATCAAGGGCCGCTACGCGCAGTCCGTGCTGGGTGTGGGATGGGCCCTGATCCAGCCGACTCTCCAGATGATCGTCTTCACGGTCATCTTCGGAGGGCTCGCGAACATCGATTCGGACGGCATCCCCTATCCGATCTTCAGCTACACCGCTCTGGTGGCGTGGAACTACTTCTCGAACGCGTTGAGCGACGCCACGGGGAGCCTCGTCAAGGACAAGGCGATGATGCAGAAGATCTACTTCCCGAGGATGATCCTTCCGGGGTCGGCCGTGCTCGGGCGTCTGGTGGACTTCTTCATCGCCCTCCTACTCCTGGTCGGGCTGATGGTATGGTACGCCATCCCGCCGACCCCCTGGGTGCTCCTTCTTCCGCTGTTCCTCGTGATCACGATGGCTGCGGCCTCAGGCCTGGGCATGGGTCTGGGTGCGCTGGCGGTCCAGTATCGAGACGTGAAGCACGGGCTGACTTTCGGCATTCAGTTGTTCATGTACGCCGCGCCGGTGGTCTATCCGGTGAGCTACGTGCCCGAGCAGTTCCGGCTCTGGTATGCCATCAACCCCATGGTCGGCGTGATCGAAGGCTTTCGTGCCGCCCTGCTCGGGTCGACGCCGATGCCGTGGGATCTGATCGCGGTGGGTGCCGTGAGCTCGGTGGTCATCCTGTCGCTGGGGGCGATGTACTTTCGCAGCAAGGAGCGCATCTTCGCGGATGTGGCGTGAGCGATATGACTGATAAGCTTGGAGCGGAGCGTGAGTGAACCGGCAATCAGCGTCGAGAACCTCTCGAAGCGCTACCGGATCGGGGTGCGGAACCGGAGGCGGGACACGCTCGTGGGCAACGCCATCGAGGCATTGTCGGCCCCGCTGCGGAACCTGAAGCGGCTGGCCCGACTCTCCCGCTTCGATGAGAACGAGGACGACCGACCCGACGTGGTCTGGGCGGTTCGCGACGTCTCCTTCGATGTCGAGCCGGGAGAGGTCGTCGGTGTGATCGGACGGAACGGGGCGGGGAAGTCGACGCTCCTGAAGCTCCTCACCCGCATCGCCGTGCCGACGTCGGGTGAGGCCGTCATCAACGGCCACGTCTCGAGCCTCCTCGAGGTGGGAACCGGTTTCCATCCCGAGCTCACGGGCCGGGAGAACGTCTATCTGAATGGAGCGGTCCTGGGAATGACCCGGAGGGAGATCTCCCGGAAGTTCGACGAGATCGTGGACTTCTCCGGAGTCGAACGGTTCATCGAGACTCCGGTGAAGCGGTACTCCTCCGGAATGAAGGTCCGGTTGGCATTCTCGGTGGCGGCCCACCTGGAACCCGAGATCCTCCTCGTTGACGAGGTGCTCTCTGTTGGGGACTGGGAGTTCCAGAAGAAGTGTCTCGGCAAGATGGACGACGTGGCCCGACAGGGCCGGACCGTGCTTTTCGTCTCGCACAATCAGGCCGCGGTGACGCGGCTCTGCAGCCGGATCCTCCTGATGGAGCACGGGTGCCTGGTGGAGGATGGACCGGCGCACGAGGTGATGAGCGTTTACTTGCGTGCTGGAATGGGCAGCATGGCCGAGCAGTCCTGGCCCGATCCGACGACGGCTCCGGGAGCGGACGTGGCGAGGATCCGGGCGGCGAGGGTGGTGGGGGAAGATGGACGGGTGTCGGACGCGGTCGACATCCGGCGGCCCATCTTCCTCGAGATGGAATACGAGGTCCTCCGACCCGGATACCTGCTGCAGCCGAACTTCACCGTCTGGAACGCCGAGGAAGCGGTGGTGGCTTTCGCGGGCGTCGACCTCGACCCCGAATGGATCGACCGCAAGCGGCCCAAGGGGCTGTACGTCACCCGAGCCCGCATCCCCGGCAACCTTCTTGCAGAGGGCATGTTCACGGTGGACGCGTGCATGTCCACGAAGCGTCCGGTGAAGGCGCAGTTCAACGCGGACGCGGCGATGGCGTTCCACGTCGTGGATCCGATGGACGGGACCACGGCGCGGGGAGACTGGGCGGGCCGCATGGGTGGTGTGATGAGGCCGAAGCTGGAATGGGCGACGGAGTATCTGGGTGCGGGTCGTGATGAGGAGCCGGTTCTGGTGGAGGAGCCGGTCGGGTGACCGATGGGGAGGGAGCGATGAGCGGGGAAGTCGGGAGGAACGGTAGGAAGTGGACCGGACGCCGGGTCTTCGTGACCGGGGCCACCGGAATCGTGGGCTCCTGGCTGGTGCGGAAACTGCTCGACGAGGGGGCGGTCGTCGTGGCGCTCGTCTACGATTGGGATCCCCAGACGGAGTTGATCCGCAGCGGAGACATCGAGCGCACGCACGTCGTGAACGGGGGCCTGGAGGACTTCGGCGCCGTCGACCGGGCGGTGAACCTGCACGAAACGGACACGGTCTTCCACCTGGGAGCGCAAACGCTGGTCGGCACGGCGAACCGCAATCCGTTGCCCACCTTCGAAGCCAACATCCGGGGGACGTATCATCTGCTCGAGGTGTGCCGCATGCACCGCGACCTGGTGAAATCGGTCGTCGTGGCGAGCAGCGACAAGGCGTACGGGGACGCAGAGGTGCTCCCGTACCTGGAAGACATGC
>SLFU01000190.1 GCA_007124095.1 Gemmatimonadota bacterium
CGTGAGCAGCCAGGAAACGGGCGGCATTTCGAGTCGATCCATCGGCGAACGACTCTTCGTCAAAGGCGTTCAGCGCCTCCTGCGAGACCGGCAGGGAGGCGGGAGGAGGATCGAGGGTCGGAAAGGTGAGAACCCGGAGGTTGCTCTTCCGGGAGAACACCTCCAGCGCATCCGGCGAAAACCCGGGCGCGACGATGCACTCCACGAACAACTCACTGATTGCTGCGGCGGCAGCCTCGTCCACCGTCCTATTGACGGCGATCACTGAACCGAAGGCTGAGGTGGGATCGGTCCGGAGGGCGCTTCGGAAAGCCTCCTCGACCGAGTCACCGACGGCCAGGCCACAGGGCGTCGTGTGCTTCACGATGCAAGCCACGGCGCTCGGCGAGAGGGCGAAGGGTGAGAGAGATAGGAGGGCCCCATCCAGGTCCAGAAGGTTGTTGTACGAAAGGGCCTTTCCCTGGATCTGTGCAAGCGCACCAATCCCCCGGTCGGAGTGGCCCGCAGGGGCATAGAACGCGGCTTTTTGGTCCGGATTCTCCCCGTATCGAAGCGATTCCAGCCGGCGGTAGGCCGTATTTAGGCTCAGGGGAAGTTCCAACGTCTCGGAATCCCGGCCTCCCCCACTCTCCAGAAACTCTGCCACCGCGGCGTCGTAGGAGGCGACATGCTGAAACACCTTCGCCGCAAACTCCCTCCGGAGAGCGGGAAAAGCCGGAAGGCCTTCTCCCGACTCCCCCGCCTCCTCATCCAGAACCTCGATCAGGCGGGGGTAGTCCTCCGGGTCGACCACGACCCACAGAAAGTTGTGATTCTTGGCGGCGGAACGGATCATCGTCGGCCCCCCGATGTCCACCTGCTCCATACCATCGTCCACGGAAACCCCTCCCTTCCCCACGGTCTCCCGGAAGGGGTAGAGGTTCACCACGACCACGTCGATCGGTGCGTACCCCTGATCCGCCAGGGCCGCCATATCATCGGGACGGTCCCAGCGTGCGAGAAGCGGTGCGTGGATCGCCGGATGGAGAGTCTTGACCCTCCCCTCCATCATCTCGGGGTGCCCGGTGATCTCGGCGACTTCGGTCACCTCCAGCTCCGCTGCCCGGAGGGCTCGAGCCGTTCCACCGGTGGACAGCAGCTCGAAGCCCCTCTCCACGAGATGTCGGCCAAGATCCTGGATTCCCGTCTTGTCCGAAACGGATAGAAGAGCTCGTCGAGGGTGGGTCATGAGGAAGGTCCTGGTTGGAATTCGGGCTCGCCCGTCCCCGGAGAGCCGGGGATCAAAGGGCCGAGATGGAAGTGAAGGCCGTCTCGCGGGATGGGAGAAGGTTCTCGGCCCTCGCTCACCGCACGTGCGAGTTCGTCCACCGCCGTAGGATAGATCCAATGTTCGATCTGGTGGATCCTTTCCGCCAGCGAGTCCGGGTCATCGGATGGAAGCACCGGGACGGGCCACTGTGCGAGGATCCGACCCCGATCGTACTCCTCGTCCACCATGTGGACCGTCACCCCACTGACCCTGGCGCCGGAGGCGATTACCGCTTCATGTACCCGTCTCCCGTACATCCCCTGTCCACCGAACGACGGGAGGAGGGCCGGATGGATATTCAGCATCCGGCCCCGGAATCGGCTCACCACAGGGGCCGGAACCAGGCGGAGATATCCGGCCAACACCACGAGATCGACCTGCGCCTTCGAAAGGGACTCGAGCATTCGCTCTGGGACCGTCTCCGGGCGATCCGCATCGGGTGGAATCACTTGCCCCGGGATGCCCCGCTCCTGGGCCCGCTCGAGCACGGGGATCCCTTCGCGATCCGTCAGGAGGAGTGCCACTTCCCAGATTGGGCTCGACCCCTCACGGGGGCGGGCGGCCGGGTCTCTGGTCTTGCGGATTCGGTCTGCGAGGACTTCGAAATTCGATCCGCGCCCCGAGGCGAGCACGGCGACGCGGAAGGTCACGCGAACTCGCCCCGGAACTGGGAGATGAGAAACGGGTTTCCACGGCGCTCCTGGCCGACGGTCGTCTCGGGGCCATGTCCCGTAAGGAGTCTCGTCTCATCTGGAAGGGTGAGGATCTGCGACTTGATCGAGTCCATCAGCCTTTGCAGGCTTCCTCCCGGAAGGTCGGTACGCCCGATCGAGCCCTGGAAGATCACGTCCCCAACCAGCGCAAATCCATCCGCCGGAGCATAGAGAACGACGTGGCCCGGTGAATGGCCCGGAGCGAACCGGACCTGCAACTCCCCATCCCCGACGGGAAGGGCCTCCCCCGGAACGATCTCCTTGTCGGGTGGAGGAAGAGAGGCTGAGAACTTCATCCCGAAGGCGGCCGCCTGGTCCACGGCACGATCGAGGAGGGGAAGGTCGGCCGGGTGGAGGTGGATCGGGGCGTCCGTGAACTCACGGATGGCCTCCAGCCCTTCCACGTGATCCAGATGGCCGTGGGTGAGGTAGATGCCCTCGACGGTCCATCCCCCGTCGCGGAGTGCCTGCACCATGGTCGGTGCCACAGCACCCGGATCGATCACCGCTACCCGATCCGTCCGGGTGCACCTGACCAGATACCCGTTCTGCTGGAACGGGCCACCGGCGTACTTGGTGACCTCGAGCGAACCGCGTTGGGGGGAGCCGGACGGGTCTGCTGTTCGATCGCTCATTGGCAAGCGAGTCCTCCACGGGGAAGGCCCGCCACCGTCAAACCGTAAACGAACTGCCGCACCCGCACCCGCCGGCGGCCGCGGGATTGTTGAAGGTGAAGCCCTGCCCCATCATCGTCGTCACGTAGTCGATTTCGACCCCTTCCAGATACTGTGCGCTGAAGGGATCCACGAATATGCGAACCCCCTCGTTGAGGTCGAGGATCTCGTCATCGTCTTCCGGCGTGTCCTCGATGTTCAGGCCGTACTGAAAGCCGGAGCACCCGCCCGGAAGCACGGCGACCCGAAGGCCCGCATTCTTCTCGGCCCCATGCTCGTCCATGAAGGACTGTACCTTGGAGACCGCAGTCTCCGTCAGTTGAATCTGCATTCCTGCCACGCTCCCGCGAAGGATCGGGGATTTGTTTCGTTCGATTCGCTTGGTTGTTACCCCTTTCGGGCCATCGGGGTTCAATCCCGACCACCCGGGTCCGACCCAACCACAGCTTGAAGGTATTCGGCATCCCGCGAGGGGGTCAAGACGCGTCCGGATCAACCGCGGAATCGGGTTCCGCAGGCCCAAGATCGTCCGGTTCGGGATCGTCCGGATCCAGATCGCCCGGATCGGGATCCGCAGGCTCGGGGTCGTCCGGATCGGGATCCGCAGGTTCAGGATCGTCCGGCGGCGGTGGTTCCGGGCCCTCAACCTCTCCGGAGCCCCCCCCGCCCGGAATCCCGTTGATGTTCCGAACCTCGCTCACCTCGACCGCGTAGGTCGCCCCGGGCTGCATGGGGCTGGAGAGGACAACTACGATCCGACGGTCCGGGAGGATGGGGCCGTCGTCATCGGCCGGGGCTGCCGGATCAGGCTCCACCCCCGGCGAGTCGGGATCGGGAACGGCGGCCTCGGGCTCATCGGGGTCGGGCAGATCCGCGTCCGGCGAATCGTCCGGGACTGGGGCGTCCTCGGGAGGCATTGCGGCCGCACGTGCAGCCTCCCAGACGTGTACGTGGAGCGCTTCGGAGACCGGAAGAGACTCCCCCTCCTCTCCCACGACCTCGACCTGGATTCCGTCCAGCGGCTCCTCCGGATCGAGATAGTCGTCGAAGGTGATCCCGATCGAAAGGGAGTCGAGGACCGAGAACTCTTCGGCGACGGCCGCGGTCGTGTCCGGACGGAGAAGCGCCAGATCCGTGACGATAGCGGTGTCTCCCCGGGCAATCGCCACTTCGATCGAGTCCTGTCGCTCCTCGAAATCCGGCTCTCGATTCCGGTTCTGGTCTTCGTACGCGATGACCCTGTACTCCCCCGAGGGAATATGGGGAAAGGTGAAGATCCCTGTCGAATCCGTCACTGTGGAATGTACCGGGCCTCCGTCGGCGGGCACCGCATCCACCCGAGCCTGCCGGACCTCCTGGAGCGTGAGCCGGTCGGAGACCACCCCTCCGAGAATGTTCGGCTCCAGCTCCGGGCCGGTGGAGAAGAAGAGGTCGTAGGCTTCGGCCATCCGATTCTGAAAGAGGTCCTGGAAGCGAGGAAGAACGGTGACCCTGTAAACCGTCTCCTCCATGAATCCCCCCTCCATCGAGACGTCGATTCCGTTCCGACGGTGACGGACCTCCACCGACCCCGTCCGGGGCGAAACCACCACGCCGTCGCGGAGCGTCCCCTCCGTGGGACGCTCGCTCACGCGACGCTGGAAGCGGATCTCCACGGACCGATCGAAGGGACTCACCACTTCGAGTGCACCCGGCCGGGATTCGGTGACCCGAAGCGGAGTCTCGGGCACGTCCCCTCCGACAGGCGCCTGGGGCCGCGCGCAACCCGCCAGGACGACCAGGAGCGCCAGAGTCCCCAACCCGAATGGGCGCACCATCAAGAGGCCTCGAGAACGGCCAGCTTCTCAAGCAACTTGTCTCGCTGATCCCGGAAGACCGAGGCCTTGTCCCGCTCTTTCTGGACGACCTCATCGGGTGCGCGGGTGACGAAGCTCTCGTTCGCGAGCTTCCGCTCGGCGCCCTCGAGCTGGGCGTCCAGACGGCCCACCTCTTTGCGCAACCGATCCCGTTCGCGATCGAGGTCCACGAGCTCCTCGAGCGGCAGGTATACCTCCGTCCCGTCGCGGAGCACCGCGGTGGCGCCGATTCCACGGTCTCCCTCCCCCCCAAAGGCCAGCGCCCTGACCCTCGCGAGCTCCTCCAGCCTCCGGGCATCCCGGACGACTGCCTGGCGCCGGGCCTCCGGACACCCATCGAGGATCAGGCTCACCTGAGCCCCTTCGGCCACGCCATACTCCTTCCGCAGACTCCGAACCACAGTCACGAGCTCCTGGAACTCGGTCACCGAGGCCTCCGCCGCCTCGTCCTCCCACTCGGGCCGAGGTTCCGGCCATGGGGCGAGGAGAAGCCGCTCGGGCCGCGTCCCCCCCTCTGGCCAGGGGATGCGGTCCCAGAGATGCTCGGTCACGAACGGCACCAGTGGGTGAAGGAGTCGGAGAATGCCGTCGAAGACCGCGACCAGCACGGCCCGGGCCGCCTCCCGGCTCGGTTCGCCCTCCTCGCCCCGAAGCCGGCTCTTCACGAGCTCCAGGTACCAGTCCGCGAAGTCTCCCCAGAAGAAGTGGTGGATGCGGTCCACGACCTCGTGGATCCGGAAACGCTCCAGCTCCCCTGTCATCTCCCGGGCAGTTCGCGAGAACCGAGAGAGGATCCATCGATCGGCGGGCTCCAGGTGGGCAGCCACCGCGTCCAGCGGCTGGACCGGCTCCTCGCCGACGCTCATGAGGGTGAACCGTCCGGCGTTCCAGAGCTTGTTGGCGAAGTTGCGTCCGGGCGCGAATGCGGCGTCCAGGTCCTCATGATCGAGGTGGATATCCGTCCCGACCCCGCACATTGAAAGCACGGTGTAGCGAAGCGCATCCGCCCCGAACCGGTCCACCACCTCTGTCGGATCGATCCCGTTGCCGAGCGACTTGGACATCTTCCGGCCCCGGGCGTCACGCACCGTCCCGTGCAGAAAGACGTCCCGGAAGGGAGGCTCTCCCCTGAACTCGTACCCGGCCATGATCATCCGAGCCACCCAGAAGAAGAGGATCTCCGGAGCCGTGACGAGGGTGTGGCCAGGATAGAAGGCTTCCAGATCCTCCCCTTCCTCCGGCCACCCAAAGACGGAAAAGGGCCAGAGCCAGGAGCTGAACCAGGTATCGAGGACGTCGGGATCCTGCTCGATATTCCGGGAGCCGCAGGTCCGGCAACGATCCGGATCCTCCCGGAGAACCATGATCTCCCCGCACCCCTCCTCGCGGCAATACCAGACCGGAATCCGGTGTCCCCACCAGAGCTGGCGCGAAATACACCAGTCCCGAATGCCCTCGAGCCAGTTCTCGTAGACCTTTTGCCAGCGACCCGGATGGAAGGTGATCTCCCCCTCCCGGGACGCTCGTAGGGCGGGTTCCGCAAGCGGCTTCATCCGCACGAACCACTGATCGGAAAGACGTGGTTCGACCACGGTGTCGCAGCGATAGCACCGGGGCACCGCATGCCGGTGTGGGTCGCTCCCAGCGTAGAGGCCCTCCTCCTCCAGCGCCTGGACCACCGCCTTGCGGGCCTCAACGCGATCCAGGTCCCGAAGCCCCTCCGGCACGGCGTCGTTTGTGCGTGCCTCGGGGGTGAAGATGTTCAGGACCTCCAGTCCGGTGCGTTGCGCGATCTCGAAGTCGTTCGGATCGTGAGCGGGCGTGACCTTCACCATCCCGGTACCGAACTCCGGGTCCACCCAATCGTCCCCCACGATGGGAAGCTCTCTATCCGCGAGGGGGAGGAGAACGCGGCCTCCCAGGAGAGGCGCGTATCGTGGGTCATCCGGATGGACGGCCACGCCCGTATCGCCCAGCATGGTTTCCGGACGGGTTGTGGATACGGTGAGGAACCAGCCCCCGCTCTCGAGGTGACCCACAGCCTCTGCACCGGCCTCCTTCGCCGCCCGGGCCGCGTCCCAGAACTCCTCGGGAAGCGGATAGCGGAGATGGTGCAGAGTGCCGTCCGACTCCGTACCCTCCGCCTCCTCGTTCGAGAGCGCAGTAAGGCATCGGGGGCACCAGTTGATGATGTACTCCCCCCGGTACACGAGCCCCTTCTCGTAGAGGCGAACGAAGACCTCCCGGACGGCCCGGGAAAGGCCCGGGTCGAGCGTAAACCGGGTACGCTCCCAGTCGCAGCTGCATCCGACGACCTGAAGTTGATCCAGGATCCGGCCTCCCGTCGTGTCCACGAAGTCCCAGACCCGGTCCAGGAAGGCTTCCCGACCCACGTCGAAGCGGGTCATGCCTTCCTCTGCCGCGAGCTTGCGCTCGACCACGTTCTGTGTCGCGATTCCGGCATGGTCGGTTCCCGGAACCCATACCGCCGCCCGTCCCTGCATCCTTCGCCACCGGATCAAGACGTCCTGGACCGTGTTGTTCAACCCGTGCCCCATGTGGAGGGCGGAGGTGACGTTGGGCGGGGGAATGACGATGACGTAGGGGTCAGCACCGTCCTCTAGCACGCGGGACGCGGGGAGGTGGAAGAGACCCTCCTCCCGAGCTCGGGCGTAGAGAGGGGCTTCGATCGCCTTGGGGTCCAATCGAGGTGGAAGAGCGTCAGCCACGGGAACCATCGGTTCGGGGTGGAACCACTCGCCGATCAAAGGAGGGCGAGTCGCTATCGGGGGCGGTACGCCCATGCGAGAGAGGGGTTCCGCCCGGATGGGAGTGAAGCTCGCCGGCCCCTCCGGGTGCGGCGGGCGGGAACGGGCGATGAGCCCTAAGGGTCGTCGCCGCTCGATCCTCCCTGGGAGCCGGGGGATCGCTCGCTCTCCATCCTCTCGCGGATGACCCGCGCCCGATCCGCCCATGTCTCGCGCATCTCTGCGGACGCAGCTCCTCGATTGAGATCATCCAGGATCCAGGCTCGTTCCCGTGCCTCCATCCAGCGCCCGGGCGGGACGGTGAAGGAGAAGGGGAGCGGAATCGAGAAGTCCCCAAGGTGGATACGCCCCGGCGACAGGCCCCAGCGACGGCCGTCGTCGTCGGTATAGCTCCAGTCCCTTGCGCCCTCGGAGAGCGCCGCAGCCACCGCCACCGAGTCATTCCAGCTCTGGATCATCCCCCGAAGGAGAAGGTCGGCCCGCTCCTGGTCCGTCAACTCGGTATGGTGTGGGTCCACCGGAGCCCAGAGCCTCGGGTCGGTCATCTGAGGTTGGAGGCGTTCGGCCAGCGAGAGTCCCTCCTCGTCTTCCACGGGCGAGTCGGGAAGGTCTTCGGGGACAACGACCTCCAGCTCGGGAGCGTCCGGTTCAGGGTCCACCGGAACCTCCTCCGGGCTGGGAGGGAGCTCCGCATCCGGCAACTCGAGGACTACCACGATCTCGGTCCCCATGTGCGGGGGATCGGGGTCGCGAAGCTCCACGGAGGGATCGCTGGCGGTGATCTGGTCCATCGCTACGGTGTAGGCGATCAAGGCCAGAATGTGGAGGAAGATCGAGCTCGTCAGGCCGACCCAGAGGGCCCGGCGCTCCCGGGAGTGCGACGGCTTGGGTGCGTCCGGGCCACCAGGGGAGGGAAAGACCGGTGAGCCTGAAGGGTTCATCGTCTTTTCTAACCCACCCGAAAGGAGCGGTTCCGATGCCGGGAGCCTTGCGATTCCCCGGGGTCAGTCCCCGGGCTTTCCGACCCCGTCGAGCCAAGGTTCCCCACTCCCGGCCCGAACCGGATTCGCGACGGTCCCGACCCCGGGGATCGACACCTCGACCTCATCCCACGGGACGATCGGGCCGATCCCGGGCGGGGTCCCGGTCGCGATCAGGTCCCCCGGCTCGAGCGTCATGATCCTCGAGATGTAGCCTACGAGCACCTCGATCGAGAAGAGCGCATCGGACAGGGGCGCGGCCTGCCGAACCTCCCCATTCACACGAGTCTCCACCTCGAGCGCGGCCAGATCCACCTCGGAGAGAGGTACCGGCCGACCCACCGGGCAGAATGTGTCAAAGCCCTTGGCCCGAGTCCATTGCCCGTCTCGGGTCTGGAAATCCCGGCAGGTGATATCGTTCAAAGGAAGCACCGCCGATAGATAATCGAGGGCATCCCGCTCCCGGACATGCGACGCCCGCCGACCGACTTGGAAGGCCACCTCGCCCTCGAAATCCACACGCCCCGCTCCTGGGGGGACTCTTACGGCCTCACCTGCGGCGAGAAGGCTCGAAGGGGGTTTGAGAAAGAGGAGGGGCTCGGAGGGGGGCTCGCTGCCCATCTCCCGGGCGTGATCCGGGAAGTTCTTCCCCACACAGACGATCTTCGAGGGAATGGGAGTCAGCCCGAGGTCCTTGGACATCACCCGGGTTCCGGCTTCCGAGGACCCTGGTAGCTGTACCGCAACGTCCCGACGATGGCCACGCCGCACGCGATGAGGAGGAGCACTCCGATCACTCCCCACCAAAACCCGAGGTCCGAGTGACCCTCCGACCACCCCGAGACGGAGCTGCTCAGCGCAGAGAGCGCGAAGAGGAGCCAGATGGCGCCGATGACGAAACCGAAGATCCGGGACATGGCTAGGCGTGTCGTGTCGGGGAACGATCGAACACCGGGGCGCGCTGGGCTCCGGCGAAGTGGGCGGCTCTAATCTAGTCCTCTGGCCCGGATGAGCAACGGTTAGACCCCCGGCCCGGCGCCGTAGAAGGCCTCCAACCTTCTGCGAAGCTCGGGCCAGGGCCCCTTGAGGAAAGGAGCGTCGGGCAGGGCCCTGCGGAGGCTCCGACCATAGGAGCGCGTCAGAATACGCCGATCCAGGAGGAGCACCGCACCATGGTCCTTCCGGGACCGAATGAGCCGCCCGAACCCCTGCTTCAGGCGAAGCGTGGCCAGGGGGACGAGGTAGGAGGGAAATGCCCTCTTCCCCCGGGCCTCGATCGCCTCCATCCGAGCCTGCGTGATCGGTTCGGTCGGAACCCGGAAGGGCAGCTTCTGGAGAATGAGGCCCCGGAGCGGACGTCCCGGAACGTCCACCCCCTCCCAGAAGGAGGTCGTCCCCAGGAGGATCGCACGCCCCGAACGGGTGAACTGGGTCAGGAGCCGGCTCCGAGGCATCTCCCCCTGCACGAGGAGGGGCCACCTCGACTCGATCCCCGCGGCCCGCAAGTGTCCGGCCACCGCCCGGAGAGCGCGATGGGAAGTGAAGAGGACGAAGATCCCTCCGCCGGTGATCTCGGCAAGCTCTCCAGTGACCCGCGCGGTTTCCGATTGGAACGGCCGCCCCGCATCGTGCGGGGGAAAGTCGCTGGGCACCCCGAACACCGCTTGCACCCCGTAATCGAAGGGGGATGGAACGAACATCTCCCCGACCTTCGAGGGTTCTTCGAGGAGGGCCGAAGCCCCGATCGCAAGCGTCGACCCGGCCTCCGGGGAATCGAGGCCGAGGCGTCGACGGATGAACCGAAAATCCCCCTCCCCCGTGGGACCGACCCCGGTGGAGAGGGTCGCAGAAGTGACGATCACGGTCTCCATTTCCCGGAAGACGGACTCTCGCAGGAGGGGCCCGGGCTCCACCGGCGCCGCGGCGAAAATCACGTTGCGCCGTCCCTTTGCCCCCCGACCTTCGATCCACCGGACGAACTCGTCGCCGTCCTCATGAGGATCCAGAACCCGTCCCAGACCCAGCCGCACCGCGTCCAGCTTTCGTTCCAACGACTGCAGGTCGAGGATCCGGCCCGCAAGCCGGTCCGCGAGGAACTCGTCCTCCTGGATCCGACACCGCAACTCCTCGACCTCCCGCCGGAGCCTTCCGAAATCTCCCGTAAGGCGGCGCAGGAGCTCCGTCAGGGCATGGTCCGCCGAAGGGTCTCTGGGATCCCCCCGTCCGAGGCGAAGGGGCCCTTCCTCGGGTGCCGGCACCCGAGGCTCGAGGGCGTCGAAGAAGGCGACGACCGACTCCCT
Source organism: Gemmatimonadota bacterium (assembly GCA_007124095.1). Lineage (GTDB taxonomy): Bacteria > Gemmatimonadota > Gemmatimonadetes > Longimicrobiales > Gaopeijiaceae > SLCK01. Next base: position 10,601 of record SLFU01000190.1, read on the forward strand.
CGCCCCCCGGACGGCGGGACGAACCCGCTCCTCCACTCGAGCGAGCAGCCGCTCGCCCTCCCCCCCGCTCCCTTCCCCGGCCAGGCCCTCCTCCACTGCCTTCAGGATCCCCTTTCCGCCTCGCTCCAGCCGGCCGAGGGCCCTGAAGATTCCGACACGGGTCACCTCCGTCCCGAGGTGGGAGGTGGCCGCATCCTCCACGTTGTGCCCTTCGTCCAGAATGACATGTCGATACGGAGGGAGCACGGCGGCCCGTGACCAGTTCTCCGTGTCCCTCCGGAGCGCCACATCGGCGAAGAGGAGCGCATGGTTGACCACGAGAACCTCCGCGGAGGCGGCACTCCGGCGCGCCCGCTGAAAGAAGCACGCCTGGAAATGCGGACAGCGAGTCCCCATACAGATATCGCCATCCGACCGCACCTCATCCCAGACTTCCGGGGAGGGAGGCTTGGAGAGATCGGAGAGCGACCCGTCGGATGTCGTCCGGCTCCAAGCCACCAGCGCCTCGGTCTCGGCGCTGCGATCGTCCTCGAAAAGAGTCGCCGGGCTCTGGGCGGCCAGGAGCAGCCTGCGGATCGACACATAGTTGCCCCGACCCTTCACCAGAGCCCACGAGAGCTCCTCCTCCTCCCCCAGCAGCCGTTCAACCATGGGGAGATCCTTCGTGTCTAGCTGTTCCTGCAGGTTGATCGTGTTCGTCGAGACCACCGTCCGCTCCCCGTTGCGCACCGCCCACAGCGCCGCGGGGAGGAGGTAGGCGAGCGATTTCCCCGTTCCCGTGCCCGCCTCCACGACCGATACCCCGCCATCGTTATAGCGCTGAACGACCTCTCCGAGCATCTTCCGCTGGCCGGGCCGATCCTCGTAGCCTTCGTATAGGGAGGAGAGCGCCCCGCCCGGTGCCAGGAGTTCGTCGAGCTCCGCCGGATCGAGTCGATCCCGCGTGCGCGGGGGGGGAGGCTCCACGACCACGTAGAGCCTTCGAGCCTCGTTGTCGATGATCCCGGCGCCCAACCCCTCCTCGTAGACGCGCGCCGCGATGGCCAGATCGGCGTTGGAGGGTTCCAGGGTCCCGGAAGGATGGTTGTGGATGACCATCTCCCCGACTTCGGCCCCTCGAGCCGCGGCGAGGACCGCCTGATGGTTCCCCCTGGCCACCGCGCGAGGCTCGGTGACGACCCGCTCGGGAGAGACCCGGGCGAGAAAGCACACCTCTCTCCCACCGGCCCGGGCGATCTCCTCCCGGAGAATCCGTGCCGCTTCAGGAGCGAGGGTCAGGGGTGTGGCGTGGGCGTTCAGGTGGTGCGCGGCTCGGGTCTGGCCGATGGAAAGAGAACGTTGTTGAGGATGAGGCGATAGCCGGGCGAATCGGGATGGAGATCCAGGTTCGTGGGCCCGTCACCGATCCTGTGCTCGGGGTCCTCGGGGTCGTGGCCTCCGAAGAAGGTCCACATTCCCTGGCCGAGCGTTCCATGGATGTACTTGGCTCGATTCCCTTCCCTGGCGAGGACCGTCACCCCGGGCTTCAACCGATTCTCGCGGAAGGAGGTGGTCAGGCCATAGAAGTCGAAGATCACTTCCTCGTGGTTCTGGACCAACATCGTCGGGATCGGATCGACCTTCGCCGAGAACTCGAAGAGTGTAAAGGCTCCCAAGGACTCTCGCCAGAAGGTATTTACCTGGTGTACATCGATATCGGAGAAGGCGTTCACGGACCCGGAGATCTGGACCTCCGCCCCGGTGAAGGCGAAGGTGCGGCTCCAATCCATTCGGGCGTTCGCATCGGGATCCGGCGGACGGCCGTTCGCGAAGCTCGCGGTGATGTCCGTTCGGTGGCTCGCCAGCGCGAGATCGAGGGTCTCGGTGGCCGAGCACATGGCGAAGAGGAAGCCGCCGGACTCGACATAGCTCCGGATTTCCTCCGCGACCGCCCGCTTCAGGGTCGGGACATCGTCAAACCCGAACCTCTCCGCCATCTCCTCGTTCCGGATGACCTCTTCTTGAAGCCAGGCCGCTCCCGAGTAAGCGGGAAGGAACTTGGAGTACTGGCCTGTGAAGTCCTCGTGGTGGAGATGGATCCAGTCGTACTCCCCGAGCTGGCCGGTGAGCACCTCCTCGTCCCAGATCGTCTCATAGGGGATGTCGGCATATCTCAAGGCCAGGGTGACGGCATCGGCCCACGGAGGGGTGTTCGGAGGCGTGTAGATCGCGATGCGGGGAGTGGTCTCGAGGGGGATCGCGTCCATATTCCCCTCGGCCACCACCGTGCGGATCTCCGCGAGCCGTCCCTCGTCGAGCGGCTCTACGGAGACCCCCCGCAGCGCCGCCTCCCTCCGAGCCGCATCGTGATCCGGAAGGAGAAAAGCCCCACCGCGGTAATTCAGGAGCCACTCCGCCGTTTCACCCCGCTCGAGGGTCCAGTAGGTCAGACCATAGGCCCGGAGGTGATTGGACTGCACATCGTCCATGGGCACCAGAAGCTGCTGGGCCTCGAGGGACGGCAGCCCTCCCGTCCCCGCCAGGGCCAGGACCAGGATCAGTCGAATCACGCTTCTCACGACGGGTCTTCCTCGGGTTCGCTGGGCGTTGGGCGATTCCGTTCCTGCTGAAAGAGCCGCCTGGCTTCCGGAGCCACAGGGTGGTTCGGCCCCTCGACGATGAGCGTCTCCAGGAGGTCCAGCCCCTCCTCCCTCCGTTCCTCCTGGGCCAGAAGCCATCGGGCCTGTCGGAACCGCGTCTCCGGAACCTCGAAGGCATCCGAATGCTCCTTGAGGAGGCGGCCTCGAAGTGCCGCGGCAATCTCCGGATCGTCCTCCTCGGAGAGTAGCGCGGCGAGGGCGAGTAAGGGAGGCCGATCCTCACAGTCCGCATCGTCCAATGTCTCGGAGATGAGCTCGGCCCCCTGAACTCCCATCCCCTCTTCGCCCAGCGCAACGGCCCGGACCGCGGCCGGGGCGAGTCGCGCGTCGATCCGATCGACCGTGGCCAGCAGCTGCAGCCAGAGCGTCGCTCCCTCGCTGGAGCGTTGCGCGATGTGAAGCCGAATACCCTCGAGTCCCGCCGCTCGGTCCCCTTCGGGACCGAGCCGGCGGGCCAGCTCCTCGGTGGAGGGGAGGGTGTCCGGGGTCGCGGTGAGCCCACCGGAATGCGCCTCTGTGGGCGGTGCCGAGGCCGAGCCGGGACTCGGCCACACCCCGAGGAGGGCCAGGCTCGCCGCCCCGAACACGAGCGGCAAGGAGGAAGACAGCGTCATCCTCCTCCCCCCCCGGACTGCCGCCGGTTCATCCGGTCGAAGTACTCGAGGACCATCCGTCGCTGACCTGGAGTCAGCGCTTCCAGCTCCTCGGCGGAGGGAAGAGTGAATCGCTGCCCCCGAAGGACCTCCTCCGGGAGCGGGGCCACCAGGGGGCGTTCCACCTCCCCGGCCGGAGTGCCCACTCTCTCCTCCGTCGGCTGCTCCATCCCGAGGGTCCGCCCGTGGGCGAGGAGCCGAACCAGGAGACTCTCCTGGCGTGCCAGGGTCGTCCCGTCGAGCCGCCCCTCTTCGAGCTCCCGTGAGATTTCACCTCCCTCCTGCGCGAGCTCCTCGAGATCGTCCATGTGATCGCTCGCTCCGGGGCGTTCCCCGAGCTCCCTGAGCGCCTCGGCGATCCACTGCTGGGCGGCCGCCGTCTCCTGTAGCTGGGCGGAGGCTCCCTCGGAATCCATCTCCTCCGAAAGGGAGCTCGTGTCCTCGTTGAGCATCTCCTGCTGTTCGGCCAACCTCTCCATCTCCTCGAGGAGCTCTTCGAGGGACGAGCCATCCTCGCTCTGGCCCGTGGCGTCGAGCGCCGCGAGCGCAAGGAGGGCCACCCTGTTCATCGCCGCCTGGGCTTCTTCGGCTGCGGCGTCCGGAGCCATTCCGGCTTCTTCCCTCCCCGTGAGGGTCGCGACCATCCGATCGACCGCCGCCACCGCTTCGCCGACCGCCTCCGAGAGACCTCGACCGATCTCCGGCATTTCGAGCGTGGCCAACATCAGCTCGGTGCCGAGATTCATGAGCCCGTCCCGGATGGCCACCTCTTCTCCCTGCAGCTCCCTCTGCCGCAATGCGTTCGCCCCTCTCACCTCGCCCCGCACCTCACCCTGTCGTCGAGCCAACGAGAGGGCGTCGTGGGCACCCTGCCGGAGCGCGGTTCGGAGGTCCTCCGTCCAGCGCTCCTGCCACTCGACGTGGGCCTCCTCCAACGTCTGCGCTGCGTCGTGAAGGTCGTCGGCGGCCTGGTCCCCCTGGCTCCCGGCCTCCGCCGCGTCCCCGGCCTCACCGGCGTCCCCGGCCCGTTCCATGGACTCGCCAGCCTGGGATACCGCTTCCGCGGCCTCGGAAGCCCGATCTCCCGCCTCGGAATCCCCATCCTCCCGGAGCCTTTCCGCCAGCTCCTCCAGCTGATCGGCCAATGCACGGTTCCGCTCCATGAGCTCCCTTTGCAACTCCCTCTCGGCAGCCAGTTCCCCGTCTGTCTCCTGGGGATCGCCCGGGGTCTCGGACAACCCGCTCTCCCGAAACCTTTCGGCCAGCTCCTCCTGGCTTTCCGCGAGGGAGCGCGCCTCCTGCTCAACCCCCTGAAACAGATCTTCCAGCGCACTCCTGCGCATCCGCTGGAGGCTCTCCTCAAGTCGATCCCGCAGCGCCTCCTGCTGATCGGCCAGCTCTCCCAGCAGCTCTCCGGGACTCTCCTGAAGCTCCCCACCCTCCTGGAGGCGCTCCAGAAGCTCCTCGAGGCGCTCTCGGGCCTCCGGAGTCAGGGCCTCGTCGAGGAGCTCCTCCAGCTGCCGGAGCCGCTCCTCGAGACCGGCGTCCTCCTGGTCGCCTCCGGCCAACGCTTCCCGCAGCTCCTGCAGCCGCTCCTGGAGCTCTTCCACGTCCTGGGCCAACTCGGCCTGTTGCTCCACCGCGCTACGCAGCTCCTCGGCCTCCCGCAGCCCGTCCTGGCCTCGCTCCCCGGCTCGGCTGCGGGCCTCCCACTCCCGCTCCAGGCCCCTCAACCGACTCGCCTCCCGGCTGGCCCGGTCCGCAAGGCCCGCGGCCTCCGACGGAACCTCCTGGATCCGCTCCCGGGCGGCTTCCCGGACGGCCCTGCGACCGGGCATCACGATCCGCAGGATCGGAGTCTCGGTGATCTGTGTCTCCGGCGCGTTGTCACCCGCCCTCGCGAGGAGGAGGATGTCGTCCCCGGGTCCGAGGTCCCAGTCGGAGAGGTTGAGAGTCGGTTCGAGGACCACCCGCGCCTGGTCCTCCGTGGACATTCGGTCCACCGTCGGCTCGTCGATTCCTGCAGCGGCGCTTCGCCCCAGCACCTCCAGCTCGATCCAGGCTAGGCCGTAGTCATCCGCAGCCTCGATCCGGAGGGGCAACCGGCGCGAAAGGGGAAGCTCGCTCCGATCCCCGGGGATCGAGAGTCTCACCTCCGGAGGCTGGTCTGGACGGAGCTCCAGCTCGAACGGAGACGGAAGGGCCGAGCCCCGGTCCGCTCCCTCCACTCCCCACTCCACCCGCATCGACCCAGGCGGGCTCCATCCCCCGGCAAAGCCCCGCTCTTCGACGGAGAAGCGGGCCAGCTCACCTCCCCCCGACTCCCGGAGGAGGACCGTCTCCCCCACTCCGTCGACCGCCCCGGAGAAGCCCAGCCTGGTCCCCGCGGGCACTTCGAGGGCGGTGGGGGGGCCCTGGAAGGTCTCGGGCGGGAGTCCGGTGTGCTCCGGGAAGGTGGCCTCGATCAGGAGCTCCGTAAGGAGAAAGGGATCCAGAGGCACCAGGCGATGCCGGAGGCTGCTCCTCCCGTCTCGACCGGTAGCCCAATAGGTCACCTCCGCCTCCAGCGGGGGGAGCACCGCCTCACCCACGCCCCCCTCGATCGAGACGGACCGCTCCTCGGGCACATCTCCCACCGCTCGCCAATGCACGGTCACGGAGTCCCTCCCTTCGGCGAAGACCGACAGGACGGGAGTCTCACCCCACGGGAGCTCGGCATCCCCCGGCATGAGCCGGATCTCCGGGAGGGGATCGGGTTTGAGGAGGGCGACCGGCCGGGTCAGACCGGCCCAGGCACTCCAGGCGCGGTCCGGGGTGGTCGCCACCAGGACGGCCACCAGAAGAACCACGGTCCCCAGAACCCCACCGCCAAGCCGGAGGAACCTGCCTGCTTCCCGACCCGGGTCCCCGGCGAGCTCCCCGGGCGGCTGGTCGAGCTTGCGAAGGAGGGCTCCCTCCCCGGCTCGGGCCAGGGCGTCGGACGCCCCGGGGGGAAGGGAGCGAGAGAGTTCGACCTGAGCCTGCACCGACCCATCGGGAAGTCGAACCGAGCGCTCGACCTCTCCAGTCAGATTGGCTTCCCGGAACCAGGAACGGAGCAGGAGTCCGACCCAGACCGCCAATCCGATCACGGCGCCAGATCCGAGGGCAGCCAGGAGAGCCGGCACGGGGGTTCCGGGCGTCCAACCGGAGGCGCCTCCTAGAATCCACGCGAGGACCAGAATCACCCCAAGAACGAGCGCGGCACCCACTCCGACCATCGCTCCGGCCCGAAGGCGCAGATATCCCTTCACGCCGGCGAGAATGCCTTCGAGCGAGTCCGGAGAAGGAGACATCAGGAAACCCTCCGGCTGAGTGCGAGGAGTAGACCCGTCCCGGGAGGCGTCACCTACGCACGCCTTACGGCCCGAACGAATTACGTCATGCCGACCCGGAATCCGAATCCGGCTGGGTCGGGCGGCCCGCTCCGGGGTCGCGACCCACCCCACCCTCTCCCCCGCTCCGGGGTGCGGACGAGAGGTCCTGCACCAATTCGTACGCCTGGTTTCTGGGAATTCCGAGACGGCGGGCCACTTCTCGGGCCGTCCGACTCGGCGAGGTCCCGTCGGCCATGAGCACCCGGGCGAGGGCGCGGCCCGCCTCCCTGTCCACAGCCCCTTCCGAGAACCCGGGCTCCGCGGGGGCGACCACGACCGTCACCTCACCACGGACGGAGGTCTCGGAGTAATAGTTGGCCAGCTCGCTCAGAGTTCCGCGGCGGAACTCCTCGTGGAGCTTTGTGAGCTCACGGGCGACCGCCCCTCTCCGCTCGGGGCCACAGGGAACCTCCAGCTCCCGAAGCAACGTCGAGAGTCGCTGGGGGGATTCGAAAAAGACCACCGTCTCCCCCGAGTCCGCCACTCGGTCCACGAAGGCCGCGCGCTCCTTTCCTTTCCGGGGCACGAAACCCAGAAAGGTGAAGGGGATCGAAGGGAGCCCCGATCCCACGAGCGCCGCGAGCACCGCGGATGGACCCGGGATCGGGATAACCTCGTGGCCACCATCCAGGACCCGACGAACGAGGCGTTCCCCCGGATCCGAGATGAGTGGAGTCCCGGCGTCGGAGACCAGCGCCAGCCGCTCCCCCCGCTCCAATCGGTCCAGAACCTCCGTCCCCCTTTCTTCCTCGTTGTGCGAATGCAGGGACAGCATA
>SLFU01000121.1 GCA_007124095.1 Gemmatimonadota bacterium
ATATGGACCAGGCCGTCCTGGTGGACTCCCACGTCCACGAAGGCTCCGATGGCCACCACGTTCGTCACCACCCCCTCCAGTCGCATTCCCGCCTTCAAGTCGCCCAGCGTCCGAACATCCGCGCGATAGGCCGGCGCCTCGAACCGCTCCCGTGGATCCCGTCCGGGTTTCCGGAGCTCTTCGAGGATGTCCTCCAGGGTGGGGCGTCCCACCTCGGAGGTGATGAAGCGGTCCAGGTCGAGCCTGGCGATGGCCTCTTCGTTTTCCAGGAGAGCGTCCACGCTGAGCCTTTGGTCCCGGGCCATCGCCTCCACCACCCCGTAGCGCTCGGGGTGAACCGCGGTGCGGTCCAGGGGGTTTTTGCCTTCCCGGATGCGGAGGAATCCTGCAGCCTGCTCGAACGCCTTGCGGCCGAGGCGGGGCACTTCCTTCAGCTCCTCCCTCGTGCGCAGCCCCTCCCGCTCATCCCGTATCTCGACGATCCGCCGGGCAAGGGTGTTGCCGATGCCGGAGACGTGGGAAAGGAGGGCTGCGGATGCGGTGTTCAGTTCCACTCCCACCCGGTTCACACAGATGCGGACCACCTCGTCGAGTCTCTCCTCGAGCCGAGGCTGGTTCACATCGTGTTGGTACTGGCCAACCCCGATCGACTTGGCGTCGAGCTTGACGAGCTCCGCCAGAGGATCCTGGAGCCGTCGAGCGATGGAGACGGCTCCCCTGAGCGTCACGTCCAGATCCGGGAGCTCTTCACGGGCGATGTCAGAGGCGGAATAGACCGAGGCTCCGGCTTCACTCACCATCACCACATCCGGCCGGGATCCTCGCGGGAGATCGTCCAGCGCCCTGTGGACCGCCTCTTCCGTCTCCCTCGAGGCCGTCCCGTTGCCCACCGCCACGAACCGGGGGCCGTAGCCGGTCACCCAACGTCGAATCCCTTCGGCGAAGGTGTCGGGGCGGTGGAGGTAGAGGGTGTCCGTGTCGAGGACGGTCCCGGTGGAGGAAGCCACGGCCGCCTTGACCCCGGTGCGGAGCCCAGGGTCCAGTCCCACCACGACGTGCCGGCCGGCCGGTGGGGCGAGGAGGAGCTCCTCCAGGTTCTCCCCGAAAATCCGGATCGCGTCTTCCTCGGCACGGGCCCGAAGCTCCGCTTGAATCTCTCCGGCGATCGAGGAGGAAAGGAGGCGCTTCCAGGCGTCGCGTACGACTTCGGTCATCTGTGCCCGGGCCGGACGGTCGTGGAGAAAGCTCCGCTCGATCCGAGGGAGGATTTCCGCCTCGGGACCCTCGATGGTCCAGCGGATGAAGCCTTCGGACTCCCCCCGTCGGATAGCGAGAATCCTGTGGGACGGGATGCGGGCTACCGGCTCGGCGAAGTCGTAGTAGTCCTGGAACTTGGAGGGCTCACCCCCCTTTCCCCTGGCGGCCCGTGAGCGGACCATGCCGCGTTCCCGGGTGACTCCGCGGATCCATCCGCGTAGCTCAGCATCCTCGCTGATCCGCTCTGCCAGGATGTTTCTGGCACCCTCCAGGGCGGCGTCCACGTCGGGGACCTCCCTTTCCGGGTCCACCAGGTCCCGGGCGATTCGGTGGGCGCCGGCGTCGTCTACCCGCCCGGACCAGATCGCGTCGGCTAGCGGCTGGAGGCCCCGAGATACCGCGATGGTGGCCTTTGTCCTGCGCTTCGGCCGGTATGGGAGGTAGAGGTCCTCCAGCACCGGACGGGTTCCGGCCTCGCGGACCTTCCGTTCGAGCTCTGGGGTGAGCTTCCCTTGCTCTCGGATCGATTGGAGTACGGTTTCTTTGCGTTCCTCCAGCGCTCTCAGGTACGTGGCCCGATCCCGGAGGTCACGGAGCTGCACTTCGTCCAACCCCCCGGTCACCTCCTTCCGATAGCGGGCCACGAACGGGAGGGTGTTCCCCGCGTCGAAGAGCTCGAGGGTCCGGCGCACCTGGTCGGGCTGGAGGGCCAGCTCCCGGGCGAGGGTTGGGATGAGAGGAGATGAGTTCATCGGGACCGGGGGCAATTGGAGGAAGGTCAGGCCCCAGTCTCGCAAGGCCCGACAAATCGGTCAATGCGGGGTGAAGGCCCGCCGCACCGCGAGGGTCGTCGTCCCAGGGAGTGACTCGGTCGACTCCCGTCCCCCACCTGCATTGGTCCGGCATCGGCCCTGGCATTACGATGGAGGTGCGTACCCTTCCACGTCCGTGCCCCCTCGCGGGTCCGGGAGGAGGGGAATGATCCTGGAAGTCTGGAGTTCCCCGATGTCTCTGCGAACGGTTCTGATCGGCCCCCTCTACAGCGTCTCCTACGAGGGCGCCGTCTCCCTCTACGTGGACATCGACGAGCCCGACTGGGGGGTGATGGTCGAGTCTGGCGGGCGGGAGCGGGGCTTTCAGAGCTTCGCCTTTCAACCGGAGTTCGGAGATCCCGGGGCACCCGGGTACGGGAAGTTCTACACCTGGACGGATAGCTACGATACCGATCCAGCCACCGACTTCGATGCGGGGCCCGAAAGCCGCGCCGCCCACCACACCGTCCTTCTCGAGTGGAGGGCGGAGGACCCGACGGCGGTCACCTACGACGTGGCGCTCCCCGCGAGCTGAGGAGAAGAATCTGGAGCAGGGACGTACCCCCGCGGAGCGCACGGACCTTCGATTCGGCACCGGACCGGACGGAGAGTTCTTCCTCCTCAACAAGCACGATGGCACCATCCGGCGCGTCGTACCCTGATTCTCGAAGGTCCGGATTCCAGGCCCGTGCCGTCGCGCTCGGGAACCTCCTCATGGGGTGGGTGCGTTGGAGGAGCGATGCACCCACGTGAATTCGAAAGAGGAGCTTGCAACATGGGGAAGATCTCAGTTGTCATCCTGGCGGGTACCGAGCAGCACTCCGATCTGGCTCGAGTCTTGAACGGCTTGGAGCTGGTTCGGGAGGCGAAGGAGGCAGGCGACGAGGTGGAGCTCGTCTTCGATGGCGCAGCCGTCTCCTGGATCCCGGAGCTGAACAGGCCGGACCACAAGCTCCACAAGGTCTTCGAGTCGGTGAAGGACCGTGTCGCCGGGGCGTGCGAGTACTGCGCCGGCGCCTTCGACGTCAAGGACGGAGTCCGGGCCGCCGGGATCGACTTTCTGAGCGAGTTCGAGGGCCATCCCAGCCTCCGTAGCCGCATCTCGGAGGGCTTTCAGATCGTCACCTTCTGACCCTCTCGGTGCGGCGCACCCGGAGTCGGTCGAGATCATTGAATGCAAATGGCGAAAACACCGAGGACACGGAGGGGGGGACCACCGAGGAGAGCGTGGTGCGTGCCCCCGCCCGGAAGTTGACGGACATGGTGGAGGGGAAGGCTCGGATCGTCCTGGCCACCCAGAGCGAAGTCCTCTCCTCCGAGATTCGGACCGGGGTGGAGAATGTCGAGGCGATGCGGGCCACCGGGCTCGACGGCCGGCACCCCACGTGCCTGGCCGCCGACCCGCTGACTCCGGGGAGAGTCTGGTGTGGAACCGCCAGGGACGGAGTCTTCCGGAGCGACGACGGGGGCCGATCGTGGGTTCCCTCGGGGCTCGGAGGCGAGGAGATCACCTCCGTCTCGACCGACCCGGTGAAGGAGGACGTGGTCCGGGTAGGGACTGAGCCCAGCGCCCTCTGGTCCTCGTTCGATGCCGGCGAGACGTGGGAGAGCGCCCGGGGTCTGGACGCCCTCCCTTCGTCCTCGGAGTGGGCCTTTCCTCCCAAGCCCCACACCCACCACGTCCGTTGGATCGCGTGCCATCCCCGAAAGCACGGGCACCTCTGGGTGGCGATCGAGGCCGGGGCGCTCGTGACGACCCCCGACGGCGGGAAGCGTTGGCTGGATCGTACCCCCGGTGGACCCTTCGACACTCACGAGATCGCGGTCCATCCGGCACGCCCCGAGAGCCTGAGGGTGGCGGCGGGGGATGGGTACCATGAGAGCGACGATGGGGGAGCGAGCTGGTCCACTCCCAGGGAGGGGCTCGGGGTTCGGTACCTCCGGAGCGTGGCGATCGACCCGGTAGATCCGGACGTGATCGTCGTCTCGGGTGCCTCCAAGGCCCGTTCCACCTACGTGGCGGGGCGATCCGATGGCCGGGTCTATCGCCGGGAGGCGCGGGGCAGGTGGGAGCGAGTCCTTTCAGGGTGGCCGGATCCACCGGAGACGATCGCTCCTCTCCTCATCGGGGGCCTCGAGAGGGGGGAGCTTTGGGCCGCGGACGAGCGCGGGATTCATCGGTCGGAGGACGGAGGGCGGGGATGGAGCCTCGTGATCCGGTTGCCTCACCGGCCCTCCCACCTGCGGGGGTTGGCTCTCATCAGGGCATCCGGGTAGGGGAAAGTTGCGAGGGTGGTCGGATGGCCTTGCGGTTCAGCCTGGCACGGGCTCTATGCCGGATGGGCGGCCGGATTCGCGCAGGGAATCTTGGCCGGCCCGGGGTTCTTCTCCGACCTGATCGACCGAGATCGTCCTGAGGAGGTGGAGTGATGCAGTCGGATCCGGAGGCCGGCCCCTCAGAGCTTCCAGCCGTGCGGACCAAGACGCTCCAGGAGCTCCGGGAGCTCTACGCCGGGATGGCGGCTCCGATGGAATGGTTCGGCTGGTTGAACCGGGCCGCGACGGGCTCGCACCGGCGCCGACTCTTCGGGCGGGCCGAGGGTCGTGTTCTGGACGTGGCGTGCGGGCTGGGCATGAACGTCCGGTATCTCCCGGAGGGGATCGAATACGTGGGAATCGACCTGAGCCCCGATATGCTCGCGCGGGCCCGACGGAGGCTCGGGCACCTTGGGCCCGGGGTCACCTTTCGGGAGATGGACGCCGGGGCGCTCGAATTTCCCGACGACTCCTTCGAGACGGTGATCTCCGCCCTCTCCACCTGCACCTTTCCCGACCCTCCAGCCGCCCTCAGGGAGATGGCGCGGGTCTGTCGGCCCGAAGGGAGGATCCTTCTGGTCGAGCATGGACGCAGTGACGTGCCTCTCTTCGCCCGATACCAGGACTGGCGGGCCGAAGCCCACTACGAGAAACATGGATGCCGATGGAACCGGGATCCCGTGCGCGTCGTCTCCGAGGCGGGGCTTCGGGTGCGGGACCACTGGCGGGGCCGCCTGGGGATCGTGACGGCGATCGAGGCGGAGGCAGGGTGAATCGCCGGGGGAGCACATAAGGGAAGAGGCCCCTCCCGCGCCGGGAAGGGGCCTCGATCCCCACGCCTCATGTGCAGGACGGCTCACCCGCCGAAGAGAACTCCGGCCGAGAGCGAAAGGTATCCGGTGACCGTCGTGCTGTACTGCAGCTCGGCAAAGGCGGGAATCTCCCCCAGGTCGAAGAAGATCCCTCCGAGCAGGTTCAGTCCGGAGTTGCTCGTCGAAAACCCGTCGAAGGAGTGTCGCAGATAGTTGATCCCCGCTCCGGCATACGGCGCCACTTGGGTGTCGGTATCGAAGGGCACGGCTACATTTCCGTTGAAGAGCAAGGTCGTGACATCCGAGTCCTGGAAGACGTAGTTCCCGTTGACGGTGGCGAAGATGCCCTCGAAGAAGCCGTCTTCGATCCCGAAGGCGTCCGTGAGCTCAAAGTCCGCCCTCGCACCCACACCCACATCTTCGAAGTCGAACAAGACGACCTGGGGTCCGAAGGTGACCTGCGCTTCAGCCTGCGTGGGAGCGAGAGAAAAGAGAAATGCGACCGCCGCGAGGAGTACTGTCCACCGCTTCATATCCACCTCCAGTGAGTTCAATCCGTTGTATGTGGTTCCAATCAACCGTGCCGAAATGACCTGGGAAGCTTACAAACGCCTTCTCCCTGGCGCAACATGCCGAATCCAGCATATCGGGTCCGGACGGACGTGCACGTCGTCCTCGTACGGTCGGGCGCTGTTACCCGCTCTCCCTGAGGAACTTCCCGTGCACCCATCCCTGCAGGTCCGCGGGCCGACCCTCGCCCTCAGATACGTCGACCAGTCTCCAGTCGGCGGCTTCCTCCACGACTTCGACCAGGACCCCCGGAGCGAGCGGACTCCCTTCCAGGCGCTCGAACTCGGTGCCCGGCCCGGACCGGATGTTCAGATGGGTGGAGGTCTCGAGCGTCGGGGGCTGGTGTTCTTCCCGGCCCAGCAGACGTGCGCGAAGTGATTCGAGAGGGAAGGCCGGACCTGGATCCGACTTTCTCCCGGGGGAGATGTCATCATGGCCCAGCACGTCCTTCAGCCCATAGTGGTCCACGAGGAGGGCGGAAACCTCGAGGGTGGCCCGGATCTGCTCGGGGGTGAAGGTGTGCCACCCGGCCTCCTCCACCTCGTGCTTGTGGGTGTCGATCGCCACCTCTTCCTCGGGATAGCGGCGGCCGAACCAGGAGGTCCATTCGCCTTCGCCCTGTCGTTTCAGTCGCCCGGCGTTGTCGAGTTCGATCCCGATGCTGTGCCGGTTCAGGCCCTTGATTCCGTTCCAACGGGATATCCCGGCATGCCAGGTCACCCGGTTGAAGGGAGCGAGTTGGACGATCGACCCGTCCCGCCCGATGCAGAGATGCGCCGAGGCTCGGGCTTCCTTGCGACAGAGCCAGCGTACGGAGCTGTCGAGGTCCGGGCCGGCGGTGTAATGGATGACGAGGAACCGGGGATCGAGATTTCCCCCCTTGTTTGGTGTTCGTTCAAGCCGGACCGGCTCTCTGTCGTCGTGGTGGAGCTTGTGTCTCAGGATCTTCACGGCCACCTCCTTTTGGGATTGATTCACGATCGGGGCCGGATGCGCTCCGGCTCGAACGAGCTGCGGTTCACGGCCGAGCCGAACCGAGCGAGCCGGAGTACGGTCAGCCTATCGGTCCAGCCCATGGTCACGGAAGCCACGGAGCCCCCTGGGGGCGGTGCGTCCAGGACCAACCACCGGCGGAGTTCTCCCCCTGGGACTCGTCCCGCTCGAGCCGGAGAGGGGGGGCGTCCCCGTGGGGCGCGGTGCCGCCCGTGGCCTCGTGGATGAGAAAGCGCGTCCCTTTCGCGAACTCCTTGTAGTCTGACACGTCGGTCACGGCCCGGACCTCGTCGGGTACCCGCTCGTGATACCGGTGGTTGGTCTGGTGGGCCTCCTGTTTCCAGGGGACCAGGTTGACGAGCTGGTCGCCGTCCGGGCGGCCGGACCCGGAGCGGAGCCAGAGGGGGACCACGTGGTGTGCCTCGTAGTCGTTCCGGAGGCGAGCGATCTCGGGAGGGGGCGCGGCGTCCCTTTGTGCGGCCTCTCCTTCCCCTTCCACTTCGGATCTCCCGCCTTCCTCCCCCGGGGGAAGCGGAACCCCGCGCTTCCTCCAGATCCCCGCTCCCCTTCGGGCACCGGGAAACCAGACCCAGCCGTGGCCCCACATCGCGTCGAAGCCGGCCTCGCTCAGGGTGAGGAGACGCGCGTCGTACGTCTGCGTTCGGGGAGCGCTCGGTCCCTCCAGCACTTCGCTCACCCTATCCGGCCCGCTCGAACCCTTGTAGCCGGAGCCCTCGTATGCGTCCCAGCGACCCGCGCGGTCATAGCTTCCGACCGGGCTGCGCGTGAAGGTTGCGAGGTCGGGATCGATGGCTCGGATTTCCGCCTGGCGGGCCGTGTGGTACATGATTCTGCGGAGGAGACTCTGCGCCCCATCGTCCTCGCGGCCATCGTGTCGCACCAGAAAGTCCCCGGTCTGGATCGAGGTGTCTCCAAATACGTTGCGGTGCGAGAGATGCCGGGCCCCGGGGAAGCGCATGGGAACGTGAGCCCGAGCGGAGAAGCGCCCCTCCTCATCGAGGAATTCGCTCGACGCGCGCTCCCGGACGACATCGAGCTCCAGGAGCTCCCGGACCCGGCGGCCCAGCTCCGATCCCTCCTCGACGAGCTCGCTCCGGATTCGTGCCCAACCCTCCGGGGTCAGCTCCACCCGGGGACGAGCCCCCCCGCGATCGGCCGGTGTGCCGCTCGCCGGGGAGCGGCGGATACCCACCTCCGTCCGGCCCGAGCTCAGATCCGGGGGCGTTGCCCCTTCCCGAAGGGCCGCAGCGGCATCCTCGGCCTCCTCCTCCAGACGGGAGTCGGGAGAAAGGACCCTGTTGTCGTCCCCGCCCTCGCTCCCCTGGACGACGTGGGCCAGCTCGTGTGCGAGGATCCCGGGATCGGCGTTCGCGGGACCGTGGGGCTCGGCGAGAACGATGTCCTCGCCTACAGCGTAGCCCTCGGCCCCCATGCGGCGGGCGGATCGGCGGGCATCCTCGTCGGTGTGGATTCGAACGCCGGAGAAGTCTGCCTCGAAGGCCTCCTCCATCGCACTCCGCAGACCGGGGGGGAGGGGTGTACCCGGCGTGGCGTGAAGGGCGGGTAGGAGAGGTGGCGGCTCCTCCCTTCCCGCGGCTGCGAGCTCCCGGCGGGCTTCGTCCTTTTGTGCGGGGGCCGTCGCCTCCCTTCGGGGAAGGAGGGCCGAGAGCTCCCGGTACAGATAGGCGATCCAGGCCTCGTCGATCGTCCGCTCCTCCAGGGGAACCCGAAGTGCATGGGGGGGCTCGATGCTCGGTGGGGGGACGCCGCCTCCCGCGGCGCTTCCCACCGTGTCTCCCGTCCTGCTCGTAGCTCCGCCTCCGCCTTCCCCCTCTGATGTTCCCGCTCCTGATCGTCCCGATTCGGCGGGACCACCCGCGGACTGCGAAGGACCCGAGCCGGATCCCGCCTCCGGGGCCGTTCCCTCGGCGGTCGCGGCTCCCCCGTCGCCCTCCGCGGGCTCGAAGGTGGCGCGGGGCTCCGGCTCCCGATTCGCCGCCGGGACGGGCCGGCCCGATTCGGGGATGGCACCGCGCACGATCGAGAGGGGGTCGACGTCTACGTCGTCGAACCGGATCTCGGGTCGGAAGGGTTGGCCGAGGGTGTAGTCCATCGAAGCCCGGAGACCGAGGGCCCACCCCGTGTCGAAGCGCCACTCCCCCAGTCTCCAGTCCTTCCGCCAGACCTCTCCGCGGAGCCAGCCTACGCCGGCTACGATGCGGGCGTACGCGTTGATTCCTGCCCGAAGCTGGGCCGCGGCCTCCAGGAGGGCGTCTCCGCGGAGGTGGTATTCTCCGTCCCGGTACGCGAAGGTGGGGGTGAGGGTGAGAGCTCCATAGACCCCCGCCACCCCTTCGAGATCGATTCCACCGGTGATGCTTGCGATGAGGGCGGCCAGCCCGATTCCTCCTCCCACCGTCAGGACGACCTCGGCCCCGGCGGGTATGTGGAAGTCTCCCGAGATCGCGAAGGCGGGCTCCACCTCGGGCCGAGTGCTGAGCTCTCCCTCGGCGGTGATGTTTCGGAGGACCCCGGGCCCGAAGCCGGCGCGGAAGCCGGCCGATGCATTGATCTCCGCGATGATCCCGATGCTGCCGACCACCGGGATCGTGATGCCCCAGAGGGGAAACTCCTGGGAGAACCGGAAGAAGCTCCGCTCCGTCTCCCACCGGGGGAAGACCTCGACCGCGGACGGAAAGACGAGGACACCCCGGGCGTCGACGTTCAACTCGGGGTCGACGGCGAGCCCCACCGTTCCCGTGAGCCAGTCCGCGAGCCGGACCGTTCCCTCGCCCTCGCCCGAGATGGCTCCTTCCGCATCGACTCGAAGGAGGACCCACCCGGAAAAGCGGCCCAGTTCGTAGTCCAGCCGTCCCTCCCCCCAGAAGGTCCGGTCGCGGTAGCCGAGCAGGACGGATCCCGCGAGGGGTCCCACGGAGACACCCGTGGAGGCTTCCCCCTCTACCTCCCCGTCAACCAGGGAGAACCGGCCACGGACAGGTTCGAGCCGGGGCACCTCGATGAGGAGGTCGGAGTGCACGGACAGAATTCCGTCCTCCCAGCCGACCTCGATGTCCCCGCTCCCCATGGCACCGATCGCGAGAGTGCCGGAGCCGGTCACATCGACTCCGCCGTCCTCCCGGAGGGCGGCACGGAGTCGGCCGCTCCGGAGTGCCGGGATCGAGAGACTTCCCAGCGCAACGCCCACCCTTCCGGAGAGGCTCCCCTCGCGAGAGAGGGCTACGGAGCCCTCGGCGTCCTCGAGGAAGGGCGGGGTCAGGCGGAGGGCTCCCCGTCCTCCCTGGAGCCCCCGGTCTCCAAATGCAATGTGCTCGATGGAGATGTCTCCGAGCCCGGCGTACGACGCTCCAAGCCCCGCTGTCCCGGAGATCCGGCCCTCCCGGAGAGAGAGGGTGCCCTCGAGGTGGGTGAGCTCGAGAGCGGGAATGGGGGGCTGGACCTCACCCAGCACGAGGGTCAGATCCGCTGCGAGCCCTCCGCCGTCGATGTCCAGGGATCCGATGGAGCCGGCGAGGAGGGGGAAGTCCAGGGTGAAGTCGCCGCCTCCCTCCATTCGCCCCGCCTCTTCACCTGCGCCGTCTCCCGAAAGGGTGGCTCGGAGCGCGCCCGAGCCGAGGGTGGGGTGGAGGAAGCGGCATTGGAGTGAGCCATTCAAGCGGGAACCCTGAAAGGACACCGAGGCTCGCCCCTCTTCCACCGTGACCTGCGGAATGGGAATCCGCTCCGCCAGCTCCGATGCGTCCAGATCGACGGAGCCGCCGAACCCCCCTTCCTCGTAGCGAAAGCTTACCCGGGGATCGTTCAGGAGGCCGATCCGGGCAGTGAGCTCGGTTCCCCCGGAGACCCCTCCGGCGCCGTCGACCTCTAGAGAGACCGACCCGGAGACGAAGGGCGCTTCGACCTCCCCATGGAGTCTTCCGGAGGCCGGGGCCTCCCGGGGCCCGGTGAGGTCGAGTCGGGTGAAGCGTACCCCCGGGATCGCCAGCTCCAGCGCGGTGAGGTCGACGTGGAGGGTGTTTCCGCGCCGCCGAACGTGCTCTCCCTCGAGCGCCACCTCCCGCGTGAAGCGGCCGAGCCGCAAGGAGAAGGCAGGGCCTTCCCCCTCGGCTGGAGTTGCAGTCTCCGCCCCTTCGGGGGAACGCACCCGCCCTCTTCGGGCCGGCTCGGCCGTGGTCGGGGTAGCCGGAGCGGGGCTCATGGAGGGCCCTCCGGCAAGGGGCCCTTCTTGGGGAGGAGGCGACCGGCCTTCTCGAACTCCTCTTGGATTCCGAGAAGGAGGTGCTCGCGCATGAGGGGGCCTTCCTCCGCCGCAGCTCGGTAGGCTGCGTGAAAGATCGCATTGCGAATTTCACCGCCACTCATCGGAAAGGCTTCTGCGAGCCCCTCGAGCTCGAGCGTCCCTTTCCTGGGGAGCTCGTCGGGGAGCGATCCCGTCCAGATCCGGAGGCGCTCGGCGGGGTCGGGCAGGGGGAATCGGATCCGGACGTGGATCCTCCGGACGAAGGCTTCATCCACATTCCGGGAAAGGTTCGTCGCGAGGAGGGTCACGCCCTGGAAGGCCTCTACCCTCTGTAGGAGGTAGGATACCTGCTGGTTCGCGAACCGGTCTCGGGAATCGGAGACTTCGGTGCGCTTTCCGAAGAGGGCGTCCGCCTCGTCGAAGAAGAGGATCCAGTCCTGTCGTTCAGCGCGGTCGAAGAGGAGGGAGAGGTTCTTCTCCGTCTCCCCGATGTACTTGCTGACCACCGCGGAGAGATCGACCCGGAAGACAGGGAGACCCGCCTCCTTCCCGAGTGCCGCGGCCGCGGTGGTCTTACCCGTTCCGGGAGGGCCCTCGAGGAGGGCGATGAGGCCCGCGGCGTGATCGTGGTGCCCCTGGAACCCCCACTGTCCGAGGACCTTGGAGCGAAGTCGGATTCGGTCCAGCAGGCCCTTCAGCTTCTGCTCCGCCTCAGGGGGAAGCGCCAGAGTGTCCAGGGTGTGCACAGTTCGGAGCGATCGGGCCGGAAAGGCGCTCGAGAACTCGGGTTCCTCACGGGGGTGCCCCAGGAGCCACCGGGACAGGTCGGGATCGGGGAGGATGCGAATATCGAGGGGACGGGGGCCCGTCGACTCGGTCCGGATCATCCCCACGGCCCGAAGGGGAGCCTCCGGGCGAAGAATCCGAGCTGCAGCGAGACGACCCCGCACGCTCCCGGCGAGGAGGTTTCGAAGCGCCTCTCCCGTCAACCCGTCGCGCTCCGGCCGCCGGGTGAGAAGCCCGTAGAGCATGTCGAAGCGTTCGTCGAGCTCCGGCGCGAGGGTGGCGAGGAGGGTGTACTGCTCCCGGGCATCGAGCCCGTACCCCTTCACCAGCTGTCCGAGGCGACCGTTCGGGTCGAAGGAGGGCAGGGGAGGGAGATCGCTTCGTCCCCGGGCCGGGAGGGGGTCGGAGAGCCACCGGCGGGGTGTGTCGGCACTCGCCCGGGCCGGGTGGGGGCCCATTCCGGTCTCCTCGAGTCGGAGGGCGAGGAGAGTCCGGAGAGCCTCGAGCCCGGCCGAGAGCTCCACCGCGGGGGTCGGGGCTTCAGAGCCGGTATGCTTCCGATCAGGCATGCCTTCCTCCGAAGAGGACCTGGATCGGAGGAGTCCAGGGGAGTTTGAAGAGGGTGACGGGGTAGGGGAGGGCGTGGACCAGGGCGTCCAGGGGCCCCGGATCGGGGCGCACGACCAGAGTCGGGTCTTCGTCCTCGAGACCCTGTCTGTATAGAGGGTGCACGGTTCCCGTGCGCTGAAGGATGTGTTCCCGGATCATCCCGTGTGAGAGCTGGGAGCGGGTGCCTGGAAAGGCACCGGCGAATCGGTCCAACACTCCCTCGGCCCGGTCCAGCGCAAGGGGGAGAGCGGATTCCCGCTCCTCGGGAGGGGTCCACGGGCGGTTCGGGTCGTCCCCCGCTAGTAAACGGATCAAGGGATCCGAGGCGAGGGGGCCTGGCTCGCCGAGGAGGGAGGCGAGGAGGAGGCACCGCCGGAACGGAATCCGAACCGGCTCCACCGCGCCGAGCTCGGACACGCCCTCCTCCAGGTAGCGCCGGAGCCAGGGGTGGAGGAAGACGATTCCCGAGGCGAGCGTGAACCACTGAAAGCCGTTGCCTTCCCCTTCGATTGGCCCGGAGTCCCGCCTGGAGTCCACTTCCTCGGGCTCTTCGGGGCGCGGGGCGGTCGGTCCGTGACGGATGCCGGGAGGCTCCTCCTCGAGAGGCGGGTCGGGAGGGACCGGCTCGAAGGGCTCATGGGCCTCAAGCCCAGCAGATGGAGGCTCGGAGGTGCCGCGTTCGGCCCGGATGCCCGGCTGCGGCTCCGGGGGTAGGCTCCGGAAGGCCGACGCCCCTTCTGTGGTCATCGCCCGCAGCCACGCCTCGAATCCGAGAGAAGTGGAGGAGGGGTCATCGGGCTCTGGTGCCGCCGCCTCGGCGTGGCCCTCCGCCGGAGGTGCGCCGACCCGTCGCGATGCCGGACCCTCCGGGGGATCTGGTCTTCGGGCGCGAAGGCCCCGGCGGGAGCGGAGTGGATCCGGGCTTGACGAGCGCCCCGCGCTAGAATCCCCTCCCGCCGACGTCCGGGGATTGACCGCGGTCACCGCGAGGGCGCGCTCCACCCGTGAGAGGGAGCGGAAGAGACGGAGCGCCAGGGGGCGATCTTCTTTCAGGGTCTTTCGGAGTGAACTCGGCCCGAGTTCCTCGACCAGATGCTCCACGATTCCAAGGGGGCTGGCCCGGACTTCGGCCCCAAGCACAGCCCTCGGAAGCCAGGCCTCTTTCCCTCCCGCGGAGAGGATTTCCTCGAGGAGGCCCTCCGCGTACGAGCGGGGGGTGGGAAACCGCCGAAATCGGGTCTTTCCCTCTCGCATCGCGTCTCGCATGGCCGCCGCGATCCGGGCAGCCCAACGCGCCGCCAGGGTTACATCGTCGTGATCCCGGTCGTCGGCTCGAACCAGCTCAAGGCGCACGTCCACCTTATCCAGAACCCAACGCTCCTCACCGCCACCCCCCAATGCGCGCTCGAGAGGCGCGGAGAGATGGACCCGAGCGACCCGCGCAAGCCGGCGCCGGACCCGAAGCGCGGATCCGACCATCCGGGCCTGCGGTATGAGGCAGCGCACCCGAAAGAGGTCGATCCGGACCGGGTCGGGGCTCATCTGACCGGTCCTCCGAAGCTCCCGCGCTCGAACACATGTCGGAAGGTGTCGAGGTTCTGGTCCATCCGGACCACTTCGGGTGCGGTGGGATCGATGCCGGATGCTATGACGGCATCCTTCATCGAATCCATGACCGCGATCATCGCTTCTCCATGCGTTTCGGCGATGGGCTGTCCAGCCGCCGCCCGGCTCTGGATGAGTCCGAGTTCGTGTTCTACCGCCTCGAGATGGCCCTCCACCTCGGCGCGATGTTCTGGACTGGCGCCGGCGAGTAGGGCCTCTTCCATGTGGCGCACGGCTCCCGTGAAGGCCTCCACCATCTGGTGATCCCGAAGCTGACGATCGAAAGAGTCCCGGATGAAGCTCTGGGCCTGAAGGTCGAAGCGTTGCTGCACCTGGAGATCGATCTGTTGAATGAGCTGCCCATGGGTGTGATCCCAGTTTCCAACGAAGTCGACCGCGCCGTGGATCTCGCCGAGGGCGGGGAGCTCTTGCACGATCTCCTGGATGGAGCCGACATGGTCATCCAGAAGTCCCACCTGCTGCTGAAGGTCCCCGAAGCTCCCCTCGAGTCCCTGGGCCAGGTCGAAGGCCTGTCCCACCTGGGCTCCGACCTCTTCGAGCCCCTGCCTGGCTCCGGCCAGGTCCGCCTGGACTCCGGGGAACGCGCCGCTCACCGTCTGGAGGGTGCGGGACGTCGGCACTTTGCCCGTCGAGACGATACCCCCGTGCTCGTTCACCCCCAGGACGATCGTGTCGGAGGTGGCGGCCAGGAAGCCGGGGGCGTAGCCCTCCAGCCCCGTCACCTCCGCCTGCGGTACGACCTGGACGTGGGGCTCCACCCCGGCCCCGTGGATCGCCTCGTCGAGACGGTCCTTTACACTCGCTCCGTCTCGTCCCACCCACTCTCCGAGGCGAACGATCCCTGCCCCGAGGGGGTCGGTTCGCTCCTGGTTCAGCCACCAGTCCATAGGCTCGGGACCGGTACGTCCCCCACCGGGGAGCAGGTCCGGGATGAGGTCGGGTACGCCCTTCCATCCCCAGATCGGATCCCAGGGAAAGAACTCCGGAATATCGGGGGTCTCCAACTCGGGGATCCAGGGGCACTCGTATCCCCATCTCCCGGGAAAGCAGATCGAGACCTCTTCTTCCTCCTCGGGTGGGGGCGCGGGCTCCTCGGCCGGAGGGGGAAGTGGCGGCTCGAAGTTTTGCACGACGATCCGGATCCGACCGAGAAATCGAGCGCAGTGGTCGCGGCAGTCCATCCCGTGGATCGCCCGGTACAGGGTGGGGGCGAGGCGGAAGTGGTGGCGGTAGCGGCAGTTCCAGCGCCACGTTCCCCCCACTCGCTCGAGCACACCGAGCGCGACGGCCTCCTCCCCGTCTTCGCCGATGCAGGGGGCCTCGACCTTCTCCCGGCAGCGTACCCATTCCCAGGAGGTGTAGAGGACCTCGTTCAGGACACCTGCCTTCATCAGGTCCACCCCCGGGGGGCCGGTCAGCTCGAGTTGGGAAAGGCGAGCCAGCGTGCCCGGATCCAGCTCTCCCGTCAGCTCCCGGACGAGGGCGTCCCGAAGAGCGCCGAAGCCGTCCAGAGCGAACCCGCTCTCCCGCTCCGGGCGAAGGGGCTCGAGCTCCACGAGAGTGTGGCCTCTCCAGCCCGTGGGTCGTAGTCGGCCCGTCCCCCACACGATCCGCGCTCCCTGGATACGGGTTTCGGCATGTCGCTCACAGTCCCGGTTCCCGCAAGCGTCGCTCACGGGTTCAGAGCGATCGTCAGGCACCGCGACCGCAGTGAAACCGGTCGGCCCCGCATCCTCCAGAAAGGAAAATGCCTGCATCTCGGCTCCGGAAGAGGTGATCTCCCCGACGGAGAATTCGAGATTCGAATTCTCATCCAGATGGAGCTCCCGGCCCGACTGGGTGAGGGCGAAGCCCGGCGTGAACCGGATTCGTCCCTCGTCGGGGCCCGAGCTCTCGAGGCCGCAGGCGACCCCTGACCCGAAGAGTGCCCGATTCTGGAAGAGGTAGCGGGTATAGACGAAGTCGCGCAGGAGGTTCAGGTCGGCGTGACTGAGGATCTGGCCATCCCTGAAGATCGGGAAGCGGGGTGCGAGGGGACTCATCGGTCATTCTCCGGAGGAGTTGTGGTGCCTCCTCCCGGGAGGTGGCCCGAGTCCAGGAGGTCCTGGACTCGCCCGCGCTCGGGTCGGGAGAGGAGGTGGATGCCATCGTCGTGGGGCACGAAGGAACCGAGGCCCCGGATCACGTCGCGCACCGCGCCCTCGTCGTCCAGGTCCAGGGAGAAGCCCTCCGGAACCCAACACAGCCGGCCGAGGAGATGTGCGGGAAGGTGCCGGTCCAGGAACTGCCGGGCTTCGCGCCGGCGGGCGTACTCTTCGAATGTCGAAGTGACGGGGACGAGGAGGGTCACTCGGAGGGCCCACTCGTCCTCGTCGTCCGGGTTCGCACCGGCGGTGGCGGCGTCCGGGGGGCGGTATTTGAAATGCTCGATCAGGTAGGGCCGCTCACGGCTCCGGTATAACCTGAAGTAGAGGCAGAACCAGCTCGCGAAGCCACGAGGCGTCCCCCGGCGACGCCAGACTCGCGCGGCGCGACTCAGGAATCCCTCGATGCGGTCGAGGTTCCTTTCCCGAGAGTCCGTTCGCCAACTCCCGGGAATCTTCCATCCGGACCAGGCCGCCAGCTCTTCGAACAACGCGTCGTACTGTCGGTACATCGTGCCGGCCGCCTGATCGGGCGGGACCCCCGGCGGCCCCACGGAACGCGCACTTGGACTCAGCCAGACGGGAAGATCCTCCAACTCGATCAGGTAGGCCCTGAAGAGGTGGTCGACCACCTCCAGATAGCCCGACAGCTCGGCCCACGACTCGGGGTCTTCCCGGTAGAGGCCCGGGAGATGGTCGGCGAGCTCCCGGTAGAGGGAGGCGGCTTCCGGAATGGGCCCGGGGCTCGGATCAGACATCGCAGGCCCCTTCCCGGTGGATCCGGACTCGGAGGCAGTCTGGCCGGTGCAGATAGATGGGGGCGGCGAATCGGCCGATCTCGAGGAGGTCGTCACTCCAGGGGGAGGTGTCCGGCGCGTGCCCGGCTCGCACCTCGAGCCCCTCCACCCCGGCGACGCCGTCGATGGTGGAGAGGAGGGACACCAGTTCAGGGACCTCCACCGGGGCTCCGGGCGACCAGCCTCCCGGGTCCGGCGGGCCCTCCGCGCCCACCCCCCAGCCCTCTCGCTGCCAGGGCCACGGACCCTCGAGGGGATCGTCGGATTCCCGGTCAGGCCGCGCCGAATCGTTCGACAACCCGTCCGGGGCGATCTCCCCCTCGGGTGGGAGCCGGTCCGGGGAGAGGAACCGCGAGAGGCGGCTTCTCGCCTCGCGCAGGACGGTGGTGTCGCGGGCCGAGCTGATGAGGACGAGAACCCCCCGGACATTGATTTCCCAGGTGGTGAGGAGGGCGGCTCCCACCTCGTCCCCGAGCATCCGGCGCGGGGTCTGAGGGCCGAGTCGTTCAGTCCAGTCCTGGTGCGGGCGTGAGATCTCCGATCGTCCTCCCTCCCCTTCGAGGGTCGCGGTCAGCACCTGTCGGAGGTAGCGGCGCTGTCGTGCGGTCAGGTTCGTCCAGGGTTCCCTGGGAAGGAGCCCGGCCCCCCCCGCCTCCTCCGTAGGGGTCACGAGAAGCGTGACTGCGCCCTTCCTCCAGGGCAGCTCCTCGGGCTGGGCGCGGCCGTCCCACCCGATCCCGCGGGCCACCCCCTCCAGGATCCATCCCCTTCGGACCCCGGGGACCGCCCTGAGGAGGCGAAGGTAGTCGGCGTCGGTACAGGGCTCGACCGTACGCATCTGAAGGGGGTGTGGGGGCCACACCCGGCTTCGTCCCGTGTGTGCCTCGAATGTCTCCGGGTTGGTCGGGACGGTGGGATCGGCGTGGAGGAGTGTCGGGAGCTCCTCTTCCGTGAGCTCACCTCTTGGCGCGATCGGAAAGCGCTCCCGCAGTCGGGCGAAGGCGTCGGGGAGGGAGGTGGCCCTCCGGAGGACCTCCCGGATCCCCTCCTCCTCCCGGGTGAGGATCC
>SLFU01000217.1 GCA_007124095.1 Gemmatimonadota bacterium
CCCACCCGGACGTGGGTCCCCAGCTGGGCGGCCGGGACCTTTGCCACAGTGCGCTCCCTGACCTCTTCCAGGTATTTCTCGGCCCGCTTCCGCTCCTCGTCGACCCATCGAGTGGCCTGCTCCGTGTCCGCGGTAGCGAGGGGCACGGGGGGAAGGTCCGACACCACGGAAGCCAAGTGGACCTCGGCTTCGTGCCTACCGGCGAGGTCCAGGGCGGGCGCCAGGGCTCGCTCCGCGAAGCTCGAGCCGTCCAGGGGCACCAGAATCCGCTTCATCGATTACTCCTTACAGTGAGAGATCTCGTGTCGTGGCGGCCGTGCGCCACCTCCACCGGGCGCCCCGAGAGGACCCGTACACAATCCGGATGCACCCCACGTGCCAGCGCCGGGACCTGCCCGCAGATGCCCCGGAACATATGAGGTTCCGACGACTCCCCGAAAGCCCTGGCTGCACCTCAGCTACCCAGCGACCCCGGCGGAGGCGTGTGAGCCCACCCTTCGGGACATTTCGGCCCACCCCGACCTGAGGGCGGCTTCCTCCCTCCCTCGCTCCGTCCCTCTGAAGGTACCTGGCAACCCTCTTCGTCCACCCTTTCTCGGACCATTTTTTCGATGAAGCGTTCGGCCCTCGCCCCTCGCTGGGTGGGATGCGTGAAGCACGTGCCGCTGGATCCCGGGGCACTCGAAGGGAACCCCACCGCCCCGGGGGCGTTTGATGAGGTATGAGAGCTTCAATACCCTTCCTCCTCACCCTGATCCTGACGGGCACCGCCGGGTTCTCCCTAGGCTCATCTCCCACGGGGTCCGGCGCCACTCAGGAGCCGATCGAGCAGGAGCCGATCGAGGGTTCGGTACGGGAAGCGGCCGGTCCGCCCCTCTCCTCCGCCCGGGTCGAACTCCGCGTGGACGGCGTGACCGTCGCCTCGACCCGGACGGACGAGGCAGGTCGATTTCGCCTGTCCCCGGGCAGGGAACGCTCGGGACAGTGGACGATACTCGTGAGTCGGCTCGGGTACGAGGAGGCCGAGGTTTCCGTCTCGGACGGTGTCCTCACTCTGGAGATCGCGCTTCAACCCGCGCCCCTTCCGATCCCGGGATTTCGGGTGGAGCTCGAGAGGGCGTCCTGCCCCTCCGAAGCTGAGGACGGCTCCGCCCGGACCCTCTGGGAACGAGCTGCCGCCCGACACCCGGGCGGACTGGACACGCTAGGGGTAGCGAGCTACACGCACGTCCGGACCGACACTCTCTCGGGAGACATCCCCACCACCAGAGGCCTCGAGAACGCCTCTCCCGGGCAACGGGCTTCGGCACCCCTTCTCCGACTCAGTTGGACCCGGAGGATCGACCGAGAAGGGTACGCTTTCGCAGTTCGACGGAGCGGGCGCACCAGGTCGTACGACTCCTGGAGCTATCCTCCGCTAGAGGCCGACTTCTCTCCCCATTTCGGCGGAGAGTCCTTCGGTCGCCGTCACGACTTCTACACCGAGCTGGCGGACTTGGACGGTTGGATCCTGCGGTTCTGTGGTCGGGACACCGAAGCCCCGTACCTCGAGGGGATCCTCGAGCTGGGACCGGATACCCTGATTCGCCGAGCCGAATGGAGGTTCCACACCCCGACGCCCGACGAAGAGGCTGGGGGCTGGACCCGATTTCCGCCTTCGGCGGAGGACGGCTCTCCACCTCCCCTTCTTCCAGTCGAGAGCATGACCTGGCGCTCCCTTCCGGACGGGGAGGTCGTTCGCCGGGCTCAGTGGTATGACGGCTGGGCGGTGGTCGCGGGTGACTCGGTCCCGTTCCTCCCCCGACGCGCTGAGGACTCGGTGGGAACGGACTGATTGCGCTGATCCGGACCGCTCCTCCCGTCAGCCTTTTAGTCTCGCGAGCGCATCGATCTCCACGACCGCACCCTTTGGAAGGGCGGCGACGCCTACCGTCGACCGGGCGGGTCGGTGGTCTCCGAAGTGCTCGCGATAGACCTCGTTCATCTCCGAAAAAGTCCCCATGTCGATGAGGTAGACGGTGGTTCGGACCACCGTGTCGAGCCCGCCCCCCGCCGCCTCCAGGATCGCCGAGAGATTCCGGAGCACCGCATGAGTCTGATCGGCCGTACTCCCCTCCTCGAAGCGCCCGGAACGCGGATCCAGGGCAATCTGGCCCGAGACGTGGATCCATCCCTCACAGACGATCGCCTGGGAATACGGGCCAATCGCCGCCGGGGCACCATCAGTGGAAACCTTCTTCATCCCATCCATCGGAGATCGACTCCCGTGAATTCGGGTGGACTTGGGCTCGGATCCGCACCAGCGCGCCGAAGGCGGATGGACTATCGCGGACCGGGACGGGATCGTATTCTGTGAACATGGTGCAGGAGGCGCAATCGGGCCGGGTCAGGCTGGGCGAACGCATCCGGCGGGATCTCCGGGGGGCACCACGGGTAGGACGCGCTGTGGTTCCCCATTCTTCTTCAACCGAAGGTCCCCGGTAGCTGCATCCGGCGGCATCCATCGGAGTCCGTGGCGGGTGAGCCCGCACTTCCACCGATCCCTCGTACGCACGAGGCTTCCCATGATCGTCAGCCGCAAGACCCCCTCCAGTAGCTGGGGATCGACCAGGAGCTGGGGATCGACCGCAGTCAAGTGCCTCACCCTCCTCCTCGGCCTCCTCTTCGCGGCGCCCGTGCCTGCGGACGCGCAGTACTTTGGAAGAAACAAAGTCCAGTACGACGACTTTGATTTCCAGGTCCTGACGACCCCGCACTTCGACATCTATTTCTACCCGGAGATGGATGAGGCCATCGGAGATGTCAGCCGGATGGCCGAACGGTGGTACGAGCGGTTGGCCCGGCTTTTCCAGCACGAATTCGCGGAACGTAAGCCGCTGATCTTCTATGCGGACCACCCGGATTTCCAGCAGACGAACACGATCTCGGCCCAGCTCGGAGAAGGCACGGGCGGGGTGACGGAGTCGCTGAAGAACCGGGTGATCATGCCCCTCTCGGGGTCCTACGCCTCGACGGACCACGTCCTCGGCCACGAGTTGGTCCACGCCTTCCAGTACAACCTCGCGCAGTCGCAAAGGGGGGGAGGCATGCAGGGCCTGACCCGGATTCCCCTCTGGATGATCGAAGGAATGGCCGAGTACCTGTCCCTCGGCCAGGAGGATCCGCTCACGGGCATGTGGCTCCGCGACGCCCTCCTCCGGGACGACTTTCCGACGCTGCGGCAGATGACCCGGGAGACTCGATTCTTCCCGTACCGGTTCGGCCAGGCCTTCTGGACCTACGTCGGAGGAGAGTACGGGGACGAGGCCGTAACCCGGCTCTTCCGAACGGCGCTGAGGGTCGGATGGGAGCCGGCTATCGAGCGGGTGTTGGGTGTACCCTCCGACACGCTTTCGAGTCAGTGGGAAGCGGCGGCCGAGGCGCACTACCGCCCCCTCATGGAGGACCGAACCCCACCGGGAGAGGTCGGCACGCTGCTAATGGCGCCCTCGACTGGAGCGGGCCAGCAGAACGTGGCACCCTCGATCAGCCCCGACGGCCGCCGGATGGTGGTGATGTCGGAAAAGGATCTCTTCAGCTTCGACCTTTATTTGGTCGATGCCCGCACGGGCGAGATCCTTCGGACCCTTTCGAGCGCCGCAGCCGACCAGCACATGGACGCGCTCCGATTCATCGACTCCTCCGGCGCCTGGTCCCCAGATGGATCGCAGATCGCCGTCGTCGCCTTTGCAGGAGGCCGAAACGAGCTTGTGATCCTCGACTCGGAGCGTGGCAGTGTCGAGCGACGCATCTCCCTCACCGCTGAGATCGGGGAGGTCTCGGGCCCGTCGTGGTCCCCGGACGGGACTCGGCTGGCCTTTTCCGGACAGGATGGCGGGCTTTCCGACCTGTACCTCCTCGACCTCGACACGGAGGAAACCACCCGGCTGACCAGAGACCGTCATGCCAGCTTCCAGCCGGCCTTCTCTCCTGACGGCCGACGCCTCGCATTCGTAACGGACCGGGGTCCCGAGACGGACTTCGACAACCTCACCTACTCGAAGATGCAGCTCGCGCTCTACGACCTCGAAGCGGAGGAGATCGAGGTCCTGGAGCTCTTCGGCAACGTACGCCACGCGAACCCACAGTTCACCCCGGACGGCCAGAGCCTCTTCTTCATCTCGGATCCGGACGGGTTCAGCGACATCTACAGGGTCGAGCTGGCCACCCGGGATATCCACAGGGTGACGGAGATCGCCACCGGGGTGAGCGGGATCACCTCGATGTCTCCGGCGATGAGCGTCGCACAGGAGACCGGCACCGTCGTCTTCTCCGTGTTCGACGAGTTCCAGTTCCACATCTACTCGATGGACTCCAGAGATGCCGTGTCTGCGCCGGCCATCGCCGAAACGATGGATCCGGCCGGCCGGTACCTTCCTCCCAGGGAGATGGCGCTCCCATCACGGGTGGCAGCCTACCTGGCGGATCCGCAGACCGCGCTGGCGTCCCCGGGATCTTACGACCCCGGAAGGGCCCAGGGATACAGCCCGTCGATGGGACTCGACTACGTCGGGCAGCCCTCGATCGGAGTCGGGACCGATCAGTTCGGAAACTTCCTCGCTGGCTCGGTGGCCGCCTACTTCTCCGATATGCTGGGGAATCGCACCCTCGGCGTGGCAGTTCAGGCTCAAGGGACGATGAAGGACATCGGTGGCCAGTTCGTCTACCAGAATTTGGAGGACCGGTGGAACTGGGGGATCGCCGCTGGGAGAATCCCGTACATGCAATTCCGGAGCTTCGGAGTTTGGCATCCGGATGGCAGCACGGAGATCCGGCAACAGATCTTCCGAACCTTCCAGACGCACGGGATCGGGATGGCCTCCTATCCCTTTTCATCGACTCGAAGGGTGGATCTCAGTGCGGGGGTAACGCGCTACTCCTTCGACATCGAGGAGGAGTTGCTCCTCTTCGATCGCTTTGACCGCCTCATCGACCGACAGCGGGAGACGATCGGCGACGGGCTCCCCGACCCACTCAACCTCTTTCAGACAAGCGCCGCACTGGTCGGGGACAACTCGTTCTTCGGCCTCGCCTCGCCGGTCCGGGGTAGCCGCTACCGGGTGGAAGTGGGAACAACGGTTGGAAACCTGAACTTCCACACCGTGAACCTGGACTACCGCCGCTATTTCAATCCACTCACCGAGCTCACCTTCGCTTTCCGCGGACTCCATCATGGCCGCTACGGCGAGGACATCCACGACAGCGAGAGCGTCCTCCGGCCCCTCTTCCTGGGTTGGGAGACCTACATGCGCGGCTACTCGGCCCACTCGTTTCGGGCGAATCGGGAGTGCACGCCCTCGGAGGAGTTCGCATCCACCTGTCCCGAGTTCGACCGCCTCCTGGGTCACCGGATCGCTGTCATGAGCGCGGAGGCCCGGGTCCCACTGATCGGAGTCGATCGCTTCGGTTTGTTGGACTTCGGCTTCCTCCCGACCGAGCTCGTCGCCTTTACCGATGTGGGACTGGCGTGGGACGGTGTGAACGAGCCGGCGCTCGAGTTCGACCGGACGTCGCTCGACCGGGTCCCCGTGGTCAGCACCGGAATGAGCGCCCGGGTGAATCTCCTCGGGATGATGATCATGGAGATCTACTACGCCTATCCATGGCACCGGCCGCAGCGCGGAGCCCACTTCGGCTTCCACATCGCCCCGGGGTGGTAGCACGAAACCTCAGGGGCGGGGGCGTTCAGAAGATGCGAAGGCGGATATAGCGGTCTGGATTGTCCCGAACATCCCGAGCCAGGAGGCGAATCTCCTCCATGGCCGAGTTCATGGTTTCGTACAGCTCGCCATCCTCGGAAAGGCGGCCGAGGGTACCCTCTCCCCGTTCGACGCGCTCGAGGACCAATTCGAGCGAGCGCGTCGCTCGAGCGAGGTTTCCACCCGCCTCGTGAAGCTCCACGAGGGTGGAATCGGCACGGGCAAGACTCCGGTGGAGTTCCTCCCGCCCCGTGAGATCCTCCACCCGCTCGGCGGAGCGAGAGAGCGATTGCGAGAGGCGAGCCAGCTCGCTCCGCTGTTCCCGCGTGGCCGCCGTGAGGACTTCAAGAAGCTCCTCCAGCTCGCTCACCGATCCCTCCACGGCTGAAACGGTCGGATCCGAAAGGAGGGCCTGGATACGCTCCATGGTGCTCCGCGCATCGTCCATAGTGCTCCGCGCGTCGCCCCCCAGCTCGTCGGCCAGATCGAGCATCCCTGGGGTCCACACGCCCGGAATGCTCTCACCCGAACCCAACATCTCCTCCGACTCTCCGCGGAGCACCTCCATGGTGCGACCGCCCATGAGGTCCATCCCGGCGATTCTGGCGCGGGAATCCCTCGGGATCTCCCACCGCCCCTCGATCTCCAGAGTGATCGCCACCCCTTCGGGAGCAAGCTCGAATCGATGAACTCGCCCGATGTTGACTCCCCGCATCTGCACCGGATCGCCCTGGCGAATCCCCGCAGCGTTGTTCACCTCCGTGACGATCATGTAGCGTCCCCGGAAGGTGGCGGGGTCGGTCAGGAGGAAGAGAATCATCAAGAACGAGAAGATCCCCAGGAGTACGAAGGCCCCGACCCGGACCTCCCGCCCCCCCGTCATCGGCGGGGTCGCTGCCTCGAGCTCCGCTTCGGAGGCCTTCCGGTCGACTCTTGCCTCCGCTCGGTCCCGCCCACTTGGCTCACTCATTGGTAATCCACCCTATCCACTGCGGCGAGGGCCGTCGCGCGGTCCACGAAGGCTCGCACTCCCTCGTCCCCACTATCTCGGAAGGCGTCCGGGGTTCCCACGAACTTGAGGGTTCCGCCCTGGAGCATGGCCACCCGGTCGCACATTTCGAGACCTCCCTCGATGTCATGGGTCACGATCACCGATGTCACTCGCAGCCGTTCAGAGAGGCGCACGATCAGCCTCTCGACCCCGGCCGTGTTCACGGGATCAAGGCCGGTCGTGGGCTCATCCCAGAGGAGAATCCGGGGCCGGCTCACGATCGCACGGGCGATCCCCACCCGCTTCTTCATTCCCCCGGAGAGCTCCGCGGGGAGCTTCTCCAGAGTCTCCCTCGGATCCAGGTGCGCAAGCTCGAGCGCCTCCCAGACCTTTCCGGTGACCTCCAACCGCGGCATCTTCTTCAGATCTTCCTCGGGTATGCCCATCTGCACATTCTCGTAGACCGTCATCGAATCGAACAACGCGGCATGCTGGAAGACGTAACCCACGCGGTGGCGGATCCACTGGAGATCCTTTCTTCCACCTCGATACACCGAGCGACCCTCCACCCGGACATCGCCGCGATCCAGGTCGATGAGCCCGATCGTGGTCTTCAGCATGACGCTCTTTCCCGTTCCGGAGGGCCCGAATACACCCACCATCTCGCCCTCCTCGACGGTGAGGCTCACCCCCTTTAGAACGGGCGCGTCAAAGGCCTTCCACATATTCAGGTATTCGATCATCTACTGTAGGAAGAGGGGGGGGAAGAGAGCGTCGAGGATGAGGATCATCAGCGTCATGAACATCACGGAAGCGGTGGTGGTGCGCCCGACTCCCGCAGCCCCACCTCCGGTCCGGAAGCCCATGTGGATCGCGATGACCGGAATCCAGAAGCCGAAGGTCAAGGCCTTCAAGAAAGAGTAAAAGAGGTCCCAGCTGTGCCAGAAGAGCTGAGCGCCGTAAAGGAAGGATTCGTACCCGAGCCCCACGGTGAGCCGGGCAGCCTCCATTCCCGCGAGGATCCCGACCAAGTTGGCCAACCCTACGAGGACCGGAACGACGATGATCCCGGCCACGATCCGGGGTGCGGCCAGAACCACGATCGGATCCCGCCCTACGGCGTGGAAGGCGTCAATCTGCTCGGAAACCTTCATCGTTCCAAGCTCGGCGGTAATTCGGGCTCCGACCCGACCCACGAGAACGATGGCCGTGAGCACCGGGCCCAGCTCAAGGACCACGCTTGCGACAACCACACTTCCCAGGATGTAGAGGGGGATGGCTCCCTGAAACTGGTATCCGCCCTGCTGACTCGTGACCACACCGGCCAGAATGGAGGTGACCAGGACGATCGGGATGCTCTGCACGCCCATGATGTAGATCTGCTGGAGGACCGACCGGAGGGAGACCTGCAGTGTAACCACCGCCCGGGCCGACCTCGCCAGGAGGATCCCGATCTCTCCGGCGTGCTCGGCCACCCCTTCCGCGACCCGTCCGAACGCACGAATCGGGCGCACGAACGGAGATCGACCGAGCGTGATCATGGAACGGCGAGCGGAGTCCGAGAGCACGAAGCCTACAACCTGACCTGGAAAGAGATGGTCCGGAAGGAGGGTGGATCCTCGGATCCGGAAGTAATTGAGACAACCCGACCAGTCTCGATAATACTTTCTCGACGTGCAACCCGGAGAAGGCCCTCCCGGTTCCCTTCCGAAACAGGCGACGGGATGGTAAGGTTGAACTCTGTCGCTGCGTCGTCCACCTGAAGGCCCCTTCACGAATAGAGCAGATCGTTCATGACCACGGCGGATCGTCCCTCCATCCTCCCGCTCGTCCTGGGCCCATTCCTGGTCCTCTTCGCCGGTGCGGTGTCGCCGGCACCCGCCGAGGCTCTCCAGTCCTACGCTGAAGAGATCCAGGCCCTCCTCGAGAGTCATCGGATCCAAGAGGCCTCCGACCACATCGTGGCGTCTGACGAGCTGACGATCCGCGATCAGATCGAGCTGACGGAGATTCCCGCACCCCCATTCGGTGAAGAGGTGCGGGCGGCCGAGTTTCTCGCTCGGATGGAGGCGCTCGGAGTCGACGATGCGTGGATTGATGAGGAGGGGAATGCGATCGCCCTCCGACGCGGCCGCTCCGGCAACGAAGTGGTGGCGATCTCGGCGCACCTCGACACGGTCTTTCCGGAAGGAACCGATGTGACCGTGCGCATGAGGGGCGACACCCTTTTCGCTCCGGGCATCTCCGACGATGGGCGGGGGCTGGCTGCGGTGTTGGCGGTTCTCCGTGCCCTGAACGCGGCCGATCTGGAAACGGAGGCCGACGTCCTCTTCATCGGAACGGTGGGGGAAGAGGGGATCGGTGACCTCCGTGGGGTGAAGCACCTTTTCTCCGACCGGGGCCCCCGGATCGACGCATTCATCTCGGTGGACGGCTCCAATCCGCGCGGGATCACCCACCAGGCGTTGGGCTCGCACCGATACCGGGTGACGTTCCGTGGCCCGGGTGGGCACTCGTGGGGTGCCTTCGGGCTCGGAAATCCCGCACATGCGCTCGGACGCGCGATCGTGCACCTCGACGACCTTGCAGACCGGTTCACTCAGCGCGGACCGCGCACCAGCTACAACGTCGGGCGACTCGGTGGGGGAACCTCGATCAACTCCATACCCTTCGAGAGCTGGATGGAGGTCGACCTTCGCTCCGAGGACCAGAAGGCACTCCTGGGGATCGACTCCCTCTTCCACCGGGCGATGGAACGGGCCGAGTGGGAGGGCAATCAGCGCCGCCGTAGCGGCGCCCCCCTCGAGATGGAGCTCGAGATGATCGGAGACCGGCCTTCAGGTGAGATCCCGGTGTCCGACCCGTTCGTCCAGCGGGCGATCGCGGTCACCGAGGCGCTCGGATTGCAACCCACCCTCGGACGATCCTCCACTGACAGCAACGTGCCGATCTCGTTGGGAATTCCGGCCATCACGATCGGGGGGGGCGGTACCTCGGGCCGAGCCCACTCGCTGGACGAGTGGTTCTTGAACCGAGAGGGACACTTGGGCGTTCAGCGGGCGTTTCTGATCCTCCTTGCCCAGGCAGGTCTGGCAGGCAACGGCGGCTGAGGATCGAACCAAAGTCACGAGGGTACGGCCTCGCGCAAGGCAATCTCAGGCGTCTCGGTTTCGTCAGTGTCGGGGGCGTCAGTGTTCGAGAGCGCCAGCATCGCGGGGCGAGCTTTCGCCCCGCCCAGAGCCAACAAGGAACTTATTTCGGGAGGAGCGGAGATGCCGATTCGAAAAGCCAACGCGGAATGGAAGGGAAATCTCGCGAAGGGGACCGGCGAGGTCACCAGTGAGAGCGGTGCCGTCAAGGGATCATACACCTCCGGCTCTCGCTTCGAGAACGGGGAAGGCACGAACCCGGACGAGCTTCTTGGAGCCGCCCTCGCCAGTTGTTTTTCGATGGCGCTTTCCCACGGGCTCGCGCAGGCGGGCCACGAACCCCGCTCGGTCCGAACCGAGGCGAGCGTCCACTTGGACAAGGGAGAGGATGGGTTCGCGGTCTCCCGCATCGATCTCGAGTGCGAAGCCGACGTTCCCGGAGCGGATGATGAGACGTTTCAGAAGCACGTCCGTGAGGCGAAGGAGGGATGTCCCATCTCCCAAGCCCTGGCGTCGATCGAGATCCGCGCGGAGGCCCGACTCGTTTAGCGTTCCGCCCCTCCAGACCCTCGGCCCCGCCTGATGGCCACACTCTTCTGGGTCCTCGGGGTCTCACTCGGCGTCTCCTTCCTCTGCTCGATCCTGGAGGCGGTTCTCCTCTCGATCAACCACTCCTTCGTGGTGGTGCTGCGAGAGGAGGGTAGGCGCTCGGGCGAGTTCCTGCATCGTATGCAAAAGAGGATCGACGAGCCGATCTCGGCCATCCTCACCCTCAATACGATCGCCCATACGGTCGGTGCGGCCATGGGCGGAGCCGTCGCTCTGCAGCAGTTCGGAGAAGAATGGATCGCCGCGTTCTCTGCACTGCTCACTTTTGCAATCCTCGTACTCTCCGAGATCATCCCGAAGACGCTCGGCGCCACTCACTGGAAGGCGTTGGCCGGTCCGAGCGCATATGTCCTTCAGACGATGATCTGGATCATGAAACCCATCCTCATCCCCCTCTCCCTCTTCTCCAGGCTGATCGCCCGTGACGGCGGGAAGCAGTCCACGGTCAGCCGGGCCGAGCTGGAGATCCTCGCCGAGATCGGCCGGAGAGAGGGAACGCTGGACGAAGACGAATGGCGCGTCGTGACCAACGTGATGAACCTGGACAAGGTTGCGGTCGGAGAGGTGATGACCCCCAGAACCGACATCGTGGCCGTTTCGATCGAAGCGACGGTCGACGACGCGAAGGGCCTCATGCTGGATGAGGGACACCTTCGACTTCCGGTGTTCGATGGAAGTCTCGACCGGATTCTCGGCATCCTCCTCGCGCGAGACCTCTGGCAGGCCGACCGGGAAGGGGTGACGCATATCCGGGAAATCCTCCGACCGGTAGCTTTCGCCCCTTCGAGCAAACCGGTAGAGGATCTCATCCTCGAAATGCGAGTGGAGCGGAGCAACATGGTGATCGTGGTCGACGAGTTCGGGGGGACAGCCGGGCTCGCCACCCTCGAGGACCTCATCGAAGAGATCGTGGGAGAGATCCAGGACGAACACGAGGCGGACGAGCCACTCTCCTTCCAGGAGGTGGGGCCGGGCATCACCAGGATCTGGGGAGGCGTACCCCTCCGGGAGGTGAACGAGCACCTGGACCTTGCCCTCCCGGAGGACCGGTTCGATACCGTGGGCGGCTATGTCTTCGGATACCTCAACCGGGTTCCGGCCGTGGGTGATGAAGTGCCTCTTCCGGAGGGACGCCTTCGCGTGGTGAAGATGCGGGGGCGACGGGTGGAGTACCTCCGCTTCCTCCCACCCGAGACGGCGGGGGAATGATCCCTCTCATCTCCTGGTGTCTCGCGGCGCCCCGATCCCCCGACGGGGCCGGGATCAACGCCTAAGGAGAGCGGGCCTAAGGAGAGCGGGCCTTCCCCGTCGATCCCACCAGCCTCGTGCCAACCTCGGCCTCGGCTCCGTCCAGGTGCATGTGAAGTGTGCGGGTCGGGAAGGCGAAGTCGATCCCCTTCTCCTCGAAGATCCGATAGAGCTCGAGGTTGATGGCCTGCTGCACGTCCATGTACGCTCCGAAGTCCGGAACCAGCATGAAATAGACGACTTCGAAATCCAACGAAGAGTCCCCGAACTTCTCGAAGTGAGCCCGATCGAACCGGGTCTTGTCGAGTCCCTCGATCACCCGCCGAACGATGTCGGGGATTTCCTTGAGTTTCTCGTATCCGGTGTCGTACTGGACTCCGAAGTGGAAGACGATCCTCCGCTCGTCCATTCGCTT
The DNA here is from genome assembly GCA_007124095.1 of Gemmatimonadota bacterium. Lineage (GTDB taxonomy): Bacteria > Gemmatimonadota > Gemmatimonadetes > Longimicrobiales > Gaopeijiaceae > SLCK01. The sequence continues at coordinate 12,151 of SLFU01000217.1, forward strand.
GAAGTTCCGGACCCGGGAGGCAAGGAGGTCGGAGTTGGAGAAGACGAGTTGCTCGCCGGAGAGGGAGCGCACGCGGGTCGTCTTCAGGCCCACGTGTTCCACGGTTCCCAACTGGTCGCCAACGATGATGAAATCCCCGATCACGAACGGCCGATCGAAGACGATTGAAAGCGACGCGAAAAGATCGCCGAGGATGTTCTGGAGGGCGAGGGCGACCGCGATCCCACCGACGCCCATCCCGGCGATGAGGGGGCCGATCTCGATGCCCATGCTCCCGAGAGCCATCAGAGCAAAGACGGACCATACCAGGACACGCGCGATGAACCCGATCGCTCCCACGGCCGTCGCGACCCCGGGGTCTTCCACGAGCTGGCGCTCCCGGTACCGGTTGAGCCCCCAGTTGACGAAGCCGGTGGCCCAGAGGGCGAACTGGATCAGGAGGGTGACGCCCACGAGGATCCCGAGCCGCCGGTCCCAGATCGGAGTCAGCGCGAGGAAGAGGGACCCGACCCAGATGGCGATTACCACGAGAACCGGACCCTTCACCTCCCGGAGGAGGGACCCGGCGAGCTGCATGCCCTCTGTGGAAGTCCTCGCCCCGATCGCCTCCAACCGCCCCGCAGCGACCCTGACCGCGAGCCTTACCATCACCAAGGTCAGGAATCCGGCGAGAATCGCGATCCCCCAGTTGAGCACCGAGCTGCCCAATACCTCGTAGTTCAGGACGTTGAGCGACGAGGGGACGCTGACACCCTCGATGAGAGGTGTGGACTGCAAGATCTGGATGAGCTTCATCTCTTCGTCGTGATCATTGAGGATCCAGAAGGTCGGAGGTGCGTGACCCGGAGGAGATCTCCGCTTCCCTCTCCTCCTCGTGGGCGGACCCCTCTCGCCAGAAAGAGATCCCGAGGAGGATCGCCCCGGTTGTGATCGCCATGTCTGCCACGTTGAAGATGGGCCAGAGCATGAACCCGAGATCGATCGGCCCCAGGAAATCGACCACCCCGCGATCCCACCGGATACGGTCGTAAAGGTTTCCGAACGCGCCCCCGAGCACCAGAGCGGCGGCGACCACCCTGAGGTGGTCGTCCGGCTCAGCGCTCCGGATGAGGCTGGCCAGGAACACCACGGCAACCAGGGTCACTGGAACGAATATCCAACGAGGATCCTCGCCTATGGTCAAACCGAAGGCGGCGCCGGTATTGAAGGCGAGAGTCAGCGGAAGAAGGCCTCCAAGGAGTTCCTCGGAATGCCCGGGCTGAAGGGCCTGGAGCGCCCACCACTTCGTGAGAAGATCCAGGGAAAGGACCAAGACGGTCAGGCCCCCTCCCACGAGTACTTTTCGTTTGGTCATCATCTCCTACAGTGTCAGTTCGACTGTGCCCCACCGGTCCAGCAGCTCCAATCTCCCCGAAGGCACCCGTCTGCGCCACCCCCGCTCTCCCGACCACGCCCGGACTCGGCGGCGGAATTCCACCGGCCTCCGAACGGTGATCTTTGGAGCTGGCACCAAGCCCGGCGGTCGAGTAGGATGGGATGGTGAGTGACTTCGTGAGTGATTTCGGCCCGCTCCGAGGCGGGCAAAGAAGCCCACCGGATCATGCGACCAGCCCGACCTTCCCGCGGACTTCTTGGCCTGTGGGCCGCGGTAACGGCCGCGGCCCTCGCGACCAGCTCCCCGCTTTCCGCCCAGTCGGTCCTCGACCGGCCCCCGAACATGCACGGAACCTGGGTGGGCTCCTCCGGAACCGTCCAGTTCAACGTGATGCACCGATTCGCTGCGGGAGACCCACCGGAGCGGGCGGTGCGCAACACCCCGACCTTCCTCGTCGCCACCGGGGTGCCGGGAAACGGTCTGGCAGGGGCTCGGTATGCCACCAGCTCTCCCTGGATCCGGGGATTCCCGAACGAATGGGAGTTCTTCGTCCGATACACCCCGATGGCCGAGTTGGATGAGCGCTCCTTCGACCTGAGTCTGACGGGAGCCTACAACCAGGCGGCGGACAGCTTTGACGGGCAGATCACCCTGGCGCGACGGATTGGACCCCTGAGGGTTCTCACCGCCGGCCGAGCCTTCAGCCAGGCTTTTCGGGAGGGGGAAGCGAGGAGCGCAATCGCTGCAGGCGCGAACCTCCGTCTCTCCCATTCCACGGCCCTGGCCGCTGACTTGGCCACCCTCCTCGACCGCGGCCCCGGGGAGAGGATGGCGTGGAGCGCCGGCCTTCAGATCCAGATTCCGACCACGCCCCACACACTCTCCATACACGCGAGCAACGCACACACTACCACTCTACAGGGTTCCTCGATCGGGGGGGCGACCACCCTCTGGGGCTTCGAGTTCACGATTCCGGTCACCCTCTCGCGCTACATCGGGACGGGACCGTCTCCCCCATCCGACCCGGAGAGCGGTCCCGAGCCTTCGCTGGTAGGTGAGGACAGGCTTTTCGACGTGGAGATCGAGGATCTCGCATTTGCACCGGAGGCGATCCAGATTCAGGCAGGAGACATGGTACGATGGACCAACACCAGCCTGCTGATCCATACCGTCACCGCCCATCCGGATCGCGTGGCGGATCCGTCCCGGGTCCTCTTGCCCGAAGGGGTCGAGCCCTTCGACTCGGGTGACCTGGCACCCGGAGAATCGTTCACGCAGGTGTTTCCCGTACCAGGCGAGTACATCTATCTCTGCATTCCACACCAGGCGATCGGGATGATCGGCCGCATCATAGTCACGGAGTGAGGGGCCCGATGAGAGACGACTCCTCCCCGAGCCGCGACCGTTCCCTGGCCGGGAACCCCTTCCGGCGGTCGCCCCGGGCGACTCTATCGTCCCTCGCAGCGGTAGGAATCGTGTCCCTCCTCGTTTCGGCTTGCTTCTCGTCAGAGGCTGCGACCGGGATCGAAGGGGAGTGCGAGGAGACTCGGATCGTCCGGATGACGGACGACAGCCGATTTGATCCCGCGTGCATTCGGATCCAAACCGGCGACACGGTCCTCTGGACGAATCCCTCCGGCCTGGCGCACACCGTAACCGCGGATCCCGATCTGGCCACGAACCCCCGGAACGTGGCCCTCCCCACCGGGGCCGACTCCTTCCACTCCGGGGTGATCTCCTCAGGCGCCGAATTCGCGTACACCTTCACCGCTCCCGGCCGATACGACTACGTCTGCCTCCCTCATGAGGGAGCCGGAATGCTCGGCACCGTAATCGTGGAGGAGTGACACACGGTTTTACCCACCCTCCCAAGGCATCGCACCAGCGATCCCCCCAAATCCCCTCCACCCGCACCGTCCCCTGGCACCCGCGGCACCTTGATCGGAAGTGGACCCCTCCAGCCATGGGTGCGCCTCGGCACCGGGGCGAATGTGGACGCGTCCAGCACGGACAGACCCACTCACTCACCTGAGCCAGGGAGGCCAGCATGCGGGAACTCACCGTGGAGGAAATGACCCAACTCGACGGAGAAGGCTTCTGGAGCGGACTCGGCTGTGGTCTCGGGCTGGCGGGATCGGCCTACGCCGCCCTCAGCCCGGACCCCTTCAGCAAGATCGCTCTCGTGACCTACGGAGGCACGCTCGCCGGCTGTTACTCGGCATTCCGCGCAGTCCTCTGACCTGGGAAGCGGCCCGCGAACCATTCCGATCGTCGTCCTTTATCGAACGAGCACACGTCCCCGACTACTGGGAGGAGAAGCCATGACGGAGCTGTGTCCAGATCAGATGGCCGAGCTGGTCGCGGGAAGGCCATCCAAGGTCCTCTGCGGAGTGGGAGTCGGAGCCACGATCGGCTCCGGGGTGATCTTCGGCGTAGTGGGCTTTGCGCTCACGGTGAACAAAGCGCTCGCGGCTTGCACCCTGGCTGCCTTTCGGTAAGGGAGACCCGGACCCCGCGGCGCTCCGGCCGTCGAGGTCCGATCCCCGCCCATGATCACAGCGATCACAGCGCCCCCCGCCTCCCGTCCTGAGATGCCCACCGCGCACACGGTGCTCGTCCTCCTCCGATGGCGGCTTCGCATCACGCTCCGGCGGTGGATCCGTGAGGGCTTCGGGACTCTCCAGGGTCGGCTGATGATCCTCCTCCTGCTCCTTTCGGCACCGGTGCTATGGAGACTCGTGAAAGACGGCGGGGCCCTGATCGAGGTCGCGGAGGAGCCAGGATTGCGGGCGGGAGCGCTCGTTACGGCCCACCTGTCCCTTTCCCTTTGCCTCCTCCTGATCGTGCCGATCCTGCTCGTCAAGGAGCTCATCCTCAGGCGAGGGGATGAGCCGATGAACGCCCATCCCTGGGCCCTGCCCACGCTCTTCACCCTGAGAGTGACCGCAATCATTGCCTCCGCCGCGCTCTTCCTTTGGGTTTCCTTCTATCTCCTCCTGGGCCCGCTCCTTCTCCTGGGTTCGGACCGACCTTGGGGCACCTTCGCCGCCCACGTCATCTCCGCGCTTCTCTATTCACTTGTCCTGGGTACTCTGGCCGCCGCCGCCACTCGGGCGATTGTGCTCCGGTCCGGCGTGGTGGCTCGCGCCGAGGCGCTGTATCGCTGGGCGATCCTTCCCTTTTTGATCGTCTATCCCCTCTTCGTGGCCCTGCCGGGGGCCCTCGTCCGGTGGAACCCGGGGGCGCTCGTCCTCCTGGGAGAGTTGGCGGAACGAAGCTTCTACTTGCTTCAAGCACCCCTCGGGGTCTCCTCCGGGGCCGCCTCCGGATCCCTGTTCGCCGTCGGGGCTTGGTTCGTCGTCCTCGGCGGGTGCCTCGAGGGCTCGCGCCGCGGCCTCGCGACCTGGCGCACCCGAGCCTTGGGGGAGCTGCCCCTCGATTTCACTTCCGAGGGGCGAGACCGCCACCGGAGCACCTTCGCCTCGCGGGCGCCCCGGTCCCTCCGACTCCGGGAGTTCCATCTCTTCGCGACGAAGGACATTTTGCTGCCGTACCTGCGCAGGCCCTCCAGGTATTTCCGACTGCAAGCCGTCCTCGCCACCGCAGGAGCGGGAGGGGTCATGCTCGTTTCCGGGGCGCGATCCGGGGGCCTTCTGAGCGAGGCGGGCGCGAGCGCGAGCCTTACCTTCGCCTCCCTGTCGGTCACGAGCGCCCTGGTCCTTCTTCATACCCTCGGCGCGTTGGGGCGGGAGGGGGTGCGGCTGGCGCTCCTCACCCCCCTCGTGCCTCCGATGCGCCTCTTCATGGCGAAGGCCCTTCCGGGGGGAGTCTTTGCCGCAGTTCACGGAGGGGCGCATACCGTGGGCCTCCTGCTCCTTGCGGCGGTGGTCGGGGTGCTCCCCCCCGCTCCGGCCCATCTCGTCGCCGGAAACGTCGCGTGGGCGCTACTCCTTGCCCTTCTTGGAGCTGCGCTGGGCTTCCTTCTTCCCGATCTCCAACGCAGAAGCTGGCTCCTTCCGGGCGCCTCTCCGATGGGGATCTACGGGTTCGCGTTATTGGCCGGTGCGGCCAACGGGTGCCTCGCAGGAGCACAGTACGCGCTTGCCGCAGGTGCTGTCACGCGGCCGGAGTTCGTCCGGATCCTCATGTCGCTCTCGAGCGGCGTCGTCCTCGTCTCCCTGGTGCTCTGTACCTGGTCCCTTCGCCGACTTCGTCGCATCGAGCCATGAGTGCCTCCCCACCCGCCATCGAGTTTGATGCCCTGACCAAGCGGTACGGGGACCGGGTCGCCGTGGAGCGACTCCGCCTGCGCATCAAGTCCGGATCAATA
>SLFU01000117.1 GCA_007124095.1 Gemmatimonadota bacterium
AAGGAGGCTCGGCGGCGGGGGCTCCGGATCTCGGAGTACGGGGTGTGCCGCATGGAGGCGGGGAACGGCGTGTCGGCCGGCGGCGAAGAGGACCGCGGCCGGTCGGACGGCCCATCCGCCGGGCCGTCTTCGGAGGGAGAGCCTCACCCGGACCCCGAGCGCGGCGAGCGAATCGCCGGCGCCACCGAGGAGGAGCTCTTCGAGTCGGTGGAGCTCCCGTGGATTCCGCCCGTCCTCCGGGAGGGGAGGGGAGAGATCGAGGCGGCGCGCGAGGGCAGGCTTCCGAGGCTCGTCAAGCTGGAGGACATCCGCGGGGACCTGCACATGCACTCGACCTGGAGCGACGGGCGCGAGTCCATCCGGCGGATGGCGGAGGCCTGCCGCGATCGCGGCTACGAGTACCTGGCCATCACCGACCACTCGCAGGCGGTCACCGTGGCAGGCGGCCTCACCCCGGAGCGCGTCCTGGAGCAGGCCGAAGAGGTGCGGGCCCTCCGGGAGGAGCTGGAGGGAATTCACCTTTTCCACGGGTGCGAGGTGGACGTCCTGAAGGACGGATCGCTCGATCTTCCGGACGAGGTGCTCAATGAGCTCGACCTGGTGTTGATCGCCGTCCATTCCCACTTTCACCTCGACCGGGTCGCCCAGACGGAGCGGGTGATCCGGGGGCTCAGCCATCCGAAGGCGGACATCCTGGTCCATCCCACCGGCCGCCTCCTCACTCGCCGAGACCCGTATGCCCTCGATGTGGAGGCGGTGCTCGAGGCGGCCGCCGAGCACGACGTGGCCGTGGAGCTGAACGCGAACCCCCTGAGGTTGGACCTTCACGACCGGCACCTCTTTCGTGCCCGGGAGCTTCGGGTGACCGTGAGCCTCGCGACCGATGCCCATCGCCTGGGGGAGCTCGGCTACATCGAGGGGGGCCTGACCCAGGCCCAGCGGGGCTGGCTGGAAGCGGACGATGTTCTGAACACACGCCCGCTGGGCGAGGTGAAGCGATGGTTGAATCGAAAGAAGGGGTGAGGGATGAGGCCGCCTCCCCGTGCTGACCGCCAGCCTTCTCGTGGCCGGCGGGGCGCTTCTCCTCTGGGTTGGGGCGGAGGCGCTGGTCCGCGGTGCGGCCGCGCTCGGGGCGCGGGCGGGGATTCCCCCGGTGGTCATCGGGCTTACCGTGGTCTCGATCGGGACCTCGGCTCCGGAGCTGGTCGTTTGCGTACTGGCTGCGGTTCGCGGCAGCCCCGACCTGGCAGTCGGGAACGTCGTGGGAAGCAACCTGGCCAATGTGGGGCTCATTCTCGGACTCGCGGCCGCAGTCCGTCCTCTCGCCATCGCTGGGCAAGTGGTGCGTAGGGAAATCCCATGGATGGTCGCGTTGACCGTCCTCCTCCTCCCCGTGCTCTGGAACCTCCAGCTCGGGCGGGTGGAGGGCGCGGTGCTTGGGAGCTTTCTCTTCCTCTACCTCTTTCTATTGATGTTGGCGGTCCGCAGTGAGAAAGCCGGGCGGAGCGGCTCCGACGTCGCGGCCGTCGCCCTCGAGACCGGGGAACGGGTCCGCCCCGGTGGTTCCTGGGGCCGTCCCGACGGACTCCGGGTCTATGCGATCCCCGCCGTCCTCGTCCTGGCCGGATCCGTCGGCCTGGTACTGGGGGGACAGGGCATCGTGGCCGGAGCGACGACCTTGGCGGCGTCGCTCGGAGTCCAGGAGATGGTGATCGGTCTCTCCGTGGTGGCGGTGGGCACCTCCCTCCCCGAGTTGGCGACCACGGTGGTGGCGGCGATCCGCCGCGAAGCGGACCTCGCGGTCGGAAACATCGTGGGATCGAACATCTTCAACCTGACCTTCGTCCTCGGAGGGACGGCGCTCGTCCAGCCCCTCACGATCTCGCCCTCCGTCCTGCGCGTCGAGTATCCGGCGCTCGTCGTGGTGAGCCTCGCCCTCCTGCCCCTGGCCTGGACGAGCCGGAACCTGGGGCGCCTGGAGGGACTCTTCCTCCTCTCCCTGTACGCCGGGGCGTGGGGCTGGATCCTGTGGGGGGGCACCTGACGTGGAGGGCGCCAGGGCGGGATCGAGGGCGGGGGCGGGCGAGGGCGAGGAGGCCTTCGGGGACGGTCTACCCCGGCTTTTGGGCGTGCCCCCGGGACCCCGCTCCCTCGAGATGGCCGACCGACTCTCCCTGGTCGAGTCCCGGAACGTGACCTTCCGGGACCCCGAATTTCCGGTGTTCTGGTCCGAGGCCCGAGGAGCGAACGTGCGCGACGTCGACGGGAACGTCTACGTGGATCTCACGGGAGCGTTCGGGGTGGCGGTGGCCGGCCACACGCATCCCCGGATCGCGTCGGCGATCGAGGCGCAGTCGAGGCTCCTCGTCCATGGAATGGGCGATGTCCATCCCCCCGAACGGAAGCTCGCGCTCCTCGAGCGGCTAGGGGCGCTCATGCCCTGGCCCGAGCCCCGGGGGGTGCTGGCCAGCTCGGGATCGGAGGCGGTAGAGATCGCGCTCAAGACGGCACATCTGGCTACCGGACGCCCGGGGGTCGTGGCCTTTCGGGGGAGCTATCACGGGCTCACTCTGGGGGCCCTTTCCACCACGGCTCGTAACGAATTCCGCGCACCCTTCCGGGCCCGGATTCCCGAGGACGTGTCCTTCGCCCCTTTCCCCGATCCGCTACGCGACGGGGAGGAGGCCGCCCGCGTCGCACTGCGCGCGTTGGACGACGTGTTGGGGGAGTCGGAAAAGCGGGGCGCGCCTCCGGGCGCGATCCTGATCGAACCGATCCAGGGGCGGGCAGGAGTCCGGATCCCTCCCGCGGGCTTCCTCGCAGAGGTGGTACGGCGTGCCGAGAAGATGGGGGCGCTCTCGATCTTCGATGAGGTCTTTACCGGGTTCGGGCGGACGGGGACCCTCTTCGCCTTCGAGGCCGACGGGGTGGTGCCGGACCTCCTCTGCCTTGGAAAGGCGTTGGGGGGAGGGTTGCCGTTGAGTGCCTGCATGGGCCCCGCGCGAGTGATGAATGCATGGCCGACGTCTTCCGGGGAGGCACTCCATACCTCCACCTTCCTCGGCCATCCCCTGTCCTGCGCCTCGGCCCTGGCCTTCCTGGACGTGCTCGAGGAGGAGGAGCTGCCGGCCCGGGCCCGGCATGAGGGCCTGTGGCTCTTGGCATGGCTCCGGGAAGCGTTGGAGGGGTGTCCCTGGGTGGGAGAGGTCCGGGGACGTGGCCTGTTCGTAGGGGTGGAGCTCGTGGATGCGGACTCGGGGTTGGAGGCGGATCTCGCTTCCCCGGTCCAGGGACCGGGTACGGAGGACGGCCGCAAGCCGCCCCGGCCCCCGCGGGCGCCCCCGCGAGGGCTCGGCGCCTGGGAGGGCGCCGGGGCTCGCGTCGCCGTGCAGCTGCTGCGCAAGGGTCTCCTCGTGCTTCCCGCGGGAGACCGCGGCGAAGTAGTGGAGCTCTCTCCGCCCCTCACCATTTCCAGGAAGCAGCTGGAGTGGGCCGCCGAAACCCTCGCCGAGACGATCCTGGGTCTCAGGCCGTGATCTCCTCTCCCCCGTCCACATTGATGACGTTTCCGGTGATCCAGTAGGTGTCCCTGGAGCAGAGAGCCGCGGTCGCGGCGGCCACATCCTCCGGGGTGGTCAGGCGCCCGGAGGGATTCCGGCCCCGGGCCCCTTCGATGAGCTCCTCGTGTCCCGGAATCTTTCGGAGGGCCGGGGTGTCGGTCACGCCGCCCCGGAGGGCATTCACGGTGATCTTCCTGGGAGCGAGCTCGTAGGCGAGCTGTCGGCAGTGGGCCTCGAGCACCGCCTTCGCGGCCGAAACAGGGCCGTAGGAGGGGATGACCCGATCGGAGCCCGACGAGGTCATGGCGAAGATGCGTCCGTGCTCACCCATGAGCTCCCGCTCCATGATCGCCTGGGTCCAGTCGACCAGGGAGTGCCCCATCACCCGCACCGTCATGTCCATCTGCGCGGGGCTCACTGCCTCCGTTCCCACGTAGTTGCGGAGGGTCCCGAAAGCGAGGGAATGCATGAGGACGCCGATGTCCTCGCCTTCCTCGAGAAGCCCGGCCATTTCGTCGAGGGAAGCGTTCATCTTCTCGGGGTCGGCGGCATTGATGTTGAAAAAATGTGCCTTGTTCCCCGACGCCTCCAACTCCTCCTGGAATGTGGCCACCTCCTTCAACCCGGCTCGGCGGTCCAGGTGAACTCCAAAAATGTGGTATCCCGCACCAGCCAGCGCCCGGGCGCACGCCTTGCCGAATCCGCTGGAGGCGCCGAGGACCAGAGCCCACCGCGGAGCTCCCGTCTCCTGATTCATCTGAACGACTCCTCTCTTACAGATCTTGGTTGGGTCCGGTCGACCCTCGGAGGACCCGAAGAACCGGTTGCCGGGGTAGGACCCCGGAAAGGGGAACCATCGATACCCGAGCCGCGCATCCTTCGGAGACCCTCGAAAGGGGAGGAAGATAGAGTGGCCGATGGGGCGTGGAAACCCGAGGGGAGCTTTGAGGCGAACCGAGCCGATGACCTGAGTTGATGAATAGAGCACGAAGTGCGTCGATCGTGGTCCTGGCGCTGCTGGGAGCTGGGCTGCTTCCTGTCCCTTCTGCCGGACAGGTGCTCATCCCCGAAGCCGACATGGAGCTCGTTCCCGTTCTTCTGGTGCCCGGATGGGGCGATCAGGCTCCCGACAATCTGCGTCCCCTGCGCGACCGGCTCGTCGGAGCCGGGTGGCCGGAGAGCCGGGTCTCCGTGCTCGCCTTCGAGGATCCCGTCGGGAGCAACGAGGTCCACGCGCTCGAGATCGCCCGGGCCGTGCGGGTGCTCCAGGCCCTGACCGGCGAGTCGAAGATCGATGTCGTCGCCCACTCGATGGGAGGGCTCGCGCTGCGGCAGTACCTCCAGTTCGAAGGCGGGAGGGAGAACGTGCGTCGGGCGGTCTTTCTCGGCACTCCCCACCGGGGTACCGTTGCGGCCATGCTTGCGTGGGGGGAGGGAGGACGGGAGATGGCGCCGGGCAGTGATTTCCTGACCCGCCTGAATGAGGCCGAGAGGTTTCCGGGGGAGGTCGAAGCGCTTTCCGTGCGGACTCCGGTGGACTTGAGGGTCATCCCGGGCTCTTCCGCGATGCTTCCCGGCGCTCGAAACGTGGAGGTCTGCTGCCCATCCCATAACGGGCTCGCGGAAGACGAGCGGGTTTTCGAGCAGGTGCATCACTTCCTCATCCACGGGGCGGACGGGCTCGGCGCTCCCGACGACACGATCCCGCTCCGCGGTGGGCGGGGAGGGTGACCGGCGGACACGATGCCTACCGGACCAGCGAGCCTTCCGGTAGCCCGAGCGGGAAGGTCGGCGCGCCTTGATCCCCCGCCTTGATCCCC
>SLFU01000029.1 GCA_007124095.1 Gemmatimonadota bacterium
ACGGTAAAGGCCGTCCAGAGCCCGGCTCGATCGCGGCGTCCTTGGGACCAACGAAAGCTACGGAGCTCCTCCTCGACGGCTGGCTCCTCGGGTCCGGCCGCGAAGCTGCCCCGCTCGATCGAGGCCTTCCAATGCCAGACACCATGCCCGAGGGGTGCAGGGTGTCCCAGTCCTGCCCGCACACGCCGGAACCGGCCGTCCGAGAGGGCATCGAGCTCCCAATGCTCGAGGGCTCCCAGGGTGTTCGAGCCGGAAAGGTACATCTGCGCTCGCAACGTCCGGATCGCATGGGCCGGGAGCTCGGCCAGGCGGAAGGGATGCCGGGGTCCGGGTGCCACCGTGCCCTCGAGCGCAGCGCCTCCTTCCGCGAGCGGCCGGTAGTCCAGTCTGACGCGGCGCAGCGCCGGGAGGTCGGCCAGCCGGCGCTCCCCGCGTAGGAGGAGCTCGGGCGTCAGGACAGTGCCCTCGACGATGCCCATTTCGCGGAGGAGACGGGACTCCAACCCCGCGGTCGGCGCGTCGCCCGCACGACCACCCGCGAACCCGCTCCCCCTTCCCAGCTCTCCCCCGATCCACCGCTCCCTGACGAGCGGCCGATCGATCCGGTTCCACGCCTCGAGGGCTCCGCGGGGTTCGTCGCGGAGGTATCGGCTTGCCGCCAAGAGGTCCCATCCCCACGGAGATTCCGGATCGACCTCCAGGTAGCGGAGCACCAAGGCTTCGGCCTCCGTGTAGCGGCCCTGTTGGAAGTGAAAGGCCGAGAACTCGCGGAGTACTCCTGCGTGTTCAGGGCACTTACCGAGCGCGTCTTCCAGAAAACGCTCGGCCCCTGCGGGACTTCCGGCGGCCATCGCCTCCACCGCGCGCTCGACGAGGGTGTCACACGGCTCAATCTCCTGTGCCGCAGTCCTGGAGAAGGCCAGTCCCCACAGGAGGAGGGGAGTGGCGAGAAGGGTCAGGTGAGGAGAATCAGAAGGAGGAGGATGATGATGATCGCGTAGACGCTGATCGTGATCGACCCCCCTCTCTGCAGTGCCGCCTCGGCCCGTTCCAGGAGGGGGGCGATCGCATGCACCTGTGTGTCGGACATCGTTCCCACCGCGGAAGCGACACGGTTCAGGTCGACGCCACCCTCGTGGGCGACCGTCTCGACCGCATCGCTCTTCAGGAAGGTCTCCAACTCGGCACGAGTCCGGTCCGCGGCCCGTTCATGTCCGACGACGGCGGCTTCGACATCCGCGGTGCTGAGAATCGCGGACTCGGCCTGCTCGTTGATCTCCTGAGCCAGCGCCGGCGATGTCGAGAGGATACCGAGGAGGATGAGGGCCAACACGGGGACCAACGAATGGGGGAACCTCATGAGGATCATCCTTTTCGTCAGGGTAATCGAAGCAGTCTCCCGACCCATACTCTTACTTTCCGAGCTTCGACACGCAAGGCGTCGGACCGAGTGGACGCGTCGAGCCCAAGGGGTACACTTGTACAGCGAGAGCTCGAGGATGCCATCTGGTCCAGGGGTCTCCACCAGTTCTCACTGGGTGAGGTACCTGCCGATTATCCCACATCGGGGGCGCCCCTTGGCTCGGATGGGTCGCCCAACTCCACTTCGGCGTGCCTGGGGAGGGCGGCGATATGCCGTGCTCCGGCCTCCCTGAAGATGGCGTCGGCGATCCGCTCCTTATCGGTGTTCCCGGCATGGGCTGCCACCAGGCTGTGTCCAATTGTCAGCTCGCCAGCATACCGGCGAGCCTCGGCGTGGGGTAAACCGATCGCGACGAGGCTGCGCCTCAGCCCGTTGGGGCTAGCGCCGGCTTGGAGTCCGTTGAGCCTCGCCATGACTGGTCCGGCCGCGAGGACCGGTCCTACGTCGGACATCCTCAGGGTGCCAATGCCCGTCAGCTTTCCCAGGGATCCAGCGGCGAAAGCGAGCTCCGGATCCGGCTGGGACGGCGAGCTGCCGCGGCCCCCAGTCCCGGGGACGGCCGGCAAAAGCACGGAGATTTCGTCGCCCGAGAACCCAGCAACTCGAAGTCGGTACACGATCGACTCAACCTGTCCTCGGGTCTCCGCAATGCAGAACACTGCTGTGGCCATCATGTCTCTCCTGTCGCACCTCATGAAGGGTATGCGATGCATCCGAGTGGAGCGCTTGGGGCCGCACGGGTTCCCCCCCGGGTCGCAAACGCGCCCCGGGGGGGAATGAGGTGTCCGATCTCCAAGTGCCTTTCGCTTCCACGTGGTTCCGCGTGATCCCGGATCGGGGTCAGCTCCAGTTCACCTTGTGGCGGTGCTCACGAACCTCCTGGGTGACTTCCTCGAACTGGTCGCCCAGATCGGCACGACGGTTCTCGAACTCCTCGGCTCCGGCCTGTAGGGCTTCCTGCGTTTCCTGACGCAGGCCCGCCAGTCGTTCCCTCAGGTCGTCGAGATCCTCGAGGTCGATGTCCTCGTTGGCCGCCGCCTGCGCGGGGATCATTCGCTCGAGCTCGGATAGATCGGACTCCAGCCGCTCCAGCCGTGCGCTCGTGACTTCCGCGAGCTCCTCGGGGTTCGACGCGGCCCCCACCTCGATTGCCGCCATCTTCGCCTCCAGCTCCGCCAGGTGACGGGCCGCATTCTCCCGACTCCGCTGGAGATCCTCGGCACCTCCGTTCCGGGCCTGGTCCAGCGCTTCACCGAGCTGATTCCAGGTCTCCTCGGCGCGCTCGGACAGTTCCTCCCAGCCCTCCTCGGTGCCTTCGGCGATCCGGGCGCGGAGTTCCTCCAATTCTTCCTGCGTATCACGGAGGGCTTCCTGCACCTGTCCCCGGTAGGATTCCACCTCCTCGCCCGCCACCGTGTCTATGACCACTTCATCGCCGGACATGCCGACCTCGGGATCCATTTCCTGGTCGGGTGGGTCGCAGGCTACTGCGGCGAAGAAGGCGAGGAAAAAGGTGGATTTCGCTAGATATCGCATTTGAATCTCCTGGTCATGATCGCGTGTTCGCCTTCGGGCCCTCTCGCTCGAGGGCGGGGGTGTCGTCCCGGCTGGAGGGTTGCAAGCGGTGTGCCCCGATCCCCTGGAGGCCGGAGATGAGCCTTGGGACCGTCAGTTCCGCCGTTCCTCGGCTAGCGGCCTTGGTGTGGATCGGGGTTCGGGGAATTTTTTCCCGGCTGGAGCGCGGGCGGTCAGCTCCGGGCGGATGGGTCTGGCTGATCCATGATCATTTGGGCGAAGGCGGCCGTCCGCTCACGTCTTGCCATCTCGGCTTCGGTTCTTCGCAGCCAGGCCACAAAGAGGGCGACCGCGGCGGCAGTATACACCAGCCCGGCCGGCACCCACATGAGCACCCCAGCGAGCTGCTGATCCGCGAGGGCATCCATTTCCCAGAGGTGTGCTCCCGCATCGTGGCCCGGGTACCAGCGTCGGGGGGCGAAGGTGATGAGGGCGCCCAGGGCTCCGCTCTGGAGTGCGGTGGCGAAGACGTAGAGTACCGCAGCACCGTATCCTGGCCAGCTCCGGCGGCTGGTCCTGGACACGAGAATCCACCAGAAGAGGGTAGCGGTGAAGAAGAAGCTTGCGTGTTCCAGGGTGTGTATCAGGTAGCTCTCGAGGGCCGCCTCGTAGAGGGCGGGCACATGCCATGCCCAGAGAGCGCCTACATGAAGGACGAGGACCGAGGCCGGGTGGGTGACTCCGGCCCAGCTCCGCTGCAGCTCCGGCCGGCGGCGAAGGGCATCGCCGACGCGTCGCCGCCATGCTACGGGAAGGGCCCAGAGGTAAGCGTGCAGTGGTCTCCCAAGCACCAGGAGGGGAGCGGAGACCACCATCAGGATCATGTGCTGCACCATGTGCATCGAGAAGAGGGTGTGCCCGAGTGCGTGCACCGGCGAAATGAGTGCGATGTAGAGGGTCCAGATCCCGAGCAGGTAGGACCCCGCTCGCCATCTCGAAATTCCGCGGTCCCTCCCCGCTCGACCCCAGAGGTTTCCCACGCCCCGGAGGTACATGACCAGAGCCACCGCCAGAACAGCGAGGATCCAGGGGTCCCAGTTCCACGCCAACCACGCCTCGCCCGGTGCGATGGGGGTATGGGCGAAGCCGGATGCGGGACGAAGGAGGAGGATCACTCCGCTTCCGACTCCGGCCGACACCCACGGGCCAGGCGTCGGTCTCATCCTCGGTAGGCCCCCATCCCGACGCTGTCACAGCGAGCCATCCAGCCCTCGAGCTCCATCAGGATGATCGGAGAGTCTTCCGTAGGGATCGCCCGGCACGGATCGACGAAGAAGAGCACCTGGAGGCCCTCCACCAGGATGAGGGTGAGGAAGAACGCGCTGAGGAGCGTGCCGAAGAGGGCGAGGAAGCGCTCGATCCGGGCCCTTGCAGCGGGGCGGAAGGTCCTGAGGTCCTCCGTCCACTCAGCCGCCTCGGGGATCGGTGGGACGGAGAGGAGCTGTCGGTGGAGTCGCCAGCCGGCTACCATCGCCGACGCAGCGACCACTGCCGCGAGGGCTGTGAGCAGATGAAGCGGGAGCTCTCTGCCCGTCATGCACATGTAGGGCACGAGGGCGTAGCTGGCCGTGAGATGAATGGACCAGGCCAGGATGCCCCCCAGCCCCGCAAACCATAGCGCTCCCCGGCCTACACTCCCCGAGCCGGGGTCGGGGCCGGCCGAGCCGGTGTCGGCTGCTCTTTCCATCTCTCTTCTCCTCTCTCCGCGAGCCGTCACCGGCCCGTCACAGAATCTGCCGGGTCCTCCTCCAACCTTTTAGAGGATGGGAACCAGATACTGGACCCCGAAAAAGAGAAGCGACCCCAGGGCCACGAAGAGCCAGTAGATGAGGAGCGCTTCGACTCCCGTGTAACGTCGGGTTCCCACGTGGCCCCCCAGGGCCAGCGCCCACACGACCGTCCCGGCCAGGAGGACCACGATCACATGAAGCGCGGCATATCCGGACATGCTCCAGTCGAGGGAGCCGTAAGCGTCGATGGTCCAGTGGTGGTCCTTGACGGCGTACTCCCGGATCTTGAGGCCGAGGTATGCCGCGGCCAGAAACATTCCGAGGGGAAGGAGCCTCAAGAAGTGACCGACACGGCCCTCCCGAACTGCCCTGAGGCCCATCCAGACAGGGAGGGGGCTCAGCAAGAGAAGGATCTGGCCTATCGCGGGCGGAAGCAGGTCCGGGGGCGCCACTCCCGGTGGTGGCCAGGCTTCGAGACCGAGGCGGAGGTAGAGGTAGCTCACAACCCAGAGGCACAGCAGTGTGGCCTCGATGAGCACGAGGAGCACCACCCCCCAGATGAGAGGGGAGCGCCTGCCGGTGAGCTGCCGGGGGAGCGAATCCGCGTCATCCGGCCGACCGGCGTGGTGATCCGGTCGGACCCGTTCAGGGCTCATTCGTTCGCATCCCAGCGATCGGGCCTCCTTTCCTCCCGAGCGCCGAAGGGTGCTCCGGCGGGCTCGGGATTCCCGGGTGTGTCTTCGATTCCCGACGACTCATCGTCCAGCGGCTCGTCCCGCGGCCAGTGCCATCCCACGAGGGCAACGAAGGCGAGGGCGAGACCGACGGGAACCAGGGCCAGGGTCGCGATCGCACCCAGGAAGGAGACGGTGAGGGCGAGGGCCAGCCAGAGTGGCCAGAGGGACGGGCGGGGCATGATCGCCCGGCCCAGCGGCTCGGCGGTGACTGGGCTGGTGATGATCTGATCCCGCCGGAGGTCGGGAGCCTCCGAGAGCTCGGCGAGCCAACCAGGCCGTTTCTGGAAGGGGGGCGCGTCCGGAGGCGGCTCGGACCAAAGTGGATCCTTCCCACGCACGATGGGAACCAGTAGGAAGTTGTAGCTTTGGGGCGGGGAAGTCGTGGCCCACTCGAGGGTGTTTCCACCCCAGGGGTCGTGGCCGGCCGAGGGCCCCACTCGCCAGCTGACGACCAGATTCCACAGGAAGATCACCATCGCTGCTCCCATCACGAGCGCCCCCCCCGTCGAGATGAGGTTCAACCCATCCCATCCGAGGCCGGGGTGGTAGGTGTACACGCGCCTGGGCATCCCTTCGAACCCCACAATGTGCATGGGAAAGAAGGAGATGTTGAAGCCTCCGAAAAAGAGCCAGAAATGCCACCGACCCAGCCCTTCGTCGAGGAGTCGTCCCGTAACCTTCGGGAACCAGAAGTAGATTGCCGCAAAGATCGGGAGGACCACCCCCCCCACCAGCACGTAGTGGAAGTGGGCGACGATGAAGTAGGTGTCGTGAACCTGCCAATTGAAAGGGACCGCGGCGATCATGATGCCGGTGATCCCCCCGAGGATGAAGAGGACGATGAACCCCAGGGAGAAGAGCATCGGGGTCGCGATGGCGTGCAGCTTCCCCTGCCAGATCGTGGCAATCCAGGCGAAGATCTGGATCGCGCTGGGGATCGTGATCAGCATGCTCGCGGCGGCGAAGAAGCTGAGGCCCACCAGAGCGAATCCGACCGTGTACATGTGGTGGACCCAGACCCCAAAGCTCAGGATCCCGATGATCAGGGCGGAGACCACGACCAGGGTGTAGCCCGCCAGCGGCCTCCGGCAAAAGACCGGGATTACCGTGGAAACCACTCCCACTGCGGGGAGGAGCATGATGTAGACGTCTGGGTGGCCGAAGAACCAGAAAAGGTGTTGCCAGAGGAGCGGATCGCCCCCGGCCGCGTGGTTGAAGAAGTGGAAGCCCGCCATCCGGTCCAGAGCAAGCATCAGGCTCGTCAGCATGAGGGCCGGCATGGCGAACACGATCATGAATGACGTGATGAGGATGGCCCATACGAAGACGGGAATCCGGTCGAGGGACATGCCGGGGGCTCGGTGTTTCATCACGGTGACGATGATCTCGACTGCGGCCACCAGCGCCGAGACTTCGAGAAATGTGATCATCGTCACCCAGAAATCGATGTTCACACCCGGCCTGAAGCCGATCCCGGTCAACGGCACATAGTTGTACCAGCCACTATCCGGGGCGTAGCCGAAGAGGTAGGCCCCATAGAGTGATACGCCTGCGATGAGATAGACCCAGTACCCGAAAGCGTTGAGCCGCGGGAAGGCCATCTCCCGCGCCCCGATCATGAGGGGCACCAGATAGATGGCCAGGCCTTCGAGAAAGGGCACGGCGAAGAGGAACATCATCGTCGATCCGTGCATCGTGAATGCCTGGTTGAACGCCTCCGGGGAGAGGATGCCGAGGAGGGGTTGGGCGAGCTGCAGGCGCATGGCCAGGGCTTCGAGTCCCCCCAGGAGGAGAAACACGAAAGCGGTGACCATGAAGCGGAGGCCCACGACCCGATGGTTCACGGCCGTGAGAAATCTCCAGATCCCGCGAGGCGGCGACCACACCCGGTCCAGCCGATCATGGATCTCAGCGGTTCCTGGACGGGCGTTCACCGCAAGCTCTCCAGGTAGTGGACCAGGGCGCTCACATCATCCCCGTCCAGCGAGGTGGGAGGCATTCGGACCCCGGGCTTGAAGTGGTGAGGGTTGAGGATCCAGGCCGTCAGGTTCTCCCGGGAGTTCTCCACGGTGAGGGCACCCAGGGTCTCACGGCCCGCAAGGTGGGTCAGGTCGGGTCCCGGACTCCCGGAGAACTCAGGTACGGTCACTCCCCGTATCCCGTGACAGGCCGCACAGCCGGCTTCCCCGAAGATCTCTCGTCCCCGCAGGGAAAGGGGGTCCGACCCCGCCTCGGGAACTGCCCGTTCCGCCAGCCATGCTTGGAACTCCTCCTCCGGCGAGGCCACGACGAGGAGTGACATGAGCGCGTGCTGGACTCCGCAGAACTCGGTGCACTGACCGCGGTAGCGACCGGGTTCGTCGGCCATGATCCAGATCCGATTCGTCCTGCCCGGGATCATGTCCACCTTACCCGGAGCGAGCTGTGGGACCCAGAAGCTGTGAATCACATCCGCGGAGGTGACCCGGACCTCGATAGGGATCCCCGCCGGAATATGGAGCTCGTTGGCGGTGGTGACCCCGTACCCGGGGTAGTGGATTTCCCACCAGAACATGTGCCCCGTCACTTCAACCCTGAGACCGGGATCGCCAGGCGGCTCCGAGACTGAGGCCCCGGTCCGAACGGAGAGTGCCACGAAGCTGACGAGAAGGAGCGCAGGCACCGCCGCCCCGGCCAGGAAGATGAATCGGCGCTCTCGGTCCTGTACGGTTCCACCCGCGTCCGCCGTTGCGGCCCTCCTTGCCCGGTAGACGGCGAAGAGGAGCCCGGCGATGACCAGCGTCGCGAGCACCCCCGTGGTCCAGAACATGATCCACCAGAGGTTCGCGATCTCGGCCGCCCCCCGGCTCTGGGGGTCGAGGGCGGACTGCCACCCACCACATCCGGTCGCCGATAGCACACAGACGGCCGGAGCGACGGTAGCGAGGCGCTTCATTCGTCCCCTCCGGCGGCCCAGCGGAGGTAGGCGACGATCCGGTCCATTTCTTCGGAGGTCAATACCTCGTAATAGGCGGGCATGTCGCGGACGCCGATCATCGTTCGAATCGTGATCTCCTCCGGGGGCATGCGCCGGGTCGCGGCTGTGAGGTCGGGGCCGTAGATCCCCCCGTGACCGTGGACCTGGTGGCAGAACTGGCAGCCCCGATCGAAGAACACCTGCGCACCCTCCCTAGCCCCCGCAGAGGCTCCTTCGAGCTGCTCGGCCGGTAGGGGCTCGGTTTCGAAGTTGGGCACCCAGTGGGGCCGGAGACCGAAGGCGGTGAGGGTGCCCCAGAAGAGGAGGGCCATACCCACAGCGAAGACCGCCCATGGCCGGCGGCTCGGAGCTCGTTCTCCGTCGGGGAACAGAATGGGAAGAGCCAGCAGAGAGAGGCCGAGAAAGATGGGAAACCAGACCAGCACGACCTCATCGAGCACCCGGGGTTTTAGCCAGATGAGGGCATAGTACCAGCGGAAGTACCAGTCGGGCCGTGGATCCGCTTCGAGTGCGGTGGGGTCCGGAGCGGGACCCGGTCCCTGGGGCCCTAAGGTCAGTGCGAACGCAAAGACTGCCAGGAGCACGAAGGCGACGAATACGAGCTCGCGCCAGGCCGCGTCGGGCCAGTGGGTGCTCCCGCCTTCCCGGACCAACTTTGCGTACCAGGCCCGATAAGACTCCTTGTCCACGGGGCGTCCCGCTCTGGGCGGCTCGGAGATGCCGTTCTGGAAGACCAGATAGATATGGAAGCCCATCACGACGAGAATCAGGAGGGGGAGGATGACCACATGGAGGGCGAAGAACCGCGTAAGGGTCCCCCCTCCTAGCGTTTCCCCCGCCAGGATGAGCTGCATCAGGTATTCGCCGACCAACGGTGTTCGCCCCGCGAACTGGGCCGCGACCATCACCGTCCAGACGCCATCCTGGTCCCACCGGAGGAGCTGACCCGTGAAGGCCATCGCCAGGACCAGGAACAGCAGGATCACGCCGCTCATCCAGTTCAGCTCACGGGGGAACTTGTAGGATCCGGTGAGGAAGACGCGGCTCAGGTGAACGAAGGTAAGAAGGATCATCGCGGATGCGCCGAAGAAGTGCAGTGCGCGCAGGAAGGCGCCCCAGAAGACCTCCTCGTTGAGGTAACGAAGGCTGTCCCAGGCAAAGGCCGGCGCCGGAACGTATGCCATCGCAAGCCCCGTTCCCGTGACGACCTGGAAGAGGAAGAGGAAGACGAGGGCCTGGCCGAAGACGTAGAACCATCCCTTTCGGGAACGCCCCACTTCGGGAGGAATCTTGTGGGAGAGCAGCGCCTGCACGATGGGGGAGATCCGAGATCGATCGTAGAGCCACCCCCCGACTCTCTTCACTATCCGCATGTGATCTCCAAGGCGACTCTGTCGGTGAGAGCGGCCCGGTGGGGCTCGGGTGCCAGGGCTCCCTCTCGGGAGCAACGCTCGGAATCAGGTAGGCGTGCTCAGCCGCGCTGGGCCGTCACGCCGACGGCCTGGATCTCCACATTCCCGTCTCGAATCCGAACCGGATAGCGGTCGAGTGGGCGCGGGGGCGGCCCGGCGGCCACGGACCCATCGGCGTAGAAGGCGCCGCCGTGGCAGGGGCACATGAACAGTCTCGGGCCTTCCTCCCAGCGGATCGGGCAACCGACGTGGCTGCAGTAGGTGGCGAATGCCACGAACTCCTCCTCTGATTCCCGCCGCAGCCAGGCGGCGGTTTCCGCTGCGAAGCCGGCCCAGGGATGCGGCTCGGAATCGAAGTAGGTGACCTTCACGGTCTCATCGAGGGGAAAGTCCTCCACCGGGCCTACCAGACGCCAGGTGGGGGCCGCCACGCGGAGAACCGGGGAGAGAACGAAGCCCACCCAGGGAATGGCCACGAGCGTGGCGAGCAATCCAGCGACGGAGAGGCTGAGCCAGTGGAAGAACCGGCGGCGCCCGAAAGCGGAGGGGGGGCAAGGGGAGTCACCAAGGGGTCCCCTCCCACCAGGGTCCACGCGGTCGTGGACCGGATCGGCCCCATCGGGTGCTCCCATCGTGTCCGCGACCCTCTCAGGTTTCGGGTTTCAGGTGCCCGCACGGAGGCATCCGGCTTCGCCAGCTCAAGCGTACCGAACATGAATAAGCCGCCTCAACCGATCCTGCAAGTCGCTACCCCGGTGAGAGTTCAGCCCCCTTCCGACCGAGAAGTCGGAGCGGCACGCTTCATGCACGAAGCAAGGTGGCAAGCTCGACCCACTTCGACCCGAAAGGAGGTTCCCATGCTTAGTTGGGCTCTGACATTTCTGATCCTGGCACTCATTGCCGGGCTCCTCGGCTTCTCCGGGGTTGCAGGGGCGGCGGCAGGGATCGCCCAGATTCTCTTCGTCGTCTTTCTCGTCCTCCTCGTGATCTCCTTCTTTGCGGGAGCGCTGAGGGGCCGCCCCCCGGTCTGAGGGGATCGCCGTAACGTGGATTGACCCGGCCCTCGCGAAAGGGAGGGCCGGGTCAATCCAACATCCCCTACTTTGTCAACCGGCTGGAAACCAAATCTGCACTGTGGTACCGTCCCCAGGAGAGCTGGAGATCTCCAACTCCCCCCCGTTTTGTCTCACGAGTCCATAGGCGATCGAAAGACCTAGGCCCCGGTCGTCATCCGGAGATCGAGTGGTGAAGTAAGGTTGGAGGGCCCGGTCCAACGTCCGCGAATCCATCCCCGGTCCGCTGTCCGACACCTCCATCCGAACCCAGCCGCCCCGAGGCTCACCTGTTCCGTCCAGATCGTCTGGGTGGTGGATCGCGAGTCGAACGGTGCCGTGCGAGCCCACGGCCTCCCGTGCGTTCAGGACGAGCGCCCGAGTGATCTCCTCGAGATGGGAGGGGTCGGCAATCACCGGGCACGGCTTGAGAGGAAAGCCGGTGCAGAGGGTCACTTCCCCCGAGAAAAGGATGCCGAGGTCCAGGCTGGATACGAAATCCCGGAGGTCGACCACCTCCGACCGTCCCCACTGACTCCCACTGATTGAGAGGAGTTGTGAGGTGACTGCCTCACCCTCTCTGCACGCACGCTGGATCTCGCGGAGGCTCTCCTCGAGATATTCGTCGCCCATTTCATCGAGGAGATAGGCGGCGTTTCCATGTACTACAGTAAGTAGGTTGTTGAACCGGTGAGCGACCCGAGCGGCCACGCGAGCTACCGGATCGGCCCAGGTGGGCTCTCCGCCCGATCGGATCTCAGTTTGAACCTCGCGGGCGCCCGACCGACTCGAGTCGGTCCGGGGCCTCGACGGCTTATCCAGGCTCTCCGGAATCGCGGTTCCCCTTTCCTCGTTCATTTCGGTCCCTCTCATTCGGTGCCGTTCAGCCCTAAGCGATTGTCCCCAGGGAGGTCGGCGTCCGGACTCCCTGCTGCACCCTTACTTGAGTGCACCCGTGTATTCAGGCCGCTACCTACGGCGTGCTCGATCATGGTTGGCCGAAGCAGGGAGCATGCCACCGTGAAAAACGGTGGGTGTCGATGCAAGAAAGGACGTTGTCCGTATGGGAGGGGAACCGGAAGAATTTCCCGGCTGCGGCCTCAAGGTTGACCGGCATCGGCCTCGGGGTGCGGGCCAGATTGGACGGGGCGGGTGACTTGCTGGGCCGGGCCGAGTTCCTGAGCGCCATCGGTGCCGATCGGACTCCAGGTCACCGCCGTCACGGCGAGCCTCCTCCGGTCGCTCGGATCCCCTTGAAAATCGCGCAGAAGAGGTCCTGTCTCGAAAGGAGACTGTAACTAATCGGGTGGGCGGTGGGCGCGATAGCACGCACTCATTGCGTGCCTCTCTCTGGTGCCCGCTTATTCACTGACATAGCTTGAATTGAAGGGAGCGCTCAATCGTCGATGCGCTCTTCCAATGCAGAGGGGCCCCGGGAGCGTCGATGGCCCTTCGCCATTCAGGCCTAGCAGGTATTGCATTAAATTATTGGCCAGGATGATCAGTCGGACCTGCTGTTACTTCCGCTTTGCCCAGTGGCCATGGCGATCCAGGGAACCTGATGCGACGCGACGAAGCAATCGATGGTGAATTTCCCTAGCCCCGCACCAGTGTCCCGGCAACCGCTCGGTGCTCGTCCCTGGCCGGGTGTGAGTGGCCGATGGAGCCTCCGATCGCGGGCCTGGTGGATCACGGCCACGTACGCGGTCTTCGCGGGCCTCTGGGTCGTCTTCTCCGATCAGGCCTTGGCCGCAGTCGTCCAAGACGCCGAGGAGCTGATCCGCTTGAGCGTCTACAAGGGGTTGGCCTTCGTCACGGTGACGTCGCTTCTCCTCTTGCTGCTGATCCGGAGGGCGTTCGGGGCCATCGAGGTCGGGTATGCTGCGCTGAAGGACGAGGAGTCGGAGCGGCGAGCTCACGAGGCCGAGCTCGAGCGCCTTGGTCGACTCTACGCCGCAATGAGCCACGTCAACCAGGCGATGGTCCGGACTCCGACACGCAATGAGCTCTTCGAGAAGGTTTGTAGGCTCCTCGTCGAGCTCGGAGGGTTCCGAATGGCGTGGATCGGATGGCACGACCCCGACACCGATCGTATCCTTCCGGCCGCCCGGTGGAGTGACGACGACGGGTACCTCGCAAGGATCACGGTGGATTCTGAAGACCAGTGGGAGGGGCCTCACCCATCGAACATCGCATTCCACTCGGGGGAGCCCTTCATCTCGAATGACGTGCTCTCGGACCCGATTTCCTTCGGACTGCCTCACGAGGCCGCAAGGCCCGGCCACCGCGCCTTCGCCTCCTTTCCGATCCGGCTGGAGGGAGAGGTGCTCGGCCTCCTCAACGTCCACTCGGACGAGCGCGACTTCTTCCAGAGCAGGGAGGTGGCGCTTGTCAACGAGACGGCTTCGGACATCTCCTTCGCTCTGGAGAACCTCGAACGCGAGGAGGCGCGCCGGGGGGCGGAGGCGGCTGCGCGGAGTGAGAGACTCTTCTCCGATGCGATCATCGAGAGCATGCCGGGCATCCTGTACCTCTTCACGGCCGAAGGCAGGTTCCTCCGCTGGAACCGGAATTTCGAAACTGTGTCCGGCTACTCTAAGGAGGAGCTCGTCCAGATGGGTCCCCTGGACTTCTTTGCCACCGAGGACAAACAGCCGCTCGCGGATCGAATCGCCGAGGTTTTCGAGTCGGGGGAATCCTTCGTGGAGGCCCCGTTCCTCACCAAGGACGGGACTGCGATCCCCTATTTTTTCACGGGACGGCGACTCGAGTTCGAGGGCAGCGAATGCTTGGTGGGGGTGGGTCTCGACGTTTCGGAGCGTGTCCGTGCCGACGCCCGGAGGCGTGAGTCCGAGGAGGCCCTTCGCGAGCTCAATCGGACGCTCGAGGTGAAGGTGACCGATCGGACGAGGGAGCTCCGGGAGGCCCTCGTCCGTGCGGAGGCCGCCGATCGCCTCAAGTCCGCCTTCTTGGCCACCATGTCACACGAGCTGCGCACACCTCTCAACTCGATCATCGGCTTCACGGGAATCCTCCTCCAGGAGCTCGCCGGGCCCCTCACTCCAGAGCAGTCCCGGCAGCTCGGGATGGTCCAGGGCAGCGCGAGACATCTCCTCGAGCTGATCAACGATGTGCTCGATCTCTCCAAGATCGAGGCCGGGCAGCTGGAGGTTCGAAGTGAGCCGTTCGACCTTTGCAGCGTGGTCGAACGCGTGGCGGACACCGTCAAGCCGATGGCCGATACCAAGGGCCTCGCCCTCGAGGTGAGGGTGGATTCGGAGGTGGGCACCATCGTCAACGACTCCCGCCGGGTCGAGCAGGTGCTTCTTAACCTTCTGAACAACGGAATCAAGTTCACGGAGCAGGGGAGCGTGATCCTGGGGGTGGAAAAGGCGGACGAGGGAGTGCGGCTCCGGGTGACCGACACCGGAATCGGAATCAAGTCCGAGCACCTCGATCAGCTCTTTCAACCCTTTCGTCAGATCGATTCCGGCCTCACCCGTGAACACGAAGGCACGGGGCTCGGTTTGGCCATCTGCCACAAGCTTACCACGCTCATGGGGGGCGAGATCTCCGCGATGAGCGAGTGGCGTGAGGGGAGCGAGTTTCTGGTGTCTCTCCCCGCTCGCCGGATCGAATAGCCCATGAAGCGACAAGTGCTCTTGATCGAGGACAACGACCAGAACCGCTACCTCGTCACCTTCTTACTTGAGCGGCACGGCTTCGAAGTCGTCTCCGCCGCGGACGGCCCGCAAGGAATCGGGCTGGCCGAGCAGCGAACGCCCGACCTCGTCCTCCTCGACATCCAGCTTCCGACCATGCACGGCTACGACGTCGCTCGGTCCCTCCGGGAGCTTTCCTCCCTCGAGGAGGTGCCGATCGTTGCGGTCACCTCGTACGCGATGGTCGGCGATCGCGAGCGGGCCCTGAGTGCCGGCTGCACGGGGTACATCGAGAAGCCCATCAACCCGGAGACCTTCGTAGGAGAGGTGGAGGCCTACCTCGCGCGCCCTCCTTCCACCGCGCCGGAAGGAAGCCGATGACACGTGTGTTGATCGTCGACGACGGGGAGGTGAACCTCCACTACCTGCGAGCGGTCCTGGAGGGAAATGCGTATATCGTGGATGCCGCACGAAACGGAGCCGAGGCACTGGACCTCGCCCGGCGTACCCGCCCCGACCTCGTCATCTCCGACCTCCTCATGCCGGTGATGGACGGGTATACCCTTCTGCGTCAGTGGAAGGAGGATGGGGATCTCAGGGAGGTGCCGTTTCTGGTCTACACTGCAACCTACACCGAGCCGGAGGACGAGCGGCTGGCGCTGGAACTCGGCGCCGACGCGTTCCTTGTGAAGCCGACGGAGCCCGAAGAGCTGCTCGCAAAGATTCGGGAGGTCCGGGATCGCGGCGCCGTGGCGGTGCCCAGTATGGAGCGGAACTCCGGAAGCCCCGAGGAAGGTGTACTCGAGGCCTACAACCAGGTCCTGGTTCGCAAGCTCGAGCAGAAGATGCGGCAGCTCGAGGAATCGAATGCGGCTCTTCAGAAAGAGATCGGCGAGCGGACCAGGGCGAAGGAGGAGCTGGAACGGAGCTCCGCCCTGCTCAGGATCGCCGGACAGGCTGCGCGACTCGGGGGATGGGCGTTGCGCATCGAGGACGGAACGCTGACATGGTCGGAGGAGGCGTGTGCCATCTACGATCTTGGCAGAGGGGATGCCCCGACGCTCGAGGAAGCCGTCCACTACTGCATCCCGGAATACCGGGAGAAATTCCAGGAAGAGTTCGAGGCCTGCGTCCGAGCCGGTGAGCCCTTCGATTACGAGTTCGAGATCGTCACCGCGATGGGACGACGGAGATGGGTGCGGGCAATCGGGGAGGCGGCGCGTGACTCCGCGGGCTCGGTCGTCCGGATTCAGGGAGCGCTCCAGGACGTGTCCGACCGCAGGAATCTCGAAGAGACCCTCCTCCGCGCGACCCGAATGGAAAGCATCGGGTTGCTGGCCGGAGGGATGGCCCACGATCTGAGCAATGTGCTCACGCCCATCCTCCTCTCCATCCACCCCCTGAAGGAGCAGGTCGAAGACGAGATGCTGCAGGAATCGCTCGCGACGATCGAGTCGTGTGCACTGCGAGGGGCGGAGATGGTCAAGCACGTCATGTCCTTCGCCCGAGGGATCGATGAGACCCAGGCCCGTGTGGACCTCATCGAGATCCTGGGGGACCTCGGTCGGGTGGTGTACGACACCTTCCCCGATTCCGTGCGCTTTCGGACGAGAATCTCCGGGGACCTTTGGGACCTGATGGGAGATTCCACGCAGCTGCACCAGGTCCTCATGAACCTCTTTGTCAATGCACGTGATGCGATGCCCGACGGGGGGCTTCTCACGGTGATCGCCGAGAACATCGAGGTCGATGACCACTACGCGGCGACGAGCGGTGACGCGGTCCCCGGACCCTATGTGCGTGTTTCAGTGGTCGACACCGGGGTGGGGATGTCCCCCGAGGTGCTGTCCCGAATCTTCGACCCGCTCTTCACCACCAAGCCCCCGGGAAGGGGGACGGGGCTCGGCCTGTCCACGGTGGCCGTCATCGTCCACAACCACCTCGGGTTCATCAACGTGTATTCGGAGGAGGGGGAAGGCACCACGTTCCGCCTCCACTTTCCCGCCAGCGGCGAGGTGGAAAGGGCGAATCCCCTCGAGAGCCCTCCGGAAGAGTGGAAGGGGAACGACGAGCTCCTCCTGGTTGTGGACGATGAGGCCGCCGTGAGGTCGTTGACGCAACAGACGCTGGAGGCCTTCGGGTACCGCGTGGTCATCGCGCGGGACGGCGTCGATGCACTCCGCGCCTTCGAGAGTAGGGCCGATGACATCGACCTGGTCTTCACAGACACCACCATGCCGAATATGGACGGCCCCGCGATGATCAAGGAACTCCTGCGCCTGGATCCAGAGGTACGCATCATCGTGGCCAGCGGGCTCGGCGCGGACGGTGGAGAGGGACGCGCTGCCGAGGCAGGAGCGAAGTACTTCGTTCCGAAGCCCTACACCGCCGACGTTCTCCTCGCCGCCATCCGGCGCGCCTTGAGCGAGGAGGGCGGCTCATCGAAAGACGAGTAACCTGAGCTCTTCGAATGCACCCGCCCTGGCCGGGCTCGCCAGGACCCCCTCACGATCGGCGCGCCGGCCTTCTAGCCTTCCCCGAGGTATCGGCTGTAGCTCCGAAGGACCTCCCGGTACTCCGAGCGGTGCGCTTCCAGGTCGGCCTCCCCCGTCCGGAGCGAGAACCGAAGGGCGGTGAGCTGCCCGACGCAGGTGTCTGCCGCGGCCACGTGATCCGGGGTTCGGAGGCGCTCCTGGATTCCCGCCAGAATAGCGGCGCTGGCTGCGGCCACCGCCGCGAGCGCGCAGACGAGGCGCCAGCCTCCGACCGCGTCCGCGAGATTCGGCCCACCGGCGGCCACCCCTCCGGTGAGGGCCGCCGCG
The DNA here is from genome assembly GCA_007124095.1 of Gemmatimonadota bacterium. Taxonomy (GTDB): domain Bacteria; phylum Gemmatimonadota; class Gemmatimonadetes; order Longimicrobiales; family Gaopeijiaceae; genus SLCK01. The sequence continues at coordinate 17,391 of SLFU01000029.1, forward strand.
ATACCCCCGCTCACGACGCCACCGATGGCCATCTGCCGGTTCTGGCGACGGTACCTGGCGGCGGACCTTGCCGCAGCCTGGAGGTCCCGCTCCACCTGCTCCACAAACTCTCTTCGTGCGTCCTTCTCATCCACGGCTGATTCTCCCTCTCCCATCGTCGGAGGAGTGGTTGCATCGGATCTATCTCAAGGTGCTCCCGGTCCCTTCCGGTCGGTGCCTTTTGGTTGGTCTCTCGGTGGACCGGGCGGCGTGCCTCACGGTATGAGCGCGGCCGGGCTCCTGCAACCGGTCGACTCGGGGGCCGGGACTCCTGGCCTCACCCTCCTTTTCTCCTGCTGCCTCGGCCGGGACATGCCCTCCTTGCGAATCGCCTCGGGGCAGCGCACCGTGTCTCCGGATTCGATGCCTTGCGAGGCCATAGCCAGCGTAGCCCGGAGCCTTCCGGCCGGCGCGAAACTCCCGACGAAAGGAGAAAGTTCTTCGATGGCTCTCGCGAACACTGACGAGGTGCTGGCCGCCCTGGACGAGATCGTGGCGAGGGCCAAGCGGGAGGGCGACCGTGTCGGATACTTCGCAACCCTCTACCGCGCGGTTACAGCCAGGGTAAAGGAAGGGATCGAGACGGGGTTTTTCGATGACGGTCCCCGGATGGAAAAGCTCGACGCCGTCTTTGCCAACCGCTACCTGGATGCACTGGTGGCTCACGAGCGAGGCGACCGGCCCACTCGATCCTGGGAGGTGACCTTTGATGCGGCCGCGCGGTGGCGTCCCATCGTCCTCCAGCATCTCCTTGTGGCGATCAATGCCCACATCAACCTGGATCTGGGCATCGCTGCTGCGCGGGTGGCTCCCGGGAACTCGCTTCGTGCGCTTCGCCGGGACTTCGACCGGATCAACGAGATTCTGGCCTCGATGGTTGGGGGGGTCCGGCGTAACGTCGGGGACGTGTCCCCCTGGATCGGACTTCTGGACCGGATCGGAGGGGCCCGCAAGGAGGTGGTGATCAACTTCAGTGTTCGGGTGGCTCGCCGGGAGGCCTGGAGATTCGCTACGCAGCTCGCCTCACTTCCGGAGGACCGACAGGCTCCACTGATTCGTGTTCGGGACAAGGAGGTCGCAGCTCTAGCCGACCGGGTCCTTCACCCGGGAGTGTTGAGTAGCGGGCTGACCCTAATCCGCCTCCGGGAGGGCATGAATGTGCCGGATACCATCAGGGCCCTCTCTCGATTCGATCCACCCGAGCTCGAGGTCGTCGAGGCGCGGGTGGAGGATCCTCAGGCGAGGTGACCGAGGTGGCGGGCACCGAAGAATTACCTTGCGCGGGGGTGCAGAGACAGATTTAGCAGATTGGCTCCGCGACCCCGCATCCGTGAGGAGATCCGTGCAGAGTCTTCCAGAACGACGATCCCGGGCCCGAGGTTTCCGAGTGGGGCCGGGACAGGCGATAGTGATCGTCATCCTCGGCCTGCTCGTGGCCGTAGAGGCCCGGGCTCAGGAGGTGCCTTTCCAGCGTTCTGTCTCCAAGGGGATGGAGGTCGCCTCCCCCTCGGAGCGCGTGGGGGGGGCACCCGGGTCCATGGCCGTGCGGGACCGGGAGTGCAGGTCCCTTCCCTCGGACGGCGTTCGGCGACGGATCGTGGACATCGCCCTGCAGGAGTGGACCTTCTTCGGATCCCCAGTGGTTGACCAGGTCTCCGAAGTCCGCCTTCTCCCCCCCGGAATGGGCTCCGGGTCGGAGGGTCTCGTGCTGGAGTCCACCAGCTCCGGCCGGCCGCCGCTCCTCGACCCTGGCGAGTCGGCCCGAGTCGCATCGAGCATCGCCGGGTATTGGGTGGTCACGCCGGAGGGCCCCGGAATCCTCTCGGAGCAGAACCGGGCCTGGAACGGCCCGAACGGGGTTGGCGCGCGGTGGGTGGCCCCCTGGTCCGCCGCGTTCATCTCGTGGGTGATGTGCGAGGCCGGGCTCGCGTCTTCGGACCAGTTTCGGCGTGCGATCGCGCATCGGTCCTACATCGACCAGGCCATTCGGGCCAGGGACGGGGCGGCGCCGGGGTCGGCGTATGTGGCGTATGACGTGGGGGAGGTCGCGGTGGAGCCCGGCGATCTGCTCTGCAACTCACGTCGGCCGGTGTACCGAAACCTCGCGGAGCGACGTCGCCAGATGGGAATTGGGGCCAGCACGCACTGCGATGTGGTGGTCAAAGTGGACGCTGGGGCCGAGCGTATTCTCGCCATAGGCGGGAACGTCCTTCGTGCGGTGAGCCTGAAGGTGCTCCCCGCCACCGCGGAGGACGGAATCTTGAAGCCTCGTGTCGATTCCCGAAGACCTCCCTTCGCGCACCTCAAGCTTCGGGCGGATCCGATCGAGCTGGATCCACTTCTGGACAGCCCATCGCTTTCGGCGTTCAGCTGTGAGAATGGGGCGCTCCCGGATGCCCGCGTCCGCTATGTCGCTTCGGTCATCGGGATGCAGGATGCCGCGGTCGGGCGCTGCTGACCACCAACGTCCGAAGGTACTTTTCGTCCTCATGTTCAAGCGGGCAAGCTGGTTGAAGCGGTCAACCTCACCGTCGACGAGGGGATGGATGCCCTATCCCAACGCATCCCGGAACCGATCGACTGCCAGCTTCCGCGCCGCCGCGTGGTCCACGATTGGTCCGGGATACCCCAGCCGTTCCCGAACGCCCGTGGGGAGCCCCGGCGGGTCGTGGATCACCTCGTCGTCCAGTTCATCCAGCTCGGGAAGATGCCTTCTCAAGAAGGCCCCGTCCGGGTCCCACTTCCGGCTCTGACGGGTCGGGTTGAGGACTCTGAAGTAGGGTGCCGCGTCGGTGCCCGTAGAAGCGGACCACTGCCAGCCCCCGTTGTTGGAGCCGAGGTCGCCGTCGATGAGGTTTTGCATGAAGAACCTTTCTCCCCGTCGCCAATCCATGAAGAGGTCCTTGGTGAGGAACATTGCCGTGATCATCCGGAGTCGGTTGTGCATCCAACCGGTCCGGAGGAGTTGCCGGATGGCGGCGTCGACGATCGGGTATCCCGTGCGTCCCCGGCACCAGGCCTGGAAGCGCTCCTCGTCATCGTTCCAGATGATCCGGTCCGTCTCCTCTCGGAAGGGTTGGTGCATCGAGACGCGTGGGAATCCGACGAGGACGTGCTGGTAGAACTCGCGCCAGATGAGCTCGCTCATCCAGGCGAGGGGTCCCTCCTTCCCCGAGTCCAGCCGGCCTCGATTCAACTCCAGCGCTGCCTCGAGGCACTGTCGAGGCGAGATCACTCCGGCGGCAAGATAGGGGGAGAGGGTGCTGGTTCCGTCGATCGCGGGTCGGTCCCGGTCCATATGGTAGCGATCGATTCGTTCGGCCATGAAGCGGTCGAGCCGCTCCTCCGCGTGGACTTCTCCGGCCGGCCAGAGCCCGGGGTCGATCCCCAATCCGGTAAACCCCTCGACCGCCTTCGGAATTGGAGAAGACTCGATCCCGAGGCGCTCCTGGCGAGGGGGAGCGGGGAGTGCCTCGACGCCCTGCTCCTCGGCGACGGCGAGCCACCTCCGCTTGAAGGGAGTGAAGACCCGGTAGTAGCTGTTCGCTTTGGTGAGGACATCACCCGGCTCCAGAACCACCCGGTCGGTGAACGACCGGACGGTGATATCCTTCGCCTCCAAGCGCTCGGTCACAACCTCGTCCCGCCGCCGCTCGTTGACCTCGTACTCCCGGTTGAAGTAAAGGGCATCACACCCGTGGCGGATGGCGAGGGCGGAAAGGACCGGCTCCGCCTGGTCGAAGCGATGCGCGGTCGCGATCACGAGGGGAATATTCAGCTTTTCGAGCTCTCTCTTCAGCTTACTGAGATTTCGTATCCAGAAGTCGATCTTGCAGGGCGCATCGTCGTGGTCCTTCCATTGACCCGGTGAGATGAGATAGACGCCGAGCACGCCCTGCTTGCACGCGTTGGCGGCATGATAGAGAGCCGGGTTGTCTGCGACGCGCAGGTCCCGGCGCAGCCAGACGAGGGCTCGCGTCATGCGTCTCGCCTCGGACCCGGTCGACCCGATTGCGGGCGAGGGCATCACGGGGTGAAGGGAAGGAACACCGGGAGCAGCCAGACCACGATCACCAGCACCACCGCAGTAAGGGGCAATCCCAGCTTCACGTAGTCCATGTAGCGGTATCCTCCCGGGCCCATGACGAGCACGTTCGCTGGGTGAGCCACCGGGCTCGAGAGGCTCGCCGCCGAAAGGGCCACCCCCATCATGAGCGTGTGGGGGGAGATTCCCAGGTCCGCGGCGGTGGTCAGGGCAATGGGGGCCATGACCACCACGAGCGCGACGCTGGGAATCACCTGGGCGCCGAGGGCGGTCATCACGCAGAGGCCGGCGAGAACGGCCCGTGGCCCCAGATCGCCCATCCCCCCTATCGCTCCCTCGGCGAGCAACCGGGCTGCCCCGGTCTGGTCCATGGCTGCGCCCAGCGGAAGCATTCCCGCGATGAGTACGATGGCCGGCCACTCGATTGCGCGGTAGGCCTCGTCGGGAGTCAGGCACCGGGTGAGGATCATCGCGGTGGCGCCGAGGAGCACGGAGATCGCTATGGGGATCCATCCCAGGAGAACCGGGAGGAGCACCCCCGCGAGCACGAGGGTTGCGACCGGAGCCAGCTCGGTTCTCGCGGGTTCCTGAAGCGCCTCCGTGAGCACGAGGAAGTCCGGCTCTCTTGCCAGGAGCTGCAGGCGCTTTCGGGGGCCGAAGAGGAGGAGGGAGTCCCCGAACTCAAGCGGCATGTCACGGAGGTTGGTACGGTGCACCTGCCCGGCTCGCCAGACGGCCAGCACTGTGAGGCCGTACTTGTCGCGAAAGCCGATCTGACGAGGCGTGGAACCCACGAGCCGGGTGCGGGGAGAGAGCACGACCTCGAGCAAGCCGACTCTCTCCGACTCGAGGTCGTCGAGGATCGCTTCCCCCTCCGCATCGAACTCGAGCTTCTGGAGACCCCGCAAGACGAGGAGCGTCTCGGGCCTGGCCTGGACCAGGAGGAGATCGCCGGGCTCGAGGATCTCCTCCGGTTCAGGCGCCAGATTGGTGTCGCCATTCCGATCGATCCCGATCACGGCGAGGCCGGCGGCGTCACCCAGCCGGCTCTCTCGAAGGCTGCGGCCGGCAAGGAGCGATTCCGGAGTGATCCGGAGTGCGAAGAAGCGCTCCTCCAGCTTGTAGCTCCGGATGGCGTCCTCCAGGCTGAGTTTCCGGAACCCTTCGAACTCGACCGTCCCCTCGAGGGCCTCCAGCCGGGCCTCGGGACCCTGGAGTAGCAAGGCGTCGCCGGCTCTCATCGGGGTGTCCTCGAGACTCGTGCGCCGGAGCTCGTGTCCCCCGGACACTGCGAGCACCGCAACCCCCGTTCGTTTCCGGAGGTCCGCCTGGTTCAGGGTACGACCCACCAGGGGGGAGCCGGCCGGGATTCGAGCCTCGGCAAAGCCGATCTCTGCGGAGGCGAGGTGCCTCCCGACCCAGTCGTCCCTCACCAGCTCCAGGTGCCGGCCCTTCTGGAGCTCGACGAGGAGGTCCGGTCGGCCCTGCACCACCAGCCGATCCCCGCTTCGGAGGACGGCTTCCGGGCCCGGAGCGAGCTCCGGGCCGACCGCGCGTTGGATGGCCAGCACATGGAGCCCGAGGGCCGATCCCATCCGGCTTTCGGCAAGCGTCTTCCCGTCCAGGAGCGACCGTTCCGGGAGGCGGACCGTGAAGACTCGCTCGTGCAGTTCGTAGCTCTCGATCAGCCCCCGGTCCGATCTCCGTCCCATTTCCTGGCGAGGGTCTCTCAGGGGGAGGAGGTGGCGCCCGACCAGAGCCACGAAAGCGATCCCGACACCCAGAATGACCAGCCCGATCGGGGTGAAGTCGAACAGGTGGAATGGCGCCAGGCCCTGTGTCAGGAGAGCGTCGCTCACCACGATGTTCGGTGGCGTCCCGATCAGCGTCAGGAGCCCACCCATGAGGCAGGCGAGAGCCAGGGGAAGGAGGAGGCGGGACGGGGGGCTGCCGGTACGCCTCGCGATATCCATCACCACCGGCAGCATCATCGCCGCCACTCCAATGTTGTTCATGAAGGCGGAGAGGACGCCCGCGGTGGCCATGATCACGACCAGGAGCTTCGTCTCTCCCCGCCCGGCCACCCGAAGCACCTGTCGGCCGATGAGACCGGCCACGCCGGTGCGACTCAGACCGGCACTGATCACGAACATTCCGGCCACTGTGATGACCGCTGGACTGCTGAAGCCGGCCAGGGCCTGCGTGGGCGAGACCATTCCCGTCAGGGCCAGGGCGCCCAGAACGAGGAGTGCCGTGAGGTCCATCCGCAGCCATCCGGTCACAAACAGGATGGCTGCGCCAAGCAGGGTGGCCAGGACGAGAGCGATCTCCCCGGTCATGGGCCTCCCCTATCCCTCGGGTTCAAGTGAGCGATAGACGTCTCCGGATTCCGAGCGTTTTTCGTCCTCGTAGGGTCCGGCCAGCCGCCGGTAGAACTCGAGCTTGGCACACTCGAGAACGCCGACAACCTCGTTCAGCCGAGCGTAGCGGATGCCACCCTTTCGGACCAGATACTCATCGACGATTCTTGTGACTGCGTAGTTGAGTTCACCCGGGGTCCCGGGCGGGGCCCCGGACTCGAGTCTGTCTCTGTCCTCCTGCGGTATATATGGCATTGTCTCGTTCTCCTGACTCTTTCAGGGAATTATGCTCGGCGCGGGGAACGGGTGGGTGGCGCAGGGCGCTGTGTCCGGCGGCACTCCTCCTGCCCCTGATGATCCTTGCCTCCTGCGCCACTCTTCAGTCCATCTTCGCCCTTTCCCGGGTGGACTTCAGCCTCGATGGGGTATCGGGGGTTCAGGTGGCGGGAATCGAGTTCGATCGGGTCGGTGGATACGAAGACCTGTCGGCTTCCGACCTTCTCCGGGTCGGTACGGTCATGGCCCAGGGGAATCTTCCGGTCTCCGTGACCCTGGAGCTGACGGGCCGGAATCCCGGGGGGAACCCGGATGCACGGCTGCTCGCGCTCGACTGGGTGCTCTTCCTGCAAGAAAGGGAGACCGTGAGCGGAGTGCTGGAGGAGGAGATCCGGCTTCCCGCCGGGGAGGCCACTCCAGTGCCTGTCCCCCTGTCCCTCGATCTGATGGAGTTCTTCGAGGGGAGTGGACGCGACCTGGTGGACCTGGTTCTCGGCTTGATGGGTGTCGGCGGCGCCCAGGTGGAACTCCGCCTCGAAGCTCGTCCCTCCATCAGCACCCCTCTCGGTCCCATGCGGTATCCCGAGCCCCTGGTTCTGCGGAGGTGAACGTCTCAAGCGCCGAACTGGGTCAGGTGGTGATCGAGGTGCTTGTAGAACAGGTTGTTCCACTCCTCCTTCGATAGGGGACCGAAGGAGGGGGACTCGAGGCCTTCGAAGTGGTCCTGCCCCAGATCCCGGGTCTGCTCGACATACCCGATGAGCCGGTCGCGTTCCTGTATGAAATCCTTATCCGGGGTCACCTTGAAGGCAGGTGCGGTGGGAGTGTTCCTGGGGTAGGGCTTTTCGTTTACCACCTTCGCCTTCACAAAGGTGCGAAGGAAGAATCTCGTGACCCTCCCGGGTTTCGGATGGATCTCCTCGAAGGCCATTTCGTAGGGCACGCAGCAGTGGGCGAACATCTGGGCGACCGTCATCTTCCCCCAGAGGGGCTGCGCCTCAGGACCCAAGGACCGGATCCGTCCGATCACCTCGCTGGCCACGGCAGGGTCGAAGATGTTTTTCATGCGGGCTCCTGACGACAAGAGGGACGTGTCCACCTGATCCTCTGGCCTGGGAATCTCTGCCGCTGGGGATCGCCAGGCAAACGCCGCTGCCCGGAGCGGTGGTGGGCTTGGCGAAGCAGTGGCGTTGGTGTGATTGTTCTGTCACTCTCAGGGGACCCTGTACGGGGAAATTCGGACCGCAGGGCTCGGAAACCCATTCTTAAGACGATCGGACTCATCGTGAAGCTGCGCATTCGGATGACTCGCGGCCTGCTTTTGCCGGTCCTTCTGCTCGCTTTGTTCTCCCACCACGCGCATTCGGAGGGCTCCATGTGGGACACCCTCCTTGGCGCGGTAGCTCTGATGCTCCTCGTCGGGGCGATGGGTGGACGGATCTGGGCGAACGTCCACCTGGCCGGGAGGAAGGATCGGACCCTGGTGACCGGGGGGCCGTATCGGTTCGTTCGCAATCCACTGTATCTGTTCAGCCTCATCGGCTTCGTCGGCGCTGGGCTCGCCTTCGGGTCGATCGTGCTCGGCGCGATTTCCGCAGCGGTGTTCTTCGCTTTCCATTGGCCGGAGATCCGTGCCGAGGAAGAACGATTGCAGGTGCTCTTCGGAGAGGAGTATGAACGCTATCGTCGGCGTGTGCCCCGCATGATCCCGGTTCCAAGCAAGGTTTTGACGCCACCTACGACCTCGAGAGAGCTGGTGGTCGATCAGGGCAGATTCGGGGAGTCGCTGCGGGATTGCCTGGCGATCCCGATGGTGCTCGTCATCGCGGAAGTGTTGGAATGGGCGAAGCTGGAGGAAATCGTTCCGGTGCTGATCCACCTGCCTTGACGGTGACCACGCGGTCCTGACCCCCGGGGTAGAGGCGGACGAATTCTGGTGGGTCGTCCTGGCGCTGGCCGAACCGCGGGTTGCGTCGTAGCATGAGGCGCCATGGCCAGCCCGTCTCCCACTCGCCGATCGTTCGATCGGTCCATCGTGGAGGGATCCATTCCTTCCGCCGTGTGGCGGCTGGCGTGGCCCACCGTGATCCTCAACGTGGTGGGGGGTCTTCAGGGGATCGTGGACCACGTCATGGTCGGTCACCATGTCGGCCACGTGGGGAATGCCGCGATTGGTGTGTCCTGGCAGATCTTTCTGGTGGTCGTGGTCTTCGTCTCCTCCATCTTTACCGGGATGGCGGTGCTGGTCGCCCGCTTCGCCGGGGCCGATGAACCGGAGCAGGTGAACCGAACGGTCTATCAGGCCTTTCTCACCGCGATGGCCCTCTCCCTCCTGATCTTTGCGCCCCTGGGGTACGTCCTGAGCCCGTCACTCCTCGGGCTGGTGAACGCCACCGCGGAGGTCCAGGCCGAGGCCCTCCCGTATCTGAGGATCATGTTCCTCTTCAGCTTCGGGATGATGCTCTTTTTCATGTTGAGCGGGGCTCTCCGCTCCGCCGGGGACGCCCAGAGCCCGATGCGGATCGGGATTGTGATGACGGCCCTGAACCTGGTCTTGAACATTGTCCTGATCCGTGGGATGGGGCCCGTCCCGGCCTTCGGGACAGCTGGGGCGGCGATGGGCACGGTCATCGCTGGGGCGTTGGTCAGCGGTGGAACCCTGGCGCTCTTCTTCACCGATAGACTGGCGGTGTCCTTCCATCCAGGTATGTCGTGGCGACCGGACTTTTCGGTGATTCGAGAGCTCTTCCGTTTCGGACTTCCCGCGGGATTCCAGGGGGTCGTGATGAACCTGGCGGGGGTCGTGCTACTTCGGTTCGTGGGGTCCCTGGAGCTCAGCGCCGAGGCACAGGCTGCCTACACCGTGAGTTATACTCAACTCTTCTCCCTCATCACCTGGACGTCGGTGGGCCTCATGGGGGCGGCCGCGACGGTGGCGGGGCAGAACCTGGGCGCCGGACGTCCGGAGCGAACGGAGCAGGGTGTCCGAGTGGCGGCCGGAATCGGGCTGGCCGGCGCGGCCGCGATGGGGGCGACCTTTCTCCTCCTCCCCCGGACCCTCCTCAGTATCTTCGGGCTCGAGGATCCAGCAGTCCTGGAGCTCAGCGTGCAGCTGCTTCGGTACCTGAGCGTGTCGGCGGTTTTCGTTGCGGTAGCGCTGACGTACACCGGTGGGCTCCAGGGGACTGGGGACACCCGCAGTCCACTCTATATCTCCATCGTCTCCCAGGCGGTGATTCCGCTCGGCATGTGCATCGGCATCCAGCTCGCTCGGGATCTGGCGCCGGGAGATATCTGGCTGGCAATCCTCCTCGGTCACATGGCGCGCTGCATCCTGAGCGTCGCGCGATTTCGCCAGGGAAAGTGGAAGGGGATCCAGGTGAAGATGGGGTCCGCTCGTGCGTGAGGCCCCCGACCCCCGACCCCGACCCGGACCAGGGGTCAGCTCGAAGCCGTCCCCCCAACGGAATTCCCCTTCAGGGCCAGGTAGAGGAGGATCAGGAGAAGGGTCACCTGGAACTGCATTCCTCCCATCGGATGCGTCTCCGTCGCCATGAAGTGCCATTGACCCCAGTGGACCATGAAGATGGCCCCCAGCATCACGGGCATGATGGCCAAGGCCCCCAACCGGGTCATCCAGTCCCTCAGGAATCCCCCCAGAAAGACGAGGATCGCGCCCCCCGATTCTGCTGTTGCTACGAGGAAGGCGACCGCGACTGGGGCCGCGGCCATCTCGGCGAACCCCTGCAGGTTGCCGAGCTTGTCCAACCCGTGGTAGAGGAAGACGCTCAGGATTGAGACCCTGAGCGTCCAATGCGCGTGGCGGCCGAGTGAATCGATTGCAGAGACTCTGGCTTCGGACATCGGGCTCCTCCTGATAGCAGGTGGTAGGAATTCGTTCTTACCCGACGAATCCGCGAGCCCGGGGAAGGGGTTCCCTCGGCGAGGGCCTTGACATGCCTAATCGCATTAGTCAGACTGGGCCAGAGATTCCAAGGTAATTGGCCGTGTGGCCGAGAGGGGAGGGGATAGGTGGCCCGGAAGCGAGGCGTAACGGAGGATGACGTGGTGGACGCGGCCGCCCGGATCGCGGACTCCATCGGCCACGATCGGGTGACGCTTGCCGCGGTCGCCGCGGAGGTGGGGGTCCGCCCACCCTCCCTCTACGCGCACGTGGAGGGCCTCGACGGGGTTCGGAGACTCCTCGCGTTGCGGGCGGCCGAGGAGATTGAACGCGCCCTGTCCGAGTCGGCTCGGGGACGGGAAGGGACCGATGCGCTTCGGGCCCTCGCGCACCGCTATCGGCAGTTCGCACGGGAGCGACCGGGGTTGTATGCTGCGGCTCAACGAGCCGTCCGCCCGGGGGAGGACGACGAGCTTTACCGGGCGCTGGGAGCAGCGATCGTGCCCGTCCTCGAAGCCCTGTCCCAGGCAGGAGTGCCGCGGGAGGAGTTGGTTCACATCACCCGAGCCTTCCGGAGTGCCCTCCACGGCTTCGTGGAGCTGGAGCGCGCCTCCGGCTTCGGGATGCCGGAGTCGGTGGACGAAAGCTTCGCACATCTCGTGGAGTTGATTCTCTCCGGTGTCCGGGGGTTGGCCTAGCTGCTTTTCGAAGGAGCCATGGAGCTTCGACAGATCTGGACCCTGTATGTCCACGAACTGCGCTCGGCGCTCCGGGAACGGAGCATCGTGGTGTTCAGCATCATCATCCCGCTCGTCCTCTACCCGGGGTTGCTGTGGGCGGGCCTCGCGGCGTTCTCCTTCGTCGAAGGTCAAGCGGAGCGAATCGCCTTGGAGGTGGGGGTCCACGGTCTCCCGGATCGGCACCAATCTCTGCTCGACACCCTCGATGTCGCCGATCGGCTCTCGGCCCAGGAATGGGTGGGCTCTTCGGAGGAAGGCCGCGAGGAAATCTCCCGGGGTGGTTTGGACGTCCTGGTCGAGTTTGTCCCGCCGGATGACGAGGGAGGGGCGCTGGAGCACAACTTTCGACTGAGGATCACGTACCATGGTGCCCGAGACCGAAGCCGGACCGCTCGCGAAGCGGTGGAGTCGGTGGTCGACTCGTACCGCGAGGGGTGGATCGACGAGGCGAGGCAGGAGCTGGGCGTGGACGCTGCGGTGTGGGCCGACTTCAGGGTGATCCAGGATGACTTGACCACCGCGGAGGAGGGGACGCGTTTTCTCCTCGGGCTGATGGTGCCCTTCCTCACCCTGATCGTAGTGGCGTTGGCGACCTTCTACCCGGCCATCGACGCCACGGCAGGCGAGCGGGAGCGGGGTACGTGGGAAACCTTGATGACGGTTGCGGCGCCTCGCGCGAACGTGGCCACCGCCAAGTACCTGTACGTGGCAACTCTCGGGGCCGTGGGGGGGCTTCTCAATATGATCGCGCTCACCCTTTCCCTCCGGTGGATCTTTCAGCCCGTCTTGGGAGCCGAGGGGCAGGACATGATCCAGGGAGGGATTCCCCTGGGGGCGTTCCCGATCATTGCGGCGGGAACGGTCCTGCTCGGGCTCTTCGTGGCGGCCGGAATGCTCATTTTCGCCGTTTTCGCCCGGAACTTCAAGGAGGGTCAGTCGATGGTCACCCCCTTCTACATAGCGGTCATTCTCCCGGCGATCTTCCTTCAGTCGCCGGACATCGAGTTCACCACGGCTCTCGCCCTGGCTCCGGTGGTGAATGTAGCCCTCCTGATCCGGGAGGCGATCATGGGAAGCATCCCTCCCCTCCAGAGCGCGTTGACCCTGGGCTCAATGGCCGTTTGCGTGGCCCTGTCAGTGGTCTTTGCCCAGTGGGTCATGCGTCGGGAGGAGGTCCTCGTGGGCTCTCAGAGAGGGGGATTGGGGGGCTTCCTCAGACGACGAGTCCGGGGCCGGAGGAGGGAGGCGTGAGCGTCGTGCCCGTGCGGACGGAGGCGCTGTCCAAGGTCTTCTATGATGAGAGCCGTGGTGAAGTGAGGGCGGTAGATAGCGTCGACATCACCTGCTCCCCGGGCGAGATCTTCGGCCTCCTGGGTGCGAATGGTGCCGGGAAGACTACCACCCTACGCATGCTCTCGACCGTGCTCCGGCCCACGAGTGGGCAGGCCTGGCTCATGGGACACGAGGTGCGCGATGCCCCGGAACGGGTGCGGGAGAACCTGGGCTTCTACTCCGCTTCCACCGCTCTCTACCCCAAGATCACGCCCCGGGAAACGCTCCGGTTCTTCGCCCGGGTGAACCGGTACCCTCGAAGGCGGATCGAGGCTCGGGTCGACGAGCTGATCGAGCGTTTCAGCCTCGAGTCGTATGCCGACACTCGGGTGGAAAAGCTCTCCGGCGGAATGAAACAAAAGGTGTCGATCGCCCGGACCGTGGCCCACGACCCCCCGGTGCTCATCTTCGACGAGCCCACCGTCGCTCTGGACGTCCTGAACGCTATCGAGCTTCGGGAGATCATTGCCCGACTCAGGAGTGAGGGCAAGGCGATCCTCTTCTCCACCCATGTGATGAGCGAGGCCGAACAGCTTTGCGATCGGATCGGGATCATTCACCACGGGGCGATTCTGGCGACCGGTACCCTCGATCAACTGCGGGAGGCGACGGGGCGTCACTATCTGGAAGAGGTGTTCGTGCACTACGCCGGGATGAGGGGGAAGATCGGAACGTGAGGATCACATCGGCGGTGCGAACGCTGGTCGCCTTGGAGCTTCGCACCCTCCTGCGGGACCCCAGGACCGTGCTCATGTCGGTGGTTCTACCCGTCGTCCTGATCCCCGCTCTTCTCCTGATCGGGAGCCAGATCGAGGATCGGCGTGCCGAGCGAGCGGAGCAGCGCACTTTTCAGCTGGCCTTGGTAGGGGAGGAGTCGCAGTTCGCCGCAGAGCTCGTAGAATCGCTCCGGGACGTTCGCGCAGTGGAGGACGGACCCGGATTTCGTCTCGTGGAGATCGGCAATCCACGCGAGGCCCTCGATGCAGGCTCGATCGACCTGTACCTGGAAGCCTTTTCAACCGAGGAATGGCGGGAGTTGGTGGAAGCCGAGGGCATCGAGGGTGACGCCATCTCACCCGATCTCGATGGGATTCGGGTCCTTCGGATCAGCTACCACTCCACGAGGACTGCCTCCCGCGAGGGGGCCGAAAGGCTCAGTGAATCCCTGCTGGATCGGCACCGGACCCGGCGGGACTCGATCCTGGTGCAGGCCGGGTTCGCCGTGCCCTCATATCAGGTGGCCGTAGTGGAAGGGGTGGATGTGGCCTCCGAGCGGCAGGTGCAGGGCGCCCGGCTCGGCCGTTATCTCACTTTGATCCTCCTGGGACTGATGGTTCTCGGGGGGTCCGTGGTGGCCACCGACACCCTGGCCGGGGAGAAGGAACGGGGGACTTTGGCTACGCTTCTGACCTCGGCGGTGTCCCGCACCGAGATCGTCGCCGGAAAGCTGCTGGCCGTAATGGGGGTGGCCCTGGCGATCGCGCTGGTGCAGCTCGTGAACCTATGGGTTTTCCTTGGAACGGGGCTCATCGACCCCTTGCAAGGCTTCGCGGTCGACGTCTCCCCCGGACTCGTGGCGGCACTCCTCCTCCTCTATCTCCCGGTGGTCGCGCTGGTGGCCGGGGTGCTTCTCGTCACCTCGGCCCATGCCAACAGCTACAAGGAGGCACAGCTCTACCTGATGCCGGTCCTTCTCGTGCTCGTGACACCGGCCATGGCTCCCCTCATGCCCGGCCTTTCGCTCCAGTCCGCGGCCGTCTTGATACCGATCGCCAATCTGAGTCTTGGCGTTCGGGACCTGTTGGCGGGGAACCTGCAGCTGGCCTGGCTCGCCGCGGCGTGGTTGGTCACGGCGGGGGCCGCCGCATGGGTAACGACCCGGTCCGTCCAGGCCCTTCACGACGAGGGGCTGGTCACCGGCGACACCTCCCGGGAGGATTCCCTGGAGGGGCCCGAACTCTTCCCGAAACGGATCCTCCGCTGGATCCTGGTCCTCTGGGCGATCAAGCTCCTGCTGGAGCTCAACCTACGCTTCGAAGACATTCGGATGGGCATCCTGTTGGGCGTGGGACTCGTCTTTCTGGCCTTCCCCCTCCTCATGATCCGCCGGTTCCGACTGGATCCGGTGGAGGCACTGGCCCTCCGATTCCCCAGGCCGGGCGTCTGGGCCGGTGTGGCCCTGGGTGCACCCGCGGGCCTCGTCGCCGCGGGCACGGTCCTGCACCTCATGGATTTCGTTGTCCCGGTTCCGACCGAGGCCCTGGAGAGCTTCGGGCAGGCCCTCGTTCCCGATGAGGTGCCGGTGTGGCACCTGGTCCTATTGTTCGCCATCGTTCCCGGAATCACCGAGGAACTCACGTTCCGCGGTGTGCTTCTACATGGGTTGAGGCGGCGGTTCGGTGGGGTGGCGCTGGCCTTGGTGGTGGGGATGATCTTCGGCCTTTTCCACTACGAGCTGTTCCGGATCCCGGTCACGACCTTCCTCGGGGTGATCCTGACCGCGGTCGCTCTCCTGACGGGATCCATCCTACCGGCGATCGCCTGGCACACCCTCCACAACGGACTCGCCGCATACCTGGCCACCAGCGGGATCGAGTTCGGAGGGGAAGAGTGGCTCTGGGGGGCGGGGTCGTTCCTCATTCTGGCGTTGGCGCTCTGGATCATCTGGGTCTGCCGGACCCCATACCCGGGCGTAGGTGAAGGGTCGGAGGGATGAACTGCTCCGCCCGTCCGCCCGCGCGGAGCCGGAGCCGGCCGCCGTGACCCGACCCGAGGAGGACAGACCATAGCCCGTCAACCCGACACCCTCCTAGGGGCGCCACTCCCCGCGGCCCACCACGAACTCTCCCGGGATCCGGTAGCCACCCGCGACGCGGTAGGGGGCGATCGACTCCAGGTACTCCGCATGCGCCTCGGCACGGACATCATCGTCGAAGCGGCTGTAAGCCATCGCCACGGGCCCCCCGGCGAAGGCCGCTTCCAGCGCTTCCTCGTCGGAGGCGTAGCTCAACGTCGTGACGACTCTCCTCACCTCCGGATCCTTGAAACCGGCGGCCGCCATCTCCCGATGCAGCGTATCCCCGGTTCCGAGCTGGAAAAAGAGCGGACACACTTCGGTTTCCACCCGCGAGTCGACGATCGGAAAGATCTCCGCCCACCCGCACCGTTTCCGTTCGCCCCAGACCGCGGTCACCGCTCGTCCTCCCGGACGGAGGACCCGGCCCATCTCCCGCATCGCCGCCGGAACATCAGGAACGTACATGTGCCCAAGGCAGCAAAGGGAGGCGTCGAAGTCGCCGGCGGGGAGTTGCAGGTCGGCGGCGTCCCTCCTCTGAAAGGTGATGTTCTCAAGCCCCTCTTTAGCCGCCAACTCGCGCGCCTCCTCCAACATTCCCTCAGACAGATCAGTCGCCACGACCCGACCTTCCGGACCCACCGCCCGACCGATTCTCGCCGTCACCAGACCCGAGCCGCAGGCTGTTTCCACCACGTGCTCGCCCTCGGTCAATCGGGCCAACTCCAGGAGGAGCGCCTGCGCGGGCTCGAGCTGCCGGCTCCAGGCCCTGTCATAGATCGTGGCGGCCCGGTCCCAGCCGTAGCGCTGCACACGAAGCTGAAGTCTCGGATCCATGACGTCAGCCCTCCTTGCCGTTGAGATACAGCTCTCTACTTGCCTTCTGGGGGCTCCGGAAGATCGCCAGATAGGGGCTTCGGGCCTCCGCGATCCTGAGGACCTCGAGGACCTCCTCATCGGGGGAGGGACTCTCGATTCGTACGATCCAGCGAATCGCTTCGTAGCCGGGAGGCCCGTCCCCCATTCCGTACTCGGGCCGTGCATCGTAGTCGGCTTGGACCTCCACCTCCAGCGAAGTGAGAGACACACCCCGGTCCGCGGCCCACATGGAATAACCCACGGCCAGGCAGCTCGCGAGTGCGGCCCGACCGTAGACTCCGGGATCCGGCCCTTCTCCCGAACCGCCCGCCTTCTCCACCATGTCCGCCGTGAGAGTCCATTGGCCGTCCTCGATCTCGCAGGTGAGACCCTCCCGGATCCTGGCTCGGGTTCGGGCCGTTCCCCGGCCTACGGAATCCAGTCGGCCCATGGCGTTGCGGGCCCTCCCGATTGCGGTGCGGATCGCTTCACGGCTGCTCGCAGGTTCCGTCATGGGAAAGAGTCCTCGTTCGGTGGGATCACTTCGACTCGGCTTGGCCCCGCGTCCCGACGGCGGTCCTGAGCACCTCTGACCCCTTCGGGATCCCGGTCCGAAACGTGTGGGAAACGTTTCGGAATCAGGGCGGGCGGGTTCCCGGGAGGTACACTAACATCTCCTCCGGGTTCAGTGCGAGCCGGCAGTGACCGCTCCCGGGCCCTCGGCGTTCACCCCACGGTGAGTCGGTCCAGCCTGGATCAATACTACAGGAAAAACTTGACATTCTCTTGCCAGGTGAGAGGTTGCGGTGCATTTTGACCGTTCTGCTATGGTCCGACGCCCACCACTGTCCACGGGCGCCTATCCGAGCCCAGACCTCCCGGTTCTCCCTTCGCCCCCTGGTGCCCATGAGTTCCGAGCCCGGTCACTCGATCGAACTCCGCCTCCGCGCGGCCGTGGAGTCTGCCCCGAGCGGGCTCCTGATGGTTGATCCACAGGGCCGGATCGTTCTCGTCAACCGCGAGATCGAGCGTCTCTTCGGCTACTCCCGCGAGGAGCTCATGGGGACCTCGGTCGACCTCCTGGTGCCGGAGCGATTTCGCTCGGGGCACGTCGGGTTCCGGGCCGAGTTCGTTGCAGCCCCCCGGGCCCGTGCCATGGGAGCGGGCCGAGATCTATTCGGGCTGCGAAAGGATGGCTCCGAAGTGCCCCTGGAGATCGGGCTCCGGCCCGTCGTGACCGAGGAGGGGATGTTCGTCCTCTCTTCCATCGTCGACATCTCCGCCAGGAAGGTGGCGGAGGCGGAGCGGAGCCGGCTCGAAAAGGAGCTTCGACAGGCTCAGAAGATGGAGTCCCTCGGAACGCTCGCTGGAGGCATCGCTCACGACTTCAACAATATCCTGAGTGGGATCCTGGCCTACGCCGAGTTCCTCGAGGAAACCATCGAGGAAGAGGAGGCTTTGGCGGACGTGAAGGAGGTGATTCAGTTCTCTCAGCGGGGGAAGCAATTGGTCGAACGGATCATGACCTTCAGTCGGCAGAAGCAGGCCTCTCCCCGCCCCATTTCGCTCGAGGGCCCGATTCACGAAGTCGTCCGGCTGCTCCAAAGGACGGTCGAACCCGGCATCGAGGTCGTCAGCTGGATCGATCCGGCTGCCCCACGAGTGCTGGCGGACCCCACCGGGATGCATCAGGTTCTCATGAACCTCGGCCTCAACGCCGCGCAGGCGATTGAGGCCGGTGGGCTCGTCAGGTTCCAGGTCCTCCCAATCTACGTGACGGACAGCCTCGCCCGCGCCAGCCCATCCCTCCGGGAGGGCAGCTACACGCTCCTGCAGGTGAAGGATACCGGGTCGGGGATGTCGCCCGAAGTGCAGGCCCGGGCTCTGGAGCCCTTCTACACCACTCGGGAGAAGGAAAAGGGGAGTGGCCTCGGGCTGGCCATGGTCCACGGGATCGTTCGGGAACACGGAGGGAGCTTGGTCATCGAGAGCACTCCAGGCGAGGGGACCGAAGTGCGGTGCTATCTGCCCGCCGTGGAGGACGAGGAGGCCATCGACGAGCCCGGAGTGTCCTCGAAGGGCCGGGGCAGGGGGCAGCGGGTGCTCTACGTGGACGATGAACCGTCCCTGGCCCGGGTGGGGAAGCGGCGGCTCTCGGCTCTGGGATACGATCCGGTGGCCGTGACGGACAGCCGGGAGGCGCTCCGTCTGGTGGAGGCCGACCCGACGGAGTTCGACCTGGTCCTCACGGATTTCCTCATGCCGAGAATGAACGGCATCGAGCTTGCCGCGGCCATCCACTCACTTCGCCCCGACCTCCCGATCGTGCTCCTGAGCGGGCACGTCGCTGACTTCTCTGTCGAGGAAGTCGACCGAGTCGGGATCCGGCGGACGATCACGAAGCCGGTCACGGCGGAGGTGCTCGCGGTCACCTTGGCCGAAACTCTCGCTACCAAGCAGTGAGGTCGCCGCAATGGAGTCTCCCGGGCTTGTCTGGGCGCCTCGGTAAACGGGTGCCGCATCCACGTCCGACACTTTCAATCACCTGAACGTAGGTAGACGTCTCATGGCCGATTCTCAGAAGAGCATGGTGACCGTAGTCGCCGTCATTGCGATCGTAATCCTCGTCGGGCTCGCAGTCTACTTCGTAATGCAGGAGACCGACGATACGATCGAGATCGACATCGGCGGTGCGGCCGGTCCCACGGTTGTGGCACTGGCTCCGGCCCAGGGCCAGTAGTCGATGTCGGTTGGGGTTGCGGTCTCTGATCTGACCGAGGCGTAGACTCCACTTCCGGCCTCGATCCGGTCCTTCGTTACTGCCCCATCACGATCCCTTCTCTTCGGGGATCGGCGCCTCCGAAGAGACCTCCGTCGGGGGTGCGCTGGATGGCCTGGAGCCCGCTGGTCAGCTCCGACTCGGTCACCTCGTGGCCCCGGGCCTCCAGCGCCTCGATGACCTGGGCGGGGAAGCGGCCGGATTCCAGGACGGAGGGGCCGTTGTAGTTGGCGAAGTTGGGGAGGTCGATGGCCTCCTGCGCGTTCAGTCCCCACGCCAGCATCCCAACGAGGGCCTTGGCCGTGTAGTGAATGATCCCGGCGCCCCCCGGTGACCCGAGGCTGGCCACGAACTCCCCAGCCTCCCGATCCAGGACCAGGGTGGGAGCCATGCTGGAGCGGGGGCGCTTACCTGGCTCGACCCGGTTTGCGATGGGCCGCCCTTCGTCGTCGATTGGGGTGAGAGAGAAGTCCGTGAGTTCGTTATTCAGGTGAAATCCCCCCGGTGCTCCGGTTCCTCCGTCGGTCATCGTCCGATTTCCGAATCCCGACTCGATCGTGGTGGTCATCGAGACCGCATTGCCCTGCCGGTCGACGATGCTGACATGGCTGGTGCCGCGATCCGGTTGACCGGGGTGGGTGCCGAGGGCCACCGCCGTGGCTTGACCTGGGTTTCCGGGCTGGGCCTCGCCCATGCTTCCTTCCCCGATCAGGGCCGCGCGCCCACGGAGGTAGTCGGCGTCCAGGAGGGTCTCCCAGCTGTCTCCGGGAGGATCCACGTACGCTGGATCGGCCACGTAGTGGTTGCGGTCGGCGAAGGCGAGCCGGGCGGCCTCCATGTAAGCGTGGAGCCAATCGGCATCGGGGATCCCTTCCTCGAGAGCCGGGGTCGGCGAATCCACCTCCTCGAGAATCCCGAGCATCTGTGCGATGGCGAGGTGGCCCGAGGAGGGAGGGGGAAAGCCGCAGACTTCAAAGCTCCGCCAGGGCGAGCAGATGGGCTCCACACGGAAATCCTGGTCGAGGTAGGTGTGAAGGTCTTCGACGACCATCGAGCCCGGGCGCTCCGGATGGTTCCGGACCCGATCCACGATCGCCTCTGCTACCGCGCCGTGATAGAAGGCCACCGGCCCCTCTTCCGCGATCTGGCGGAGTACCTGGGCGAGGGCCGGATTTCGCAGGATGTGTCCCACCGGATGGGGGGTTCCCTCCTCATCGTAGTAGAGGGTGCGGGCGATGTCATCGTCACGGAGGCCTTCGTCTTCATAAGCCTCGAGCAGTCCGTGGAGTCGAGGGCTGATCCGGAACCCCTTTTCGGCCAGGGTCGTGGCAGGCTCGAAAAGCTGACTCCAGTCCAGGACACCGTGGCGCTCATGGGCTTCCGCGAGCATGGCCACAGTTCCGGGCACGCCAACCGAGAGCCCGCTCCTCACCGCCTCGCCAAAGGGGAGGGGTTCTCCGGCTTCATCCAGGAAAAGCTCTTCGTTCGCAGATGAGGGCGCTTTCTCCCGTCCATTGTACGCCGTGACCTCCGAACCGTCCCAGTGCATGAGAAACGCACCGCCTCCGATGCCACTCGACTGAGGTTCGACGAGCGTCAGAACCATCTGGACGGCGATTGCAGCATCCACGGCCGATCCGCCCGCCTGGACGATCTGATATCCCGCGTCGGTGGCCAGAGGGTTCGCCGCGGCCACGGCGAACTCCGACGCGGCCCAACCGGGTTTCTCCGTATAACCCGTGGCGATCTCAGGCTGGTCCGGGACCTGGTACGAGATGCCCCGTTCAGTTCCAGGGGCGTCGCAGGCCCCGAGCCCGAACAGGAGCAGGAAGACCCCAATGAGAAGGAGCCCGCAAGAGGAGGGAGCTCGAGCTGCCGCAGTCAGAAGGGGCCGACCAGAGCGGGATGCACGGCCGGGAAGCGGGCCGAGCTCACGTGCGGGCATTGTGGCGTTCTCCTGATCCTTAGTGTCTTTCAAGTGCTCGGCCGGTTCGTGCCCGCAGGGATGGCGGAAGAGGCCTGTGGCTCCCCGACTCAGAAGCTCGGCAACTGATACCCGCGCTCTCCCAGCTCCCTCCGGTGGTCGTTCAGGAATCGGCGGATCGTCGTCATCGGCACGGAGAGGGTGATCCCGTAGTCGATCCGCTGGTACTCCTCCAGGAAGATGGGCCCCACGTAAGGGCGCCGGATATCGTGTTCAAAGAGGGCCCCTTCTTCGGGTACGAGGCGGAGCTCGGTAGAGCCCGCTGCCGCCTGGGCCATCCCCACCCATTCGAGCCCCTCTCCGTCGCCACGGACCGCGAGGATGAGGCCTCCGCTCATCCCGCGGTTCCATATCCCGTCGACCACGAAGGATTCGAGCACCGGGTGGTCCGGGGCGCTTACGACCCCACGGGTCACCATCGGATAGCCTCTTGGGAAGCCGAGCACGTAGACGAACGAGCCCCACACCAGCCGATCTGAGTTGCCAATGCTCAGCCGCAGGGGCACCACCTCCTCCGGATCTGCACCCTCGCGGTACTCCACGCCGATGAGGGCCACATCGCCACGGGCCTCGGTGGCGAGGATCTCGAAGGAATCCACCTCGGGAAGCTCCAGAACCCAATTCGTCTGCCGAGTCTTGATCGAAATGCTCTCGATGTGACGAGGCGCGGTTAGAGTTGGGGGAGGCCCGACCTGACTTTCGTCGGCGTCGAAGTATTCAACGATCGTGTCCGGGAAGGTGAGGACATGGGCCACCGTCACGAGGGTCACGTTGCGACCCGTCCGGGACAGCACGACCGCGGTAGCTGCACGGTCCTGCGGGGAGGAGACGGTGTCCACGGCGCTCGCGAGGAGTTCCGGGGAGAGCGGATCCGTCTCGAAGGGCGCATTGTCCTGGGCGAACACGTAGGTGTCGTAGGAGGCCCTCGTCTGGATCCTCTTCACGGAGTCAAACGCTCTCTCTAGCGACTGGGAGCTGTCGCGGAGCGGAAATCCGGTCTGATAGTAGGCCTGGGGGCCGAGATCCTCCACAGTTTGCACGTACCGCGTGCAGGAGACGGAACCGAACGTGACCATGAGCGCGACGCCGAGGAGCAGCCAGGAAGGGCCGAAGCGGACGATAAAAGGCGCGCTCATCGGTGCTCCCGAAGGTAGAGAGGAAGCCTTGGATATGGGGGTGGTCGCGGATACCCACCGAAGCCCTATCATACCGGCCGTCCAGGTGGGGAACAAGCATTGGAGACCAGTCTCAGATAAGGCCGTCGGGTCCACTTCCTGCTTGGCGAAGGTGTCGTATTGTTCAAAGTCCCCTTCGCGGTTGAGCGGTTGAAATGTCCCGAGTGGGCACGCACGTTGTGGCCGACGGTGCTGGCGGCCAGCAGCGGGCACCTCCATTCTTCATTCCACCACCCCTTCAGAACGGCTCCTCCCGACCACGGACGTGGAAGAGATGACGGAGATTCGAACTCGAGAGGCCCGGGAAGAGGACGTCGAAGCTATCCGGCAGATCTTTCTGGAAACCTACGGAGAGGACTATCCCTTCCAGGACTTCTACGATGCCGACTGGCTGAAGCGGGCGATCTACGGGGATCACATCGTGATGGTGGTGGCCGAGGATCCGGACAACGGTACCGTGGTCGGTACCGGCTCGGTGAACCTGGACATCGGAGCCCACTCCGACCTGGTCGGTGAGCTGGGACGCCTGGTCGTTCACCCGGACGCCCGCGGACTGGGCGCCGGGAAGGCGATCATGTCACGCCGAATCGAATTGATCCAGAACCGGTTGCATCTGGCGGTTGCCGACAATCGCACGGTGCATCCCTACTCGCAGAGGATCTCGAAGCGCTTCGGCTTCGCTCCCGTCGGGTTCCTGCCGCTGAAGTATCGCTTCGAGGACCGGGAGAGCGTCGCTCTCTTCGCCCGCCACTTCGGGTCGGGGCTGACCCTACGCAAGAATCACCCCAGGATTGTGCCCACAGTGGCGCCGATCGCCGAGCTTGCGATGAGCAATCTCGGGATGGAGGTCGATGTCATCATCGACGAATCGAGCCCCCCGTACCCCCGGGACGACGATTTCGAACTCTCTCAGTTGGAATCGGACCGGATGCCCGATCTCCTACGCATCGAACGCGGTCGGGTTCGGGACCGGGATGTCTTTGGTCCGATGCGGCTTCACTATGGGTTCTTCATGCTCCAGGCCCGCCAGGCCAACTACCTCGTAGCGCGACGACCCAGGGGCCGGAGCGGGGGCGGTGCCATTGCCGGCGGAGTGGGCTTCCTGCATGATCCGATCGATCGGAGCATCCGCCTCTTCGAGCTCATCGCGGGATCAGACGAAGTAATCGTCTATCTCCTCGGAGAGTTGCTGGAGCGGGCCAGGGAGCTCGAGGCGGAGTACATCGAGGTCGACGTCAATGCGCATGGGACACGGCTCCAGCGCACCCTCCTCGAGCTCGGGTTCCTCCCCGCCGCGTACGTGCCGGCACTCGCGTTCCATGATGTGGAGCGTCTGGATGCCGTCAGAATGGTGCGCCTCCTCGTCCCCGCGGAGGTGGGTGACGTGGCCTTGATCGACGTCGTCCGGCCGATCTTCCATGTGGTGATGGACGCATTCCGAACTCGCACCGTAATGCCGACGATCGCCGCCCGGATCGAGGATCTGGCCATCTTTGACGGACTCAGCGACGAGCAGGCTCGCCGCCTTGCCGCTTCCCTGTCCGTGCGTGAATACGGTGCAGGAGAGGAATTGTTCGCTCGAGGCGCGCCCGCCGAGGAGCTGTTCGTCCTGATTCGCGGTGAGGTCGAAGTTCTACTCTCTTCGTCGGCCCGGGTGGGGACGGTCGCTGAAGGAGGCACGGTCGGGGAGAACGCCATGCTCTCCGGAGCCCGCCACAGCGCCTCCGTCCAGGCAAGGGGCGAGGTGGTGGCAGCCGTTCTGACTCGTGATCGCCTCCAGGAGTTGACCGCCCGGCGCCCCGACATCATCGTCGTCGTTTATCGGAACCTGGCCGCAGGCCTGGGAGAGAAGTTGAAGGAGGCGGATGCCGCTCTCGATCGGGACAATCGATCGACTTGAGCGCGCTCCCTTCACCTCTCCGGAGAAAGTGGGGGACTTTCGCCGGCCAGCTTGGGAGCGGGCGCCTCATGAAGGCCCTGCAGCCGGTTTTCGAGCCGGTTCCTCCCCCGCTTCAAGGTCTTGTCCCGCGCCATGAGCACGGAGCAGGGAGCGCGCCAGGCCAGCTCACGGGCTGTGCTCCCGAGCGGGCCTGGACCGGGACGTCCCCCGCCGCGGACCCCGAGCACGATCAGGTCGGCCCTGGTCTCGAGGGCCCGCCGCTCGATCTCGGCGCCTGGCCTGCCTTCGAGGAGTCGGCCTCGCGGGGGCACGGCAGCTGGACCGAAGCCACGGACTGCTCTCCGGAGCCAGTTACGGGCCCTCGACCGATTTTCCACATGGGGCCTCGAAGCCCACGCACCCCTTCCCGGCTGCCCGACGTCGACGCTGTGGGGTTCGACGACCGTGACCACCTCGACCTTGGTATGCACTCCGCAAAAGGAGGCGAACACCTCCCAGGCTGCAGCCAGTCCGTCCTCGACTCCATCGGTGGGCAGGAGTACCCGAGGGGCTTCAGGATCCTCCTGTACGTGCTCCATGCGGACCCCGCTTTCAGCAGATCGACGGGGGCGGACGAGGAGAACCGAGCAGGGAGCGTGTCTGAGCACCGCCCGGGCGACACTTCCCAGCTCAAAGAAGGGGGCGGCGCCACGTCCCTTCACACCCGTTACGACCAGGTCGTAATCTTCGGCTTCCTCCACCAGGACCTCGCGCGGGTCACCCGTAAGGGTGCGCGCCTCAACCTTGAAGCCGGCTTCGATCAGCACTTTCTCCGTGTCCTCGAGTCCGCCGCGCCTCCGGGTCCAGCCCCCTCGCCCGTCTCCGTCGGCGAATCCGGAGTCCCGAAGTGGCAACGAAGCCTCGGGGGGAAGAGCGGCAACGAGATCGATCTTCACGGATCCATCCGGGCGAGCTCGGGTGCTCAAGAATCGGGCGGCTTCCAGCGCGTAGCGGGACCCGTCGGTGGCGAGAAGGATCTTCATCGTCAGCCCCTTGCAGAGTGTGCGGCTCGGCGACCGGGAGGGTGCAGGTAATCTTGACGAATGTGGAAGAAGTATGCCACGGTTGCGAGACGGTCGGGCACTCGGCGTGTGACCGCGAACTACCTGGCTTTCAGGGGCTGTGGGTGGGGAGAGTCTTTTCAGGCCCTCACTGGTCTGTCGCCCCCTCGGGACAGTTTGTTGCAAGGTGGGGACATCTCGTCCGAGCAGGGTAGGTTCTCGGCTCCTCAGTGCCCTGGTCACGTCCTCCTTCCGAAGCGAGATTCGGGGTCGTGGCTGAATCGAGTCGGGACGGTGGAATCGGTAGACACGGAGCTTTCAAGCGGCCCTCCGGGATGTGGCCCTTGCGAGTTCGACGCCGTCGCCGCGCTGGCCGAGGAATTTGAAGAGCCCGCTGAGCCGGGGGGCGGCCGCAAGGTCACGAGCGCGAACTGCGTGGCCTCCCCCTGGAGATTCCGCAGCGCTACCCGAACGCCCATCTTCCGGAGTCCTGCATTTCGATGAATAAGACGCCCTCCTTCCGCCCCCCTGCGTGGTTGTCGACTCCCCTTCTCGTCTCTCTCGCCATGGCCGTTGGGGCCGGGACTGCTGCGGGACAGGAAGCGCCATGTCCTGAGGGCGGGGTGCTCCTGGGAGCCGGGACTGCGGGGCTCGGGTTGGGCCACGTTCCCCGAGTCGACGGTGTGCGGATCAACTTCCGTGACCGTTGTCTGGACGCGGTGAACGGCCTCCATCTTACCCTCTGGGCCCCTAGGGGGGTAACCCGCGGAGACCCGTCGGTGGGTGGGCGGGTGCGGGGGGTTGCGCTGGGGTTCCTTCCGGCCGCCGGATCGATCCATGGGGTGGGGGCCGGGCTCGCGGGGATCGTGACCGAGGGCTCGATCACTGGGTTCCAGGTGGCCGGAGTCGGACTCGTGAGCCAGGGTCCGATCCGGGGAGCGCAGGCGTCAGGGGTCGGGCTCGTGGGCGACGGGGGAATCCAGGGAGTGCAGGTCACGGGCGTGGGGCTCGTGAGCGGGAGCGGGATCCAGGGGGTGCAGGCCGCCGGGGTCGGCCTCGTGAGTCGGGGTTCGATCCGGGGCGTGCAGGCGTCTGGAGTCGGGCTTGTGTCGGAGGGTCCGGTCCGCGGGGTGCAGGTCGCGGGGATCGGCCTCGTCACCGACGAGAGCCTGGTGGGGCTGCAGGCGGCGGGGGTCGCCCTCGTGGCCAGCGATGCGATGACTGGCGTCAAGGCGGCGGGCTTGCGGATCTCGGCGGGCGCGAAGATCGACGGGCTGGCGCTGACCGCGTACCGGACTACCGCGCTGGAGCTCACCGGTCTTGCCGTAGCCGGGTGGAACGACCTGGGGCGGCAGGTGGGACTCACCGTCGGGATCTACAACCGCGCCGAGGTGCTCCGCGGCGTGCAGATCGGGCTCCTGAATCGGGCGGAAAACAATCGCCCCGCGCTCCGGCTCCTTCCCCTCGTGAACGCGAGCTTCTGAGAGGAAGGGAGCAGTCGACCCCTTCAGGTGCACGGCGCCTGCCACCCCTGGTTTCTATGACCGTTCTTTCTGGACGGAGTATTCCAGCAGGACCGTTCCGCCAAGGTACGAACGGCTTCGAACCAGCTTCAGTTGCCGGCGTACCGCGGGAGATGGAAGAAACGGAACTCCACCTCCCAGGAGTATCGGGATGATCGCCGGCTCGACTGTGTCGACCAGTTCCCACTCGAGAACCTGAGAAAACAGGTGACCTCCGCCGTAGAGCCAGATGTCACGACCAGGTTCGGAACGGAGCCGGCGAATACGCGCCTCGAGATGATCGCTCACAATTTCGATCTCTGGGTAATCGGTGGCCTCGAGCGATCGTGACGCGACGATCACCTCCTTGCCACGAAAACTCTCCCCGGATGCACAGACAATCTCGTAGGTGCGTCGGCCCATGAGGAGGGTGTCAAACTGAGCATACAGCGCCTCGAAATCGAAGTCGGGCTCAGGGGGGATCCAACCGAAATCGTTTTCGGGCCCTGCGATGAACGCGTCCAAGCTACATGCGACTTGATATCGTACGCGTCTCATACCATTCCCTGGAAGACTATTCAAGAAGTGGAGGGGCCACCGCTGGGAGCACGAAGTAGAGGCGTCTGGCCACTCACGAATCACCCGGGCATCAGTGCCAAATGCGCCCCCACCGGATCCTGAACGGCCGCATTTATGTACTCCCCATCCTCGCCCTTGATCGTCTTGATCACCTTGCCCCCTTCTTCCTCCACGCGGCGGAGGCTTTCGGCGAGGTTGCCCACGGGGAGGTAGATCATCCAGACAGGGGGCAGGCCCACGTTTACCCCGCGAGCATGGCGGATTCCCGCCGCGGGGTTTCCATCTTCCCCGAGCATGTTGTAGTCGGCGTAGCGCGCACCCCCGTCCTCCATCTGAAGCTCGTGCACGGACCATTCCACAACGTGCCGGTAGTAGTCCTGGGTTGCGGACGCGTCGGGCACCGTGAGGTCGAGCCAGCCAATGCGACCGACAGGCGCCGCAACATCGGGCGACGTGCCGGCGTCGCCCGGAGGGATCGTCTCGGCAGAAACGACTGGGATGATCCCAAACGCCGCCCCATTCGGGTCGAGCAGGACCGCCC
>SLFU01000068.1 GCA_007124095.1 Gemmatimonadota bacterium
CCGGTCGGTGCGCCCGATGCCCGTGCGCTTCCGGATCCCGCCGACGATTCCGCTCTCGCGCTCGATCTTCCGCTCGTCGAGGAGGCCCTGATTGGGTTCCTCCGGGACGAGATCGTGGACCGACGAGGGTTCACCGACGTGGTGGTCGGCGTGTCCGGTGGAGTGGACTCGGCCGTTTCCTGCCTCCTGGCCGTGCGGGCCCTGGGGATTGAGCACGTCCATCCCTTTCTCCTTCCTTACGAGACCTCGAGCTCCGAGAGCCTCGACCACGGCCGCCTTCTCCTCGAGGTTGCCGGTCTGGAGGGGCGCACCATCGAGATCACGGAGGGAGTCGACGCCTATGTCCGTGCTGAAGAACCGGAGCTGTCCGGGTTGCGGCGGGGAAACCTTGCGGCCAGGTTTCGGGCGATGGTGCTCTGGGACCAGTCTGCCCGTCTTCGGGCCCTCCCTCTCGGTACGGGAAACAAGAGCGAGAGGCTTCTCGGATATTTCACCTGGCATGCAGACGACTCACCCCCGATCAATCCCCTCGGGGATCTATTCAAGACCCAGGTCTGGGCGCTGGGCCGTCACCTGGGCGTGCCCGAAGCGATCGTGGACAAGGCCCCGTCGGCAGATCTCGTGCCGGGCGTGAACGACGAGGACGAGCTCGGGGTCAGCTATCCGGTGGCCGACCGGATTCTGCACTGGCTTCTGGAGGGATACAGCGCAAGCGACCTCGTCCGGGCCGGTTTCGGGGAGGGCGCGGTGGAACAGGTGCGGAAACGACTCGAGGGTACGCACTGGAAGCGGAGGCTTCCGACCACGGCGATGATTTCTTCGAGCGCGATCGGCGAGTTCTATTTGAGACCGGTGGACTACTGATGCTCCTCGTCATCGACAACTACGACTCCTTTACGTGGAATCTGGTCCAGTTCCTGGGAGAGTTGGGTGCGGAGCCCCGCGTGATCCGGAACGACGAGCGCACGGTGGAGGAGCTCGAAGCCATGAGCCCGGACCGGGTCGTGGTGTCGCCGGGCCCCTGTACACCCCGCGAGGCCGGCGTGAGCGTCGAAGCGGTGAAGCGGCTTGGCCCGCGGGTCCCCTTTCTGGGAGTTTGTCTGGGCCACCAGGCGATCGGAGAAGCCTTCGGGGGGCGAACGATCCGAGCTCATTCGGTCATGCACGGAAAGACCACCAAAGTTCGACACTCGGGCACCGGGCTGTTCCACGGGCTTCCGGTACCCTTGGAGGTCGCTCGTTACCATTCCCTGGTCACGGATCCCGCAGTCCTTCCCCGGGAGTTGGAGCCCGTGGCCTGGTCACCATCGGAGGAGGATAACGCGGAGGAGATCCAAGCGGTCCGGCACCGACGCTTCCCGATCTGGGGCGTGCAGTTCCACCCAGAGTCCCTCTTCTCCCAGGACGGCAAGGGGCTCCTCAGAAACTTTCTGGAGCTCTGAGCCCGGTCGCCCCGGCCTTGCTCCGTGCCGGGCCACCCTCTAAGTTCTCTGGCGTGAAACTTGCACTGGATCCCCCGGACCCATCTCCCGGAGGCCGGCGGTGAGTGAACCCGTTCTCGGGGTCATTCCGGCCCGCCTTGCGTCGAGCCGTCTGCCGCACAAGCCCCTCCACCCGGTCCTCCGGAAACCTCTCCTGGAGTGGGTGTGGCGGAGGGTTTCCGGGATGCCCCTCTTCCAGCGCGTCGTCGTGGCGACGGATGCTCCCCAGGTGAGAGAGCTCTGCGAATCGCTGGGCGCCGCTGTGTTGATGACCGACTCGGGGCACGAATCCGGGACGGACCGGGTCGCCGAGGTTGTGGACCGGCCGGGGTTCCGAGACTTTCCGGTGGTCGTGAACGTGCAGGGGGACGAACCACTGGTCGAAGAGAGCCACCTGGGGGACGCAGTGTCTCTCGTTCAGCACGATGGGTGGGAGGTCGGAACGTGCGCGACACCGGTCGGGAGCGTCGAGGCGTTTCGTGATCCCTCGGTCGTGAAGGTGGCGCGGGCCCGGGACGGGAGAGCGCTCTATTTCTCGAGGGCCCCGATTCCTCATCAGAGGGAGGGTGATCCGTCTCCCGCAGCGTTGGCGGCGCCGCCCTTCCTTCACCATGTGGGCGTCTACGTCTACCGGAGGGAGGCGCTCCTGCGGTGGGTCGGCCTGCCGATCTCCCCCCTTGAAGAGTTGGAGAGGTTGGAACAGCTCCGAGCTCTGGAGGCTGGCATTCGCATCGGCGTCGCGGTCGTGGATGGGGCCCACGCCGGAGTGGACACGCCAGAAGATGTGATACGGGTCGAGCGGATTCTCTCGGGAACAGGCATTCACCGGACAGCGGCGAAGGAAACATGACCTCAGAAGCCCAGCCTACCAAGTACATTTTCGTGACCGGAGGGGTCGTTTCATCCCTCGGCAAGGGAATCGCGGCTGCCTCGCTCGGACGCCTCCTCAAGGAGCGAGGACTGCGCGTGACGATCCAGAAGTTCGATCCATACATCAACGTGGATCCGGGAACGATGTCGCCCTTCCAGCACGGGGAGGTGTTCGTCACCGACGATGGTGCGGAGACCGATCTGGACCTGGGGCACTACGAGCGATTCATCGACGAATCGCTTTCCCAGGCGAACAATATCACGACGGGCCGAATCTATCAGTCCGTGATCAGCAAGGAACGGCGCGGGGATTATCTGGGCTCGACCGTACAGGTCATTCCCCACATCACAGATGAAATCAAAGGCGGGGTGCGCCGCCTCGCGGACCGGCACGACGTGGTGATCACGGAGATCGGGGGGACGGTGGGCGACATCGAGAGCCTCCCGTTCCTCGAGGCCATCCGGCAATTCCGCCAGGAGGTGGGACCGAGGAACGCGATTTACCTCCACCTCACCCTGGTTCCGTATATCGCCGCCGCAGGAGAGCTCAAGACCAAGCCGACCCAGCACTCGGTCCGCGAGTTGATGCAGATCGGGATCCAGCCCCAGGGGTTGATCTGCCGATCGGAGCACCATCTCGACGACGAGATGCGGCAGAAGATTGCGCTCTTCACGAATGTGGATCCCCGTGGCGTTATCGAGGCGCTCGACGTGGAATCGATCTACGAGGTACCCCTCGAGTACCGGAGGCAGGGTCTCGACGACTACGTCCTCGAGTTTCTGGACCTAGAGGCCCCGGAGCCGGATCTCACCGAATGGACGCGGATGGTGGACATCATCAAGAAGCCCGACCAGCCCACGGTGCGAATTGCGGTGGTAGGGAAGTACACGGAGCTCGTCGATTCGTACAAGTCGGTGCAGGAGGCGCTCATCCACGGTGGGATCGCCAACGAGGTGCGGGTGGAAATCGGGTGGATCTCCTCCGAGGAGTTCGACGAGATCGACCCCGGAAGCCGGCTGGAGGGCTTCCACGGCCTTCTGATTCCAGGTGGCTTCGGTCCCAGGGGCGTGGAGGGGATGCTCAAGACGATCCGGTGGGCCCGCGAGTCGAAGCGGCCCTTCTTCGGGATCTGCCTCGGTCTCCAGTGCGCCGTGATCGAGTTCGCCCGGAACGTGTGCGGACTCGATGAGTCCCACTCGCTCGAGTTCTCTTCGGAGTCTCCGGATCCGGTCATCTGCCTCATGGACTCCCAGCGGAACGTGACCCACAAGGGTGGGACCATGCGGCTGGGGGCCTACCCGGCCCAACTCGAGCCTGGATCTCGAGTGGCCGAGATCTACGGGACGGAGGAAATTTCGGAACGGCACCGACACCGTTACGAAGTCAATGACCAGTACCGAGAGCAGCTGGAAGGGGAGGGGATGAGGTTGAGCGGACGGTCGCCGGACGGGAAGCTGGTGGAGATGGTCGAGCTGGAGAGCCATCCCTGGTTCATTGGGTGTCAGTTCCACCCCGAGCTGAAGAGCCGGCCTACGCGTCCGCACCCGCTTTTCGCATCCTTCATCGGGGCCGCGGCCCGGCAGGCCGAGGAGAGGGACTTGCGGAATCCGGCACCGCCGGTGGGCGTGGGAAGGGAAGGATGAGTCTTTTCGATCGGTTCACCCTGATCGCCGGCCCTTGTGCGCTGGAAGCGTCGTCGCTGAACCTGCGTGTGGGGGAGCATCTCGCGGAGCTCTCGGAGCGGACCGGGCTCCCGATCATCTTCAAGGGCTCCTTCGACAAGGCGAATCGGTCGAAGCTGGGATCGCCTCGGGGTCCGGGAATCGAGGAGGGGCTTCGCCTCCTCGAAGAGGTCCGCCAAGAGACCGGGCTCCCGGTTCTTACCGATATCCACGAGCCCGGACAGGCGGTTGCGGTGGCCGGGGTGGTCGATGTCCTGCAGATTCCTGCGTTCCTTTCCCGCCAGACGGATCTCGTCCTCGCCGCAGCGGGGACCGGGCGTCCCCTGAATGTGAAGAAGGGCCAGTGGATGGCGCCCGAGGAGATGTCGGCCGTGGTCGACAAGGCTCGCCAGGGTGGTGCGGGGCCGACCTTGGTGACGGAGAGGGGGACTTTCTTCGGTTATGGGAACCTGGTCGTGGATATGCGATCCTTTCGTACGATCCGCCGACATTGCGATGCTCAGGTCGTATTCGACGGGACCCACTCGGTGCAACGTCCCGGGAAGGATGACGGGTCCAGCGGAGGCGATCCGGAATACATCCCGGATCTGGTTCGGGGCGCGGTGGCAGCGGGTTGTGATCATCTCTTCCTCGAGACGCACCCCGATCCTCCCTCCGCTCCTTCTGATGGGACGACCATGCTCCGCCTGGAGGCGCTTGACAAGCTGGTGGATGAGGTCCTGACACTCCGCGAAGTGAGGGAGGCAGGATGAGCGAAGCGAGGGTGGAAGTCGAGCGGGGCTCGGGGAAGATCCCACCCGAAACGGCAAGGTCGATACGCCTGGTGATCCTGGATGTGGACGGCGTCCTCACCGACGCGGGGGTCTACCTCGGGGAGGACGATCGGGGGGGGACGCTCGAGCTCAAACGTTTCGACATCCAGGACGGACTCGGGATCCAACTGCTGAAGGACGCCGGAATCGAGGTCGCCCTCGTCTCCGGACGTGTTTCCGCTGCCACGGCGGCTCGAGCGAGGGAGCTGGGCGTCGAGGAGTGCCACCAGGATCCGGGAGCCCGGAAGCTCCCGGTGGTTCGTGAGCTCCTTGGCCGCCTCGGGTTGGAGTGGCCGGAGGTGGCGATGGTGGGGGACGATCTGCCCGACCTGCCGGTTCTCCGGAAGGTCGGGCTTCCCATCGGAGTTGCGAATGCAGTTCCGGAGATTCGCCGGGAGGTCAGATGGACCACGAGTCGGTCCGGTGGGCGAGGGGCGGTCCGCGAATTCGTCCGTGCCGCCGAAATGCTGCGTTCCGATTATCCGAAAGCGCAATTTGTTGTTGTGGGTCCGCATGACCCCATGC
>SLFU01000071.1 GCA_007124095.1 Gemmatimonadota bacterium
ACCCCTGCCCTCGGGTGCTCGGTTTCCAGCAGATGGTTCCGACGGACATCGCCAAGGTGAGTTCCACGCGGGAATATGATCGCTTCACCGGGAGCGCCCAGCTCAACTTCACTCACGCGAACTGGTTGTCCGCTCGGGCGGTCGTGGGGATCGACAAAGGTTGGGAAACCAACAACTGGGTCCATCCCATTGAGACCACACAGGCGGTGGTGATCCAGGAGACTCTGGATGGAACGGTGGTCTACGAGCGTCCGTCGAGCACAGACCTCAGCACGGACATGTCTGCCACGATCACACTTCCAGTCGGCGAATCCTTGACCACCGCCACTTCCTTCGGAGTTCAGTACTACTCGCGGACGCGGGAATTCCTGGGGAACACGGGACAGGGATTTGCGTCGCCGTTCTCCCGGACGATCAACCAGACGCCGGTGACGCGCGCGAGCATCGACTACGACTACGTCGAGAACAAGTCGCTCGGGGTGTATGCGCAGGAGCAAATCGGTTGGAATGAGCGGCTCTTCTTCACAGCTGCGCTTCGGTTCGACGACAACTCGGCCTTCGGGGCGGATTTCGACCCCATCATCTACCCCAAATTCTCGGCGTCCTGGGTCGTGTCTGAGGAGCCGTTCTGGGGGTTGGACTTCATGGACGAGCTTCGCCTTCGCGGTGCCTGGGGGAAGGCGGGCCGGCAGCCGGATACCTTCGCGGGCGTGAACACCTTCGAGCCCATCGCGGGCCCCGGAGGGACATCGGCTCTATCCCCTGCCAGCACCGGAAACCTCAACGTGGGGCCCGAGGTCAGCACCGAGCTGGAATTGGGTGCTGAGTTCGCCAGCTTGGGAGGGCGTCTTTCAGGTGAGTTCAACTGGTACACCCAGCAGAACCGGGACAACCTCCTTGGAATCGTCCTTCCGCCGAGTTTGGGTGGCGGGGACGCGTTCCAGTCCAACGTGGGTCGGATCGACAACTGGGGATGGGAAGCGAGCCTCCGCACTCAGGTGTACCAGGGCGCCGATGTCGTCTTCAACATCGACTTCACGGGCGCCTTCAGAATGAATGAGATCAAGGAGTTGGGGGACTTCCCGGGCTCCAATACCATTCGAAAGGGCTGGTCGTACCCGGCGCACGGACAGTTCGGAAACAACCACCAATACTGGCACATGGCGGCCGAGTACGATCCGGAAGGATCTATCGTGGATCCGTGGGGACGGCGTATCCAATCCTACTGTGACGCCGGCATCCATCTGGACCCGGCCGGCGGGGACCCCAGAACGTCCCAGTACGGCGTCAACACGGGCGGAGAGATCGTGCCCTGCGAGCAGGTCGGTGGCTATCTCCTCAAGCCAGGCCATGCCTTCCATCCCTACCAGTGGTCTGTAGCTCCCTCGCTTAATTTTGCGCAGGGGACGTTGAACATGCACGCCCTCGTCGACGCAGGTTTCGGCCGCGTCTACAGCGACCGCATGAAGCTCTGGCACCACCGGTACAACACGAGTTACGGTTCCGTCTCTCAGCAGGATCCGCTCTACTCCGCGCTGCACCGGCTCGGATCCGCCGAGCAGATGGCCTACTTCAACGGTGATTACGTGAAGCTCCGGGAGGTGGGGGTACGGTACCAGCTGCCCGGCGGACTGGCTCAGCGGCTCGGGGCCGATCGCGCTTCCGTGACCTTCTCGGGCCGGGAGCTGGCGAACCTCTGGACCGGCTACGACGGCCTAGGATACCCGCTTGGGCCCGACCACTTCAACCAACCGCCAACTGTGCCCATGGATCCGGAGACGGGACGGGCGGCTGAGGGAGATGGCGGTCACCGATCCTATCCACCCTCGTCGTCGTTCCACATTCGGTTCGACGTGAGCTTCTGACCCAGCAGGGTGGAGCGAGCGACTTGACCTGAGTAGGCAGGCCCCGGAGGTCGGGGCGGCGCGGACGCACGAAGGATCTCATCACGTCCGCATCGCCCCGTCTCCCAACCCACAGTCCAGAGGACGAGGATTACGAAATCATGAAGAGTTCTAGACAACGTCAACGCGCAAGGAGTTTCGAGCGGGGTGCCTTGGCATTGCTCCTGGTGATGTCGGTCGGAGGACTGAGTGCCTGCAGCGGGCTCCTGGATGCAGACCTTCCTTCTCAGTTGACCGATGGCGCGCTAACGGACCCCTCGGGTGCCGAGACACAGGCCAACACGATCATCACCCACTTCGAGAGTGCGTACGACATTCACACGTATCGCACCCTCGGTCGTGAGGACGCTGGGGAAGTTTATCTCTGCGGTCCCATGTGCAATGTTGCCAATTATATTACGGCGAGCGACGCCTTCGGGCCCATGTCGATTGCCTTGCGATTCGCGACGGAACTCCATAATCGACTCACCAACGACTGGGCGCCGGAGCAAGTTCCGCAGCGAGATCGCCTCCTCGCCATGAGCTCCCTCTATGAGGGGGCCATCTTGGGGTGGATGGGCTCGAACCTCTGCGAGATCGCCATCGATGGTGGGCCCCTCCTGGCTCCGGACGAGGTGCTCCAGAGGGCGAACACCACGCTCACGCGTTCCTTGAGCGAGATCAATGCGGCAGGAGGGGATTTTGCCCTTCCGAACAACATCTCTCCCAGTGCCCGTACCATGGCGCTTGGACTTAGGGCTCAGGTCCGATGGCTGGCGGGGGATTATGCGGGCGCGTCGGCGGACGCCGAGGAGGTGCCTCAGGGCTTCGTTGCCTATGTAACTCGGGAGCCGGGGATTGCCAGCACCTCCGCCGCCGTGACGACCCGTCAAAACCGCGGGTGGTTCTCCGGCAGCGGTGGGGCGTTCTTCGAGGTGTATGACCCCATCGACTGGTGGTCGGGTCCGCCGAACCCTGTCACGGGTGAGGCGTGGCCCAATGTCATTCCGTTCACTGGCTATACGAACCTCGGAATCCTGCCCGACGGTCGGGCCATCCGGGAGGACCAAATTCCCGTTCGCACCGCGGCGGGATGGATGAACGACCATGGCGTGATGGCCGGCGCGGTCCCGGATACCCGGGTTCGGACCGACACCCGGACGATCCAGGGGAAGCAGGCTCAGGGTGAGGTGCCTTGGAAGTATACTGAGGAAGGTGCGGATATCCCCTTGGTGAACTGGAAGGAGATGTGGCTCATCCGGGCGGAGATCGCAGGCGGACAGACCGCCATCGACTTGGTAAACGAGCTCCGCTCCGCCGATAATCTCCCGCTGGTGACGTACGCGGACCCGTCCAACCCCGAAGAGATCCGCGACATGATTTTCGAGGAGCGGCGGCGGGCCCTCTTCAACGAAGCTCGCTTTTTCTACACCAAGCTCAAGAACCTGGATGTGCTCTGGTTCCCGAGGGATGCGGGTGGTACCCGGGTGCAGAACCGGCGCTTGGAGGGTGGAATCCGTTACACCATGCCCAATTCGGAGTATGTGGTGAACGTGAATTTTTCCTCGGCAGATCGGGCCACCCTCTGCGCGCCCGCGGAGCGGCCCATCAATCCCTGATCACGTGACCCGTCGGTGCTCGTAGGTGGCTTCTCGGCGGCCTGCTTGACCGGGGGTTGGTCAGTATCAAGAGGACGGGTCGCATCCGGAGAAACTGCCGGGTGCGGCCCGTTCCAATAGTGGCCCCTGACGGGATCGGAGACCTCCCGCGCCAGGTACCTCGCGGCAGGATAGAGTTGGTGGAACGGCTCTGAAGAAGGAGGTCTGGGTTTGAAAGCGGTCTGGCTCACATGGTTTCGAGCGGGAGCGCGATGGGGCATTTTGGGGATGCCGCTACTCCTGGGGTGCGAGGGCCGAGCCGGAGGCTCACCCGTGATCGTAGACCCTCCAGACCTTCCGGATGTGCGGGTCGTCTCCACTCCCTACGCAGCGCCTCTGGACCACGGCGATTGGTCGGTGGTCACCCTGCTGGAGAACCTCGGGGGTTCAGGTGAGTTTCGCATCTTGATCCTGGCCGGAGATGATACGACCCGCCTGACGGAGGTCAACAGGATCACGGCTGGTGAGCAGTTTGGAGCCGCCGGCGGATCGGGTGGTTTCTTTTCCCCGGGTCCGAGGCGTCCCACCCTCATCGCGGTGGAGTCGCGGAAGGGAGCGCCGCAACCGTGGATGGAAACCGACCGCGCTGCAGTTTTGCCGGATTGAAGGTGATCCCTTGGGAGGCCGGAGGTCAGCGGATGAGAAGGTAGGTCAGGAACAGGAAGCCTGCTGCAACCCCTAACCGGGCTGTGTCCAAGGGCCGGGTCGGCCCGCCCATGTGCGGATCCCGGGTCCACAAGAGTACGGCGCCGCAAGAGCTCTGGCGGAACTGCGGAGGGATGGAGGTGGTGCGATGGACCTCGATGGCCTCCACGTCTCCGGCGGAGACGACGTCGTCGATGGAAAGGTTGGAGCCCATGTTGACTCCGTCCAGGATGATGTCCGGACGGCACGCGCTTCCTCCCGCTCGCATCACGACGTGTGGGCTCGAGGCCGGGCTCGACCTTCGTAACGTGAGGCCGCGGGCGTTCCGGATGATGTCCGTGACCTGCATGTACCCTGAGGCTTCGATCTCGGCCCGGGTGAAGGTGGCGCCCATACCCTGCGCGCGCCGATCATAAAATCCGTGCGATTCCAGAGATCGGCTCCTAAGACTCACCACCACCAGAGCGTCCAACTCGATCGCCTCAAGGGCCAGGTGGATCGTGATGTCCATGGGGGAGGCACCCTCCACCCGGACCGCTTGGTCCAGCGTTTGGTAGCCGAGTGTCTCGACCTGGAGTCGATACAGACCGGGGGCCAGCCCCGCAGTGCGGAAGTGTCCCTCCGCGTCCGCGACGGCCTGAGCCGCCAGGACGGTGAAGGCGCTGTCGTCGGCTGTTGGGCGGAAGAATTCCACCAGGGCATGTGGAAGTTCTTGCTGGAGGAGACGGTCCTGTACCGTCCCTACTACCACGATTCCCCCCGGGTCGGAGGTGGAGGTGGGCTCCTGGGCGGCTACGGAACCCAGGAAAGGGAAAGAGATTACCGTCCCCAGGATGGCTTGTCTCAGAAAAGTCTTCATGGCTAACGCCTCCGGCGTGGGGGAGGCGTCCCGTACCGCCTTCCATAAGAACATAGGTCTTGTCGGGGGCCCATCCTTCACTATAGTGCATTGTCTCCAAAAAAGTTCATGCCAGGACCGACCCCGTGGTGTTTCACGCTTCCACGAGGCGGACACGGACGCTCGGCCAGAAGGAACCGAGCTCCTTCCGTGATGACAGCAGCAAGGACCCGAGTCGTCATTCAGGTGATTCC
This sequence comes from Gemmatimonadota bacterium, assembly GCA_007124095.1. Taxonomy (GTDB): domain Bacteria; phylum Gemmatimonadota; class Gemmatimonadetes; order Longimicrobiales; family Gaopeijiaceae; genus SLCK01. Next base: position 5,279 of record SLFU01000071.1, read on the forward strand.
GGGGGTCCGTAGTTCGGTGGGATCTCTCCGGTCAGCGACTCGAGAAAGGAGGTGATCCTCACCACGTCCTCGTCGGATAGCTCCCGCCCG
>SLFU01000036.1 GCA_007124095.1 Gemmatimonadota bacterium
GGCCAACGTGGGCAACCCGGTCCTGACGGGCGCCGACGTGACCGACGTACGGGCCGCGTACGTGGCCGACCCCTTCCTCCTGGCGAGGCCAGGCGGCGAGTGGCTCCTCTTCTTCGAGGTGTACAACCGGCTGCGGGAAAAAGGGGAGATCGGCGCGGCACGCAGCCCGGACGGACTCCACTGGAGCTATGAGCGGATCGTTCTGAGCGAGCCTTTTCATCTCTCGTATCCGTACGTCTTCGAATGGGAGGGGGAGGTTTTTCTCGTCCCGGAAAGCTTCGAGGCCGGATCGATCCGACTCTACCGGGCCCGGGACCTTCCCAACCGCTGGGAGCTCGTGACCACCCTCGTGGAGGGGGAGATGCTCGTGGATCCCTCCCTCTTTCGGCACGACGGGCGCTGGTGGCTCCTCGTAGAGACGAACCCGGAGCCCCGACGCTGGGATACACTGCGGCTGTTCGGAGCCGATCGGCTCGAAGGGCCCTGGCTCGAGCATCCGGAGAGTCCCGTGGTCCACGAGCCGCACCGAGCACGTCCCGCCGGTCGAGTGATCAAATGGCAGGGGCGGCCCCTCCGCTTCGCCCAGGTCTGCGACCCCGACTACGGGACGGCCGTGCGGGCCTTCGAGATCCTCGAGCTGTCCGCCACCACCTACCGCGAACGGGAGGCCGCTCCAGGCCCCGTCCTGGAGCCCGGCGCCGGCTGGCGCTCGACGGGGATGCACCACGTGGACGCCCACCGACTCGGGGACGGGAGCTGGCTCGCCTGCGTCGACGGATGCGGAAAGCGAGCGTCGGGGGTGGCCGTGCTTCCCCCGGAAGAGTTTCCGTGGGGATCGACTCGATCGTGACCGGGACCGGATCCCACCGATCTCCGCTCCACCGCGTCCTCGACTCGGTGCGCAACCGCCGAGGCTACGCGCTCCTCCGTGAGGCATGGCGTGAGGGCAGGAGGGCGTTGCGCCGGGCCAAGCAGGTGGACCGGCGCATAGCTCGGCTCGACGCGGTAGGGCCGGCTCGGGGCCGGGTGCTCATCGCCTACGTCGTCGAAGGCTTCTTCACCGACCCGATCCCCATCTCCCACACGCACTACTGGGAAGCGGTCACGGTCGCGAGGATCTGGTCGGAGCTGGGGTTCGACGTGGACGCCATCCACAACGGCAACCTGGATTTCAGGCCCGAGCGCGAGTACGACTTCTTCATCTCGGCCCGGAAGGCCATGGAGCCGATCGGGCGGCGGCTGAACCGGGACTGCGTGAAGGTCGTCCACCTCGACACGTGCCACTGGCTCTTCAGCAACACGGCAACGCATCGGAGAACCCTCGACCTACAGCGGCGAAGGGGCGTCACGCTTCGGGAGCTCCTCGAGATCGAGCCCAACGACGCGATCGAGTTCGCCGATCACGCCACCATGCTGGGGAACGACTTCACCGAGGCAACCTACGCGTACGCCGGCAAGCCGATCCACAGGGTCCCAATCTCCACCCCTCGCCTCTTCGACTGGCCCGAAGGCAAAGACTTCGACGCGTGCCGCACCCGCTTCGTCTGGTTCGGAAGCCGGGGAGCCGTCCACAAGGGGCTGGATCTGGTGCTCGAGGCCTTCGCGGGGATGCCTGACTTCCACCTCACCGTGATCGGCCCCATCGCCGAAGCCGATTTCGAGGCCGCCTATCGACGGGAGCTCTACGAGACGAACAACATCCGCTCGGTGGGCTGGATCGACCTGGACGACCCCACTTTTCGGGAGCTTACGAGGGACGCCCTCGCCCTGGTCTTCCCGTCCTGCGCAGAGGCCGGATCCGGGAGCGTGACCGTCTCCGTTCACGCCGGTCTCATTCCCGTGATCAGTCGGGAGTGCGGCGCGGAGGTAGGGGGCTCGGGGATTCTCCTCGAGGACTCCTCCATCGAAGAGATTCGATCGGCCGTCCGTGACCTTTCGTCACGCCCAACACAGGAGCTGGAGCGGATGGCTCGAATGGCCTGGAGCCATGCCCGGGCGAACCACACCCGTGAGGCCTTCGAGCAGGAGTACCGGAGGATCGCGGAGGAGATCGCGGCGTCGGAGTCCTGATTCCGGGCCCCGCGATCCCGATCGCTCAGCCCCCGTCATCCCCGGTTACCAACACCACCCAAGGTCCCCTTCCGGGCGTCTCCAACGATGTCACGTCGTCGGCAGAGCTGGCCGACTCCGGCAGCCATTCACTCCCGAGCACGTCCAACCACTGAACGGTGACCGGTCCGCTCAGTCCCACCGGATCCAGGGTGACCGCCCCCCCGTCAGGGAAGTAGACGGCGTACTGCCGGCCCGGCTGGGCCAGGGCGTACGCCTCGTCGTCCCGCCGATCGCCGAGGAGATCGTTGCGCGGCTCCATCGCGAAGATGTGCATCCGATTCGTGAGCATGCGCATGCTCCGGAGGTGAGTCCGGGCCAGCTCGTCCAGCCCCACTCCCGCACCGGGGCCCCGGTGGAATCGGGCCGAAGCCATTCCGCCGAAGATGTTCCTCCAGAATTTTCGGGTCCCCTCCTCGTGCCCCCCTCCCACGTCCGGCCCTCCGTAGATCTTGACGTTGTTGATGGGAAGGGGTCGGTGGGCGACGCTGGCGCGCCTCGCCTGGGCAGTGTCCCAGTGAGCCTGACCGGTCTGGTGGTTGTTCTGGGAGATGTCCGCAAAGGTGTAACGCTCGGGATCGCCAAAGGTCTTGTCGGCGAACTCCCGGGCCCACATCTCGGTAACCTCCACGATGCGCCCCTCGCGCGCCGCCCGATCCCGGATGAAGTCGGCCCAGTAAGCGCTCCAGATCTCTGATTCGTTCGTCTCGTTGCTGACCGTGTAGAGCACATGCGGGTAGGTCAGGGTGAACGAGAGGATTCTGTCGACCAGGGCCCGCTGATACTGGAGAACCAGAGGACGGTTCTCCTGCGCCGGCGTCGACCTGAAGAACGGATTCTCCCGCTGTCCCGGATGGGTCGAGATCTCGGTCGGGAGCCCGCTCTCCTCCGGGGTGTAGGTCACGTTGTTCGCCGGATTGAAGGGATTCTGGTCCCAAGGCTCCCGGGCGTAGTCGAACCGGTCCCAGATCTCGATCTGCACGATCTGATCACGCTCGAGCGTCATCCGCAGAAAGTCGTCGAAGCGTGCCCAGTACTCGTCGTTCCAGGTATCCAGGTCGTACAGTCCGTTCCCGACCGTGCCGAAGGGCCAGACATTTCCGTCGTCCCGACTGGACATAGTGTTGCGAACGTAGTTGCCACCCGCTGAAGCAAGGAGGTCGAGGTGAGCTTCGAGCCCTGCGGGTGGGATGTCCGGGTGGTTGAAGAGATTGTCCTGGTCCGACCCGCCAACCAGGAGGACCGGCTCGCCCTCGTACATCCAATAGAACGGATTTTCGGGGTAGGGTTGGATCGAGACGAAATTCGAGTGCGACTGCAGGACCTTCCCCGTGATACCCGTAATCCCGTCCCCACACCCGAGCGCAACCAGGAGAGCTCCAAAGGAGATCCCCCCGATCCAGACATTCCGTCCCGACCGCGACCACGAACCCAAGAGTGACCTCATCCCCGTCCCCCGGCCGGCGTGAGATCCTCCCCTTCCATGGCCGACGGCGGCAGCACACGAGCGAGCGCCGACTCCAGCTCGTCGATCTCTCCCGTATTCTCGACGGTCACCACCTCCACCCCTCGGGCCGCGAGTCCGGAAACAATGCGATCCACGTAGTGAGCACAACGTCGCCAGAAGCCCATCCGCTCCACCGCGGTCCACTCTCCGAGCGGACCGGGATATCCGGACTGCCGCGACCGCATACGGGACTCGGTGACTTCCGGAGTGGAGTGGAGATGCACGAGGAGATCCGGCACTGGAATGAGATCCAGATAGCGTTCGAGATTCTCCTCGATGATCGAGTCCCCGTGACCCACCGTCCGGATCGGGATATAGCTGAAGCCCTCGTCCAGGACGATGTTCTCCCTGCTCGCCAGCTTATCCTTCGCCATCTGGAATCGGGAGCACAGCGTCAGGAAGTAGGACAGGTCGTGCCGCCTGTCCTCGAGCGTGAACTCCCGTCGGATCTGCCGGTCGAAAAAAAGATGGAACAGCTCACCGTGGTCGGCCATAAAGGTCACGAGCGAGGCGTGGAACAGACGGAGTCGCAGCGCGCTCTCCTCGGCGGTAACGAGGCTCAGCCTCGACAAAATCGACCGCAGTCGGGGCCGGTGTCCACCGTCGGACGCCCTCCGAGTCGCAAGCCGCTCGATCTGGGAGAGGGTGTAGCCGGGGGAGCCGGCCCGCCCGAGGAGCTTCCTGGTCAGGCGGGAGCACGTACTCTTGCCGGAACCGGGTAGTCCAATGATCTCGATGTGGAGGTTCATTCTGGGCCACTTCCAAGGTGCCGAAGGGCGGGTCGGCCTTCCTTAGCCTGCTACCAGATCCATGCGATTCCGGTCCCTCGAATCCAGACCAGCGGTTCGGTGCGCGAGGTCCGCTCAGTCCGAGGGGCGCACCGCTCGCACGGCGATGATCACCGGAAATCGCTCGTCGTCGAGCTCCAGGTGGGAGGGACGCAGGTCTTCGGCCGCCATCCCGAGGAGGAAGGCCGCCGCGCAGATCGCGTTTCCATAAGAGCGGACTTCCACCTGCCCCTCCCCGAAGGCCTCCTCGAACAACCTCGCGCAGGACACCTCCGTGAAACGCCAGCAGTCGAGCTCCGGAGTCTTGGCGTCGACCTTGGACACGGCAGGGGCCGTAGCCAGGAGCACCCCGCCGGGGCGGAGAACGCGATAGGCAGCCAGGGCCGCGGCCTTCGGATCGAAGATGTATTGAAGGGTCTGGGTCAACACGAAGCAGTCGAAGGCCGCCTCGGGCAAGGAAGAGGGAAGCCCCAGGTCGCCCAGGATCGTGGCCCGGGGATTGGCCGGATCGACATCCAGGATGTCCGCGGCCTCCACGTCCTTCCCAAACCTCTCGGTGTACTGTGAGTTCTGCACCTCGAGCACCCGACCTCGGAAGGCGTCCCGGTGGGCCAGGAGAAATTGCTCGATGTAGACGCGGTCGATGGGGGTGCCTCGGTCCTGCCCGGAAAAATCGCTGAACGGCAGGGTGCGCCCATGCGCCGTACCGAGCCACGCAGGCCGAGTCATTCTGCGAATCCGCCTGGCGAGTCCGCGCCGGCGGGCCCGCGACATTCCGAGCCCTTTGGCCACTCGCCGCAACCGTGGGTGCAGGCGTCCCGGAGGAGATTGTGCCGGCCCGGCCCAGTCCACGGGGGGCATCATCCCTTACCGGGTGGTCCGACCATCGCCCCGGCTCTCGCGACGTCGAGCTGCTCCAGCATGCCTCGACAGAGCTCCTCCACCTCCGGTGCCAGGACC
>SLFU01000001.1 GCA_007124095.1 Gemmatimonadota bacterium
CGTGAAGTAGTGGATCGCCGCACCGTAGTAAGCCTCGGGCACGATCCGGAGATCTACGGGGAGCCCGGAGGCCAGGACCACGCTCCCCCTCGTGGATCCCGACATCACGACCCGCTCCACCCGGGAAAAGCCGGTGAAGTGCTCCATCACCGGCTCCGGGGCCTCCCCCACTACGGCAAGGAGGTCGATGTCCCCCACCGTGTCCTTCCCCCTTCGGTAGCTCCCCGCCACCTCGAGGCGTTCCAACCCGGGTGCCTTTTCCATGTGCTCGAGGAGGGGTCGCAGGTACTGAACCGCGCTCGCTCGAAGAAAGCGGCCCCTGCGCTTGCGGAACTCCTCGGCGGAGCGAAGCATCTTCTCAACGCTCTTCTTTCCGAACCCCTCGAGCGCCTCCACCTTTCCCGCGTGAGCCACCTCCTCCAGCTCGTCCAGCGTGGTGACCCCGAGCCTCTCCCAGAGCTTCTTGACCTTCTTCGGGCCCACCCCTTCCAGCCGGGTGAGCATGGCCAGCTCCCGGGGCACCTCCCGGGCGAGCTCTTCGAGAAGCTCGAGGCCACCCGTGTCGAGGAGCTCCCGGATGTGGCCGGAGAGGTCGTCCCCGATTCCCGGCAGCTCAGTGAGATCCTCCCCATCGGCCACCAGCTGCGAGACGGGTTGGGTCAGGCCCCGGAGGGTGCGGACCGCATTGCGATAGGCCCGGATCCGGAAGGGGTTGGCGCCCTGGATCTCGAGGAGGTCGGCCAACTCGGTGAGATGTTCGGCGATCTCGATGTTTTCCATGAGGCCCCGGAAAGGTAGGCGCGACTCGTCGGCATGCGGGCGTTCCCCAGGTGCGATTCCGGGGTCAGCGCCCCCTACCCGATCCGACCCGCCGGCCTGCGCGGTGGCACCTCCACCTCGCGCTCTTCCCCCTCCCGGAGGATCCGCATCGTGATTGCGCTCGAGGACGAGTGCCCGGCGACCGCCTCCAGAAACTGCATCGGGTCCTCCACAGACTCCCCCGAAACCTCGATTACGAGATCGCCCCGGCGCACTCCGCGCGAGCCCAGCGCCTCCTCGGCGTGCAGGACCAGGACGCCCACCCGATCGGAGGGGATCGAGAACCGACTCCGGTCCTCGTCCCGGGCCCTCGACACCGTCGTCCCACGAATCCGGACCACGCTCCGCTCCCCGTGGGCCGAGACGAAGTCCACATCGGGGGACTCCTCTATGAGGCCCTCCGACACTCGAATGCGGGCTCCGGTGCGGACGGCGAGCGCCAGCGCGTCGGAGGGCCGGGAGTCCACCTCCTTGACCTCTCCACCGATTCGGATCCGCAAGGCCCCGTAGTAGGTGCTCTCCCTCAGCGCGTGCACCCAGACTTCTTCCAGGGTCCCGTCCAGCGTTCCCAGCACCGAGGTGAGGAGATCGTGGGTCATGGGCCGGGGCATCTCGACGCCCTGTCGGGCACGGGCGATCGCCTGAGCCTCGGCTTCCCCGATCCAGATGGGAACCACCCGTTCCCAGTCCGAATGGAGGAGGGCCAGCGGGGATCCGCTGCGCAGGTCCACCCCCACGGTGGCGACGTCCATGTCGAGGAGGTCGTTGTGTTCGGCCGGCGGGGCCTGCGCCTCACCGGGCCGGAGGAGCGCTCCCAGGAGCAAGAGGGGGAGCACGGCCGGAAGGACTCGGAGGCTCATCGGGATGTCGGATGCAGGTCGGGGAGGGTCGGGACTCATGGCCGGCTCCACGGTGCTGAAGGGTCGGACAGGTACGGGAGGACACAATCGGACGAGCGGTTCACCTTTCCACATACTCCAACCCTCGCCGGAAGTGCAAGGTTCGGGATTCACCCCACTCACTTCGGCGAGCTCACAACTCGACTTCCGCCTGCGCCAAAAGGGCGAGAAACCCCTCCTCGTCGAGCACGTCGACGCCCAGCTCCTGCGCCTTTCGGAGCTTGGCTCCCGCCCCCTCCCCGGCCACCACCAGATCCGTCTCACCGCTCACCGCCGAGGTCACCCGTGCGCCCACCGACTCCACGAGGCGCTTCGCCCGCGAACGGGACATCGACTCCAAGGTCCCCGTGAAGACGAAGCGCTGTCCCTCCAGCGCCCCCCCTTTCCCCTCCGCTTCCGGCACGGAGAGCTCGAACATCCTCCCGACCAGACGATCGATCGCCCCGGCGGTCTGCGAGTCACCGAGGAATTCCTCGATCCGTTCCGCCATCTTGGGCCCGATCCCCGGGACGACCTGAAGGTCCTCCCGGCTCGCGGCCATCAGCGCGTCGAGGGTTCGAAAGTGCAGCGCCAGATCGCGGGCCACGGCGACCCCGACTTCGGGAATTCCCAGTCCGAAGAGGAAGCGGCGGAGCTCGGTGGAGCGGCGTTGCTCGATGGCCGCCACCAGATTCTCCGCGGACCTGACGGCGAAGCCCGGAAGGGGAAGGAGGTCCTCCACGGAGAGCTCGAAGAGGTCGGCGGGCTCGGCCACCAGGCCGCGCTCCACCAGGAGGCCGGCGGTCTCCGAGCCCAGCCCCTCGATGTCCAGGCCGTTGCGCGACGCGAAGTGCACGACCCGGCCCTTGAGCTGAGCGGGGCACCCGAAACGGTTGGGACAGAGGGTGTAGGGGCCGCTCACCGCGACCGGGGCGTCGCAATTGGGACAGCGCTCCGGCATCCGGAAGGGGAGCGGTCGATCACGATCGGGCTCGGGAACGACCTCGACCACCTGGGGGATCACGTCGCCCGCGCGCTGCACCCGGACCCGGTCTCCCTCCCTCACGTCCTTGCGCTCCAGCTCCTCCCGGTTGTGCAGAGTGGCCCTCGAGACCGTGACGCCGCCCACCTCCACGGGACGGAGGAGCGCCACCGGTGTGAGGACTCCGGTCCGGCCTACCTGCACCGCGATCCGTTCGATTCGCGTGACCTCCTTCCTGGGCTCGAACTTGTAGGCCAGCGCCCACCGGGGATGGCGCGACGTGCTCCCGAGGTCGGTGCGCTGGTCCAGATCGTTCAGCTTCACCACGACCCCGTCGATCTCATAGTCGAGCTCGTCCCGCTCCCGGTGGAAGGCCGCGTGATACGCGAAGATCTCCTCCACCATGCGAGCCACCTCGATCCGCTCGGGAATGCGGAAGCCCCAGCCCTTCAGGGCATCGATGCGCTCCGTATCCCGCCGGAACGACGCCCCCTGGATCTCCAGGATGTCGTAGGCCAAGCACTCCAGCGGCCGCCGGGCCGTGATCGCGGAGTCGAGCTGCCGGATCGCCCCCGAGGTCGCGTTCCGGGGGTTCGCGTACGGTTCCGCTCCCTCCTCGAGGAGGGACTGGTTCAGACCCTCGAAGGCGGAGAGCGTCATGAGCACCTCACCCCGTACGGCCAGGAGCTCCGGGATCCAAGCCCCATCCTCGAAGAGGCGGAGTGGGACCGAAGGAATCGTGCGGACGTTCTCGGTGACCCCCTCCCCCTCCCACCCGTTTCCACGCGTCACCGCCCGGTCCAGCCGACCCTCCAGGTAGACGAGCTCGATCGAGACCCCGTCCAGCTTGGGCTCGAGGACGTACTCCACCTGGTCCCCTTCGACCGCCTTGCGCACCCTCGCATCGAAGCGGGTCACCTCCTCCGGGCTCTGGGTGGAGTCGAGGGAGAGCATGGGTGCGGTGTGGCGCACCGTGGGGAGGTCGTCGCGGGGCTCGGCGCCCACGCGCTGGGTCGGCGAATCCGGGGTGATGAGCTCCGGGTGAGCGGCCTCCAGCGCCTTCAGCCGGTCGAAGAGGAGATCGTAAGCCCCGTCGGAGATCTCGGGCCGTCCCTCGGCATGATACAGGAAATCGTGTCGACGGATCTCACGTCGGAGCTCCTCGATTTCTTCTCGGGCGGCTTCGGGGGGCATCGGGCCTTCTCGGCGACTCATCGCGGGGTCGTCGGGTTCGTGTCGGAGCACCTGCGCACGGGGCGTCTCTCCGCGCCCCCCGGTCGAGGCCCCCGGACTTCGGACCATTTCGCGCAGGGCGGGTCGGACTCTATCTTCGGTCCCGAGCCCCTGCGAGGGAAGAGCCGCCGCGCTCTTTCCCGCGCCCGAGCCCCTTCGCCCCGGACGTTGACCGGGACGGTCTGACGAAACCCGGATGGACCTCGAGCGACTCCGCCGCGACACCCCCGGCACCGAGCACCGAATCCACCTGAACAACGCCGGCGCGGCACTCATGCCGAAGGCGGTGGGACGAGCGGTGATCGACCACCTCGAGCTCGAGATGGTCACCGGAGGGTACGAAGCGGCCGACCTCAGAGAAGAGGCCATCACCGCAAGCTATCGGAGCCTCGAGGCCCTGCTGGGAGCCCCCGAGGGGACCGTGGCGTTCGTGGAGAACGCCACGGCCGGCTTCGCCCAGGCGCTATCGTCGATCCCGTTCCGGGCCGGCGACGTCCTCCTCACCACGCGTCACGACTACGTCTCGAACCACCTGATGTATCTCTCCCTTCTGGACCGATTCGGCGTGCGCGTCGAGATCGCTCCGGATGGGAAGGAGGGAGGGGTCGATGTCGGTGGAATGCTGGATGCGATCCATCGGCTCCGCCCTCGGCTGGTGGCCGTCACCCACGTCCCCACGGGGTCCGGACTCGTCCAGGACGTCGCGCCATTGGCCCATGCGTGCCGGGAGCGGGAGATTCCGTTCCTCCTGGACGCGTGCCAGTCGGTGGGCCAGATGCCGGTGGACGTCGACGAGATTCCCTGCACCTTCCTGGCCGGTACGTCCAGGAAGTTCCTGCGCGGGCCGCGGGGCGCAGGGTTCCTCTACGTCTCGGAGGAGGCGCTGGACCGGGGGTTGTCCCCCCTCTTCCCCGACCTCCGCGGCTCGGACTGGATCGAGGCGGGGCTGGCCCAACCCGCGCCCGACGCCTCCCGATTCGAGAACTGGGAGTTCTCCTGGGCCCTCGTCCTCGGAACCGGAGCCGCCGCGGAGTACGCGCTCGGGCTGGGCCTGGAGGCCATCCGGAGCCGGGTGACTCTCCTGGCCGAGCGCACGAGGCAGGGTCTCTCGGCCGTGGACGGGGTCCGGGTGCTCGACCGGGGGCAGGTCCTCTGCGGAATCGTTACCGTTGAGCTGGAGTCCCGCTCCCCGAGTTCGATGATGAAAGCGCTCAGGGAGCGAGGGATCAATACCTCGGTCGTCGAAAGGGGATCGGCGCTGATCGACTTTGACGAGCGAGGGGTGGAGGCGGCGCTCCGCATCTCCCCGCACTATTACAACACAGAAGAAGAGGTGGACACCGTGGTGGAAGCGATTCGCGAGCTCCGGTTCTCGGACGCCGAAGGA
>SLFU01000196.1 GCA_007124095.1 Gemmatimonadota bacterium
TCCCGTGCGCGTCCTGGGATGCTTGTGGCCAGGGGCTCGTCGAAGAAGCGGGGGAAGATCGTGACGATGTTGATGCGCACGGGTCGCCTCCGTCTCGGAAACTGGCTCACCCGGACGCCCAAAGCGGGCGCCCGTCCACGTCAGAGGTCGAGGAGGCCGGGCGGGGGGTCGACCACCAGCCGTCCCTCTTCGACGCTCCACCCGATCACCACCTCGCGGCTGAAGGGAATCAGGTGATCTCTCTCCGCCCCCCGGATGTCCAGGAGGTCGTGGGGGTGGAGGCCGTACACCTCACGGACCCTGCCGATTTCGACCCCGTCGGGGGTGACGACGGTGAGCCCGAGGAGCTGATGATAGAAGAGCTCTCCCTCCTCGAGGGGCTCCGTTTCCTCAAAGGGCCGAAGGAGCAAGCGATCTCGCAGGAAGTCGGCCCGGTCCCGATCGCCGATCCCCTCGAAGCGAACGAGGAATCCCTTTCGGTACGTCCTCACTTCTTCGACCCGGACAGGGGGGAAGCGCTCGTCGGGGTCCCTCCCCTCCGGGTCGGAGATCCGGAGCACCACACCAGGTGCGAAGCAACTGTCGGGGTGATCGGTGAGGGGCCAGACGAAAAAATCCCCCTTCGTGCCGTGGGGCTTGTTGAGGTGCCCGACGACCACGAAGGGGGGATCCGACGTGCGTTCCATCGATTCCCGGTCGGACGGAGTCAGCTCTTGTCCTTCTCGGAGTCGGCGTCCGATTCGGCCTCGTCCGCCTCGTCCGCCTCGTCGGCTGCGGAGCCGGCTTCGGCCTCCTCTTCGGACGCCTTCGCCTCCGGTGCATCCGCCTCGGCCTTCGCCTCGGCCGCTGCCGCTTCGGCCTCAGCCTTCGCCTTGGCCTCCGCGTCGGCCTTGGCCATCTCCGTCTCGGCCTTCCTCCGGGCCGCGAGCTCCTCGGCCTTCCGGGCCTTCTCGGCCTCCGTGTCCACCTCACCGACGCTGACCGTCTCGTCCCCACCCTTCCGGGCCCGGGAGATCAGAGACCGAACGGTGTCGGAGGGGATGGCTCCCTGCGAGATCCAGTAATCCACCCGTTCCAGGTCGAGGATCAGGCGGGCCGGACTGTTGAGGGGATGGTAGTGCCCCAGGCTCTCCACGAACCGACCATCCCGGGGGCTGGCTTTGTCGGCCACGACCACCCGATACTGGGGTGTCTTTTTCCGGCCCATGCGCCGGAGACGAATGCGAACGGCCATGTGTCTCTTCTCTTTCTGCCTTCTAGTTGTGCCCGCACTCGGCGGGACGACGGATGGACCGCTGGGCGGCGGACCCTTGAACGACCGGAGTGTCAGCGGGGCATCATTCCCTGCAATCCCTGCATCCCCGGCATGCCCTGCATTCCCTTCATCTGCTTCATCATCTTCTTCATTTCCTTGAACTGCTTCATGAGGCGGTTCACCTCCGACACCGGTCGACCGCTTCCCTTCGCGATCCTGGCCCGGCGCGATCCGTTCAGAATCTCGGGGCGCCGTCTCTCCTCGGGAGTCATCGAGAGAATGATGGCCTCCACGTGCTTCAACCGCTTGGGATCCATCCCAGCGGTCGGGAGCTTCTTCTTCATTCCGGGGATCAGCTTCATGAGCTGATCCAGCGGCCCCATCTTCTGCACCTGCTTGAGCGCCAGGAGGAAGTCTTCGAGGGTGAACGCCCCCTTCCCCATCATCCGTTCCTGGAGCTCCTCCGACGCCTCCACGTCCATCGTGCGCTGGGCTCGCTCCACGAGCCCCACGACGTCCCCCCGCTGGAGGATCCGCCCCGCGAGCCGCTCCGGGTCGACCTCGTCCAGGTCGTCCAGCCCTTCTCCCACACCGACGAACTTGATCGGCTTGCCGACCACCCCGCGGATGGAGAGCGCCGCGCCGCCCCGCGCGTCCCCTTCCATCTTCGTGAGGATGACCCCGGTCACCTCCAGGGCATCGTTGAAGCCTTCGGCGATCCGGACCGCCTCCTGTCCGGTCATCGCGTCGGCCACGAAGAGGATCTCCTGCGGCGACACCGCGGCCTTGATGCGGCGAAGCTCCTCCATCATCGGCTCGTCGATCTGCAGCCGTCCCGCCGTATCGACGATGAGAACCGCTTTGCCGTCGGCCTTCGCCTTGCTGTAGGCCTCCTGCGCGACAGCGACCGGATCCCCTCCGGGGCGGCCCTCGTGGATCGGAACCCCGACCCGCTCGGCGAGGGTGCGGAGCTGGTCCACGGCGGCGGGCCGCACCAGGTCGCAGGCCGCCAGCATGGGCTCCCTGCCCTGCCGGCGAAACCGCTTGGCGAGCTTGCCGACCGTCGTGGTCTTTCCCGACCCCTGCAGCCCGACCACGAGCACCACCGTGGGAGGGCTGGGAGCCCAATCGATCCCTGGAGCTCCCTCTCCGAGAAGCGCGGCCAACTCGTCGTGGACGATCTTCACGATCTGCTGGCCGGGCGACACCGAGTTCACGACCGCCTCGCCCAGAGCCCGCTCCTGCACCCTCCCCAGAAACTCCCGCGTGACCCGGAAGTTCACATCCGCCTCGAGAAGGACCCGGCGGACTTCCCGGAGCCCCTCGCGGATCATCGGCTCGGTGAGCACACCCCGCTGTCGGAGGCCCCCGAGGACCTGGTCCAGCTTTTCGCTCAACTCATCGAACATGGCCTTCCGAGCGTCTCCCCGATCCCGATGAGCGGCGCGCCGCCCCCCACCTGGGATCTCCGCATCACGCGCCCCCAAGACATAGAGCTTTGTAAGCTAATGGCGATTCGGATCGATGTGAAGGAGAGTCCGGGCCGGATCTGCTCCACGTGCCGGATCTACTCCACGTGAATGATCTGGGTTCGGCGGGTCCCGACGGAGACCATCTCCACCGGGGCGTCCATCAGCTCCTGGATTCGATCCAGGTAGACCCGGGCGTTGCGGGGGAGATCGTCGAGGGATCGGGCTCCGGTGGTGGGACTCTCCCATCCCGGGAAGCTCTCGAGCACGGGCTCGAGGTCGTCGAGTCCGTGTGTATCCGCGGGAAAGTCGGAGGTGACCCCCTGGGAGCTCCGGTACCCGGTGGCCACCGAGATCTCCGGAAGGGTGTCGAGGACGTCGAGCTTCGTGACCGCGATCCCGGTGAGACCGTTCACGCGCGCCGCATACCGCGCCAGGACCCCGTCGAACCAGCCGCACCGCCTGGGTCGACCCGTGGTGGCGCCGAACTCCCCTCCTAGCTCCCGCATCCGCTCGTCCATCTCCGGATCGAACTCGGTCGGGAGGGGGCCGTGGCCTACCCGGGTCGTGTACGCCTTCACCACCCCGAGGACCGAGTCGATTCGAGTCGGTCCGATTCCGGCCCCGGTGGCCGCAAAGCCCGCGGTCGTGTTGGAGGAGGTCACGAAGGGATACGTCCCGTGGTCCAGATCGAGCGCGGTTCCCTGCGCCCCCTCGAGGAGGACCCTCCACCCCGTGGCTAGGCCCTCGTCGATCTCCTTTCCGGCGTCGGTGGCGAGCCCGAGGAGCCGCTCACGGAGCTCCAGCGCCCGCTCCATCTCCCGTTCCAGCGTCTCTTCCTCCGCCCCGAGAGCGGGGAGGCTCTCCCGCGCCTCCTCGAGCCCGGTGGCCACCAGCTCTCGGAATCGCTCCTCGTCGAAGGCGTCCGCCACCCGGATCCCACGCCGCCCGACCTTCTCCTGGTACGCGGGGCCGATCCCCCTGCCGGTGGTTCCGATCTTCTGAGCGGCCTGATCCTCGGCGACCCGGTCCAGGACTCGATGGTACGGGAGGAGGAGATGCGCTCGAACGCTCACCCCGATTCGACCGTCCAGCTCGAGGCCACGGGCGCGGAGCTGATCGTACTCCTCGAAGAACTGGACCAGATCGACGACGACGCCGTTCCCGAGGAGGCAGCGCTTCCCGGGGTGGAGGATGCCCGAAGGGATCTGATGGAGAATGAATTCCTCGTTCCCCACGTGCACGGTGTGTCCTGCATTGGCGCCGCCCTGATAGCGGGCCACCGCGTCGACTTCTTCGGCCAGGACATCCACGATCTTGCCCTTGCCTTCATCCCCCCACTGACAGCCGACGACCACGACACACCGACCCTCTCCGGCTCGCTGGGCCACCCTCGATCACTCCTATCTGGACATGAAAAAGGCCCGTCCCCGGAGGATGGGCCACGGCACGCTGGTCCGACCTGGGCAAGCTACCCCGGGGCCCGAAGGGTGTCAAGAAAAGGGGGTCAAGAAAGGAGGTCGGCCGCCGCGAGCACCCCGCGCATCCCAGCCAATTCCTTCTCATCGAGCCCCCTCAGGGGAGCTCTGGGCAGTCCTCCCTTGAGCCCGAGAAGGTCGAGGGCCGCCTTCACCCCCGCGGCCCCGTAGCGCGCGACGATCCCGGTATGCAGGGGAGCGACACGCTCCTGGATCCTCCCCGCTTCGCCGGTTCGGCCCTGGCGGAAGGCTTCGAGGATCGCGGCCATCTCCCCTGGCACCAGATTCGCCACCCCGAGGATCCCCCCGACGGCTCCCATCTCCATGGCCGCGGAAAGCCTGGACCCATCGCCGACGAGAACCTGGAAATTCCGGGTCACGTGCGCCAGGTACTTCCCCAGCGCCCCGAGATCGCCGCGGGAGTCCTTCACCCCGATGACCCGCGGATGCTCGGAGAGCTCGGCCACCAGCCCCGTGGGCAACTCCACCGTGCTGAACTTGAGGGGGACCTGGTAGAGGATCACCGGAAGGGGCGACTCGTCCGCGACGGTGCGGTAGTGGTTACCGAGCGCCCTTCCATCCATCTGGGCTCGGAAGAAGGATGGCGGCTGGACCAGGACGGCATTCGCGCCCGTGCCGGCCGCGTCCCGGGTCAGGCGGATGGTCTGACGGGTGGATTCCGCCCCGGTCCCCGCGATCAGCAGCCGGTAAGAGGGGATGACGTCGCGAGCGGCCTCGAGAATCCGTCGACGCTCCTCCGGATCGAGGAGAACCCCCTCTCCGGTGGAGCCGGAGACGACGATTCCCCGGACCGGCTCGGCCACCCAGCGCCGGAGATTGGCCCGGAGGGCCACCACGTCCACCTCCCCGGTGACCGGATCGAAGGGGGTCACGCTCGGGATGAGGACCCCCGCGAGGTCCGCTTCCGACGAGGCCCCCCCGCCAGTGGTCTCCCCCCGCCGACCCTCGCTCATTCAGAGAGCTCCCTCAGCCAAAGAGGTGGGACATGTCGTCACTCCCTTCCCCATCCTCCTCCCCACCCTCCTTCCCGGAAGACTCCCCGAGGAAGTTGACCTTCAGGTCCAGATCGGAGGGAGTCGTGGCGGCGGCCTTCGCCACCTCGAAGCTCACCGACCCGTCCTGCACCAGCTCGAGGAGGTGCTGGTCGAAGCTCTGCGATCGGTAGTGCTCCCGCCCCTCCTCGATGAGGTCGGGAATCTCCTCCACTCGCCCCGGATCGCGGATGCAGTCACGGATCGTTCCTGTGACGATCATCACCTCGCACGCCACGATCCGTCCTTTCCCGTCCGCACGGGGGAGGAGCCGCTGCGAGATGATGGCCTGCAGCGTCTCGGAGAGCCGGACCCGAAGCATTTCCTGCTCGGACCGGTCGAAGACGGAGACCAGGCGCGAAAGCGTCTGCACCGCGTTCTGCGTGTGGACCGTGGAGATGACGAGATGCCCGGTCTCCGCAGCCTTGAGGGCGATGTCGATCGTTTCGGTGTCTCGCATCTCCCCGATCAGGATCACGTCCGGATCCTGCCGCAGCGCGGCCCGAAGCCCCATCGCGAAGGAGACGGTGTCCGTCCCGATGTCACGCTGCGTCACCGAGGCCTTCTTGTCGCGGTGGAGGAACTCGATCGGATTCTCGAGCGTGACGACGTGCTTTTCCATGTTTCGGTTGATGTGCTCGACCATCGCGGCCAGGGTGGAGCTCTTCCCTGAGCCGGTGATGCCCGTGACCAGAACCAGCCCCCTTTCGTGCTCGGAGATCTTCCTCATCACCTCCGGCATGCGGAGGTCTTCGAAGGTCGGGATCTCGAAGGGAATCACCCGCATGACGATCATGAGGGAGCCTCGCTGCCGGAGGATGTTCACCCGGAACCGACCCAGGCCCGGAAGCCCCCAGGAGCAGTCGTAGTCCGACATGTCATCGATCCTCGCCCGGTCCTCCTCCCGGGGGATGAGCTTCAGGGCGAGCGCGCGCACCTGGTCCGGCGTCATCCGCTGCTGAGTCAGCGTCGTCAGCCGTCCGTGGACCCGGGCCCGGATCACGTCCCCGGCCTTCATGTGGATATCGCTCGCGCCTCGCTCGATGGCGGCCTTGAAGACCTCGTTCACCGCAGATCCCCCGTCGGTTGAAGGCGCTTTCGCCACACCATCCCCATCTGTTCGCGGACCGCATCCATCGTCTTGCGCGCCTCCCTGCGGGCCCGCTCGGCCCCGGCGTCGAGCACGGCCAGCACCCGGTCGGGATGGGCCTTCAGCTCGCTCGCGCGTGCCCGCGCCTCTGCGAAGTGGTCACCGATGTGTTCGGCCAGGATCTGCTTGCATTCCACACACCCCCTCGTCCCCCCACGACACTGGGCCGCGATATCGGGTATCTGCTCGGCCGGGGTGAAATGCTGGTGGAGCGTGAAGACGTTGCAGACCTCCGGCCGGCCGGGATCGTCCCGACGGATGCGCTGGGGATCGGTGACGGCCGTGCGGACCCGTGCCTGGATCGCCTCGGGTTCGTCCAGAATCCCAACGGTGTTTCCCATCGACTTGCTCATCTTCGCGGCACCGTCCAGCCCGAGGATCCGGCCCGCGGGACTCAGGATCGCCTCCGGCTCGGGAAAGAGATCGCCGAACCGACCGTTCCACCGGCGGGCGATCTCCCGCGCCAGCTCCAGGTGCTGGATCTGATCCTCCCCGACCGGCACATGACCCGCCCGGTAGAGCAGAATGTCCGCGGCCTGGAGGATCGGATAGTTCAGGAGGCCCGCCGGCACCGACTCCCGACGCGACGACTTGTCCTTGTACTGGGTCATCCGCTCCAGATCGCCCACGGGGGTCACCGAGTTGAAGATCCAGGCCAGCCGCACATGCTCCGCCACGTCCGACTGGACGAAGATCGTGCTCCGCTCGGGATCCAGCCCGACGGCGAGGAAGCTCACGGCCAGGTCGAAGACCCGCTCGGGCAGCTCGGCCGGGGTGAACTCGCCGGTGATCGCGTGCTCGTCCACGATGCAGAAGAAGCACTCGTACCTCTCCTGCAGCTCCACCCACTGCCGGAGCGCTCCCAGATAGTTCCCGATATGGGCCTCGCCCGAGGGCTGCATCCCGCTGAACACCCGCCCCCTCCCCTCCGCTCGATCTTCCCTTCCCTCTCCGGCTCCCTGTTCGGCCATCGTCATCCGTATCGATTCGGTCCCCGTCCCGGGGCCGCGGTGGTCTTCGGCTGGGCCGACCCTTGCTCCAACCCTCGTCTACTGCAACCCTTCTCGTGACGCCGCTAACTTAGCGGCCCCCATGTACGAGGGCGAGCCCCGAAACCCCGCCCCCGAGCCCCGTGCCCGCCCGAATCCCGGACCCTTCGACCTCCATGTCCGACCCCACCCCCCAGACCATCTCCGCCCTCGTCGACACAGCCCGGGAATCGGCCGAGGCGGCCGCGCGGGTTCACCGCGCCCAGGCGGGCCGAATCCGGGTGGAAGAGGCCACGGAGAAGAGGGGCGCCGACTTCGTGACCCGAGTGGATACCGAGGCGCAGGAGGAAGCGCTCGCGGTGATCCGGGACCGCTTCCCCGAGCACCGGATCCTCTCCGAGGAGGAGGACGGCCGGACCGGCCCCCTCTCATGGGAGGCGAGGGAAGAGGAGTCCGGGGAGGAAGAGGACTCTTCGGATTCACCCGGGTTCCTCTGGATCGTGGATCCGCTCGACGGGACCACGAACTTCCTGCACGGCCACCCCGCCTACGTCGCCTCGGTCGGGGTGGTGCTGGGTATCGAGCCGTTGGCCGGCGCGGTCGTGGCCTCCGCCACCGAGGAGCGCTGGTGGGCGGGCCGGGGGCTCGGGGCCTTCCGAAACGGAAGGCGGATCCGGGTGTCGGAGGTGCAAGAGCTCCGGTGGTCCCTGGTGGGCACCGGGTTCCCCTTCAAGCGGCTCGAGCAACTCCACACCTACCTCGAGGAGCTCGAGAGAGTGCTGCCGGCGACCTCAGGGATCCGCAGGGGCGGGTCCGCGGCGCTCGACCTCTGCTACCTGGCCCAGGGATCGCTGGACGCCTTCTGGGAGGGGAGGCTGGATCCCTGGGACGTCGCCGCGGGCCTGGCGATCCTCTACGAGGCGGGGGGAGTGGCCAGCCGGAAGGACGGGGGGAAGCTCCGGGTTCCGGAAGCCGGATCCATCCTCGCCGCGAACGCTCCGGAACTCATGGAGAGGCTGCGGAGCGTGGTCAACGCACCCGGGGATTGAGCCGGACGAAGATACGGCGCCCCGGCCGGATCAGGTCCGACCGGGGCGTTGCGCTCCGACGGTTGCCGCGGGGCGCTTCAGGATCCGGCTTCGATCTCGATCCTCCGACCCTTGGCCTCGGCGGCCTTGGGCATCCGAACCCGGAGCACCCCCGACTCGAAGCTGGCGGAGATCTGGTCCGCCGCTACGGTCCGTGGGAGACTGAAGGACCGCTGGAACGCTCCGTACCGCCGCTCCCAGACGTGGTACCGGCGATCCTCGCCGCCCTCGCGCCGATCTTCCTTGCGTCCACGGATGGTGAGGACGTTGTTCTCGAGCTCGATCTCGACGTCCTCGCGCTGCATTCCGGGCAGCTCGGCTGTGAGGGCCAGCTCGTCCGTGGTCTCCTCCACGTTCACGGCCGGCATCCAGGTGGAACCATCCAGCTCCCCTCCGAGCCGATCGCCGAACAGCTGACTGAGGCGGCTCGTCATCTGATCCAGCTCCTGCCAGGGCGAAACCCTGCCCTCTCCACGATAGCGCGTGATCGTCATGGTCATTCCCTCCTTCTTTCCTCCTGAGGTACAGTCATGGCACATTGTCCGGGTCGAGAGGAACAGACCCCTCGCTGAACCGGACCCTCTGAACTCCGCGCCCTAGAAATTGCAGAAAGCGTGCCAGTTCCGGACGCCCTCGGGACTGTCGAATCGTCGTTGAGGTCACCTTCCCGGCAGCCTCGGCGGACTCCCCGTCTGTCAAAATGACGGAGGGTGCCGGAGGTAGGGCCTGAGGGAGACGCCGGAGGGACGGGAGCCCCGGGGGGCTTCCAGTCCGCCCCTTATTTTGCGATACATCCCACTGAGGAGTCCTCAAAGTGCCGGCCGATCCCCTGGGCGGGCCCCAACGACGAGGACCGGGACGCAGACCGGGACGAGGACCGGGACGATGGAGAGGAGCGATGACGATGAAGCTGGCGCTGTTCGGGTACGGTCGGATGGGAAGGGTCGTGGAGGAGATCGCCATAGAGCGGGGCCACTCCGTGACCCTTCGACTCGGCGCACCATCGGACTCGAGCGAGGGGCGGATCACTCCCGGCTCTCTGAATGGAGCCCGGGTGGCCGTGGACTTCTCCGTTGCCGAGGCCGTGCTGCCGAACGTGCGGGACGCAGCCGAGTCGGGGGTGGGGATCGTGGTCGGGACCACCGGGTGGGAAGAGAATCGGACCGAGGTTGAAAAGGTCGTCCGCGACTCCGGTATCGGTTTCCTCTTCGCTCCGAATTTCTCGATCGGGATGCTCCTCTTCACCCGGATGGTGCAGGCCTCGGCCCGTCTCGTGAATCGCGTCGAGGACTATGACCTCCACCTCTGGGAGGCTCACCACCGACACAAGGTGGACCACCCCGGGGGCACTGCGGTACATCTCGCTGAGCTCCTGGTCCAGGAGTTGGACCGGAAGGATGGGTGGTCGACCGAGCTGCGTCCGGGCGAGGCTGTAGATCCCCGCACGCTCCAGGTCTCGGTGAGCCGGGTCGGGGAGGTCCCCGGGGTCCATGGAGTCGGGATCGAGGGACCGGACGACCGGATCGAGCTTCAGCACCGGGCTCGGAACCGGAGGGGCTTCGCCCGGGGAGCGGTGCTCGCGGCGGAATGGATGGAAGGTCGCTCCGGCCTCCACACCATGGACGACCTCCTCGACGACCTGACGGGGAGTGCGCCGTGACGCTTCAGCCCGTCCCGCTCCACTGGATCGGCGCCCTGGCTCGAATACGCCCGAACCCTTCAGAGGACACGCGAGAACACACACAATGAGTGCACCCCTCCCCCACGGCCTGTCGGTCGCCGTAGCCACCCCGATGAACGCGGGCGGCTCTCTGGATCTCAACGGGCTCGTCCGCCACGTGGAGTGGCTGATCG
Organism: Gemmatimonadota bacterium; assembly: GCA_007124095.1. GTDB lineage: Bacteria > Gemmatimonadota > Gemmatimonadetes > Longimicrobiales > Gaopeijiaceae > SLCK01. Next base: position 10,336 of record SLFU01000196.1, read on the forward strand.
AGCAGGGAGTGGACCAGTTGATCCCCTGCGGAACCACCGGTGAGAGCGCCACCCTGGACCTCGACGAACAGCGCAGGGTGATTGCCGCCTGCGTGGAGGTCGCAAAGGGGCGGGTCCCGGTCTACGCCGGCGCGGGCACCAACAGTACCACCCGCTCCCGGAGGCTCGCCCGGGCCGCCCGGGATGAGGGCGCCGATGGGCTGCTCCTCGTCACGCCCTACTACAACAGGCCGTCTCAGGCCGGTCTGGAGCAGCACTTCCGCGAGGTGATCGACGCCGGGGTCGACCTGCCGGTCATCCTCTACAACGTTCCGGGGCGAACCGGTGTGAACCTCGAGCCGGAGACCGTGTTGCGGCTCGCCGACCTCGAGCCGGTGGTGGCCGTCAAGGAGGCCTCGGGAGACCTGGAGCAGGTCATGACCCTGATCCGGGGGCGGCCGGAGGGGTTCTGCGTCCTCTCCGGTGATGACAGCATGGCGCTCCCGATCATCGCGATGGGCGGGGACGGGGTGATCTCCGTCGCGGCCAACGAAGTCCCGGACCGGATGAGAGCTTTGGTTTACGCGGCCCTCGAGCAACGAATGGACGAAGCGCGAGACCGGCACTACGAGCTGCTCCCCCTCATGCGGGCGAATTTCGTGGAGAGCAACCCGGTTCCCGTGAAGACCGCGCTCCACCTGATGGGACGCATGGGAGCCCACGTCCGGGGGCCCCTCTCCGCTCTCTCGAGCGCTTCGCTCGAACACCTCCGGAAAACTCTGATCGACATCGGCCTCATCGAGGTGAATACAGAATGAAAACGACCGACGCCATCTCCGAGCTCCGAACCGCCGTGGAGGAGCTCTCCGCGAAATCTTCGATTGAGGATCTCGACGCGGCCCGCGCCGTGGTCGCCCGGCTCTTCCGAGCCCTGGAGCGGGGGGAGGTCCGATCCGCGCAACCGGGCCCGGACGGGTGGGAGGCGGTCGAGTGGGTGAAGTCGGGAATTCTCCTCTCCTTCCGGGTCGGACGAACGGCGGCCTTCCCCTTCGACGGCTCGGCGCCGGGGCCGCTGCCCTTCTTCGACCGGGACACCCTCCCTCTCCGAAACACCCTGGGAGTCGAGGAGAACGTCCGGATCGTGCCCGGGGGGAGCTCCGTCCGCGCTGGCTCCTATCTGGCTCCGAATGTGGTCATCATGCCCCCGGCCTACGTGAATGTGGGTGCCTGGGTGGGCGAGGGTGCGATGGTCGACTCGCACGCGCTCGTGGGCTCCTGCGCCCAGATCGGGGCCCGGGTCCACCTGAGCGCGGGTGCGCAGATCGGCGGTGTCCTCGAGCCCGTGGGCCTGCGCCCCGTGATCGTGGAGGAGGATGCGATGATCGGAGCCAACACGGGGATCTTCGAGGGCGTCCTGGTGGGCAGCCGCGCCGTCCTCGCGCCCGGAGTCCAGCTCACCGCCGCCACGCCACTCTACGACCTGGTGAAGGGCGAGGTGCACCGGAGCCGGCCCGATCGGCCCCTCAGCGTACCCCCCGGCGCCGTCGTCGTCCCGGGTACACGCCCCGCGGACGGCGCCTTCGCCCGCGAGCGGGGGATCCAGCTCTACGCTCCGGTGATCGTGAAGTACCGGGACGAGAAGACCGACGCCGCCACGGCGCTGGAGGAAGTCCTGCGGTGACACCGGCGGGTGCGGGGAGCCCTCACCTCCGCAGGGCGATTCACCTCCGCAGGGCGATCTCGACCGCTCCCCGCGCCGGTTGGACCTCCTTCTCGAGGGGTCGAGCTCCCGAGGCCTTGAGACGCTCCACCACCCTCCGGCGAAGGGGGCCTCCCGGCTCGATCAGCCCTCCGACCAGAGCAATTCCGGGTAGAGCGACTCGGGGAGCCGATTCGAAGCGCGGGACTCCGCCCCCGCCGGATCTGAGAGCGCCCACGTGCGCCATCAGGGACTCGACCGCTCGCTTCACGATCTCGAGCGACACGGCGTCCCCCCCGTCGGCCGCCTCCAGCACGCGCGGAGCCAACGCGGCGAAGTCGGCCTTCTCTGCAGTGTCGACCCAGACCCCCAGCTCCGAGACCGAGTCGAGGCCCAGGGCCTCGAGCACGACCCCGGTGAGAAGGGTCGTCGGGCCTCGAGCCTCCGAGCCCCGGATCGCCGCACGCAGGGCGGCCAACCCGATCCCGTAGCCGCTCCCCTCGTCACCGAGGAGCGCACCCCAGCCCCCCACCCGGCGGAGTGGGTCGCCCTCCTCCGAGCGCGCCAGGGCGATCGACCCGGTCCCCGCCACGAGGAGGATGCCCGGGCCCTCCCCGAAGGCGTCGGTGAAGGCGACCTCCGCGTCCGAGACAAGGCATACCCGCCGGGCCACATCCCGCTCGACGAGCCTCGCTTCGAGTCGGCGCCTCGCCTCCTCCCGCCCCGCCACCCCCGCCAGCCCTGCACAGAGAACAGCCACCGGGAGCGGCTCTCCCGTCGACTCCGCGAGGGCTCGCACCTCCCGGACCAACTGATCGCCTACCTGCTCTTCGTCGCCCACGCCGAGGAGTCCCCCACCTCCCTCCCGTTGTCCGAGGATCTGCCCGGTCGAATCGGCGAGGAGCAAGCGCGTTCGGGTCCCTCCCCCGTCGATGCCCACAACGCGACGCGGCGCGGGGCTCATCGTCCTCCCTCTCCCCTCGGCCGCAGGCGGCTCACCCCGGCCCCTACGACGAGGGTGACCGCGCCCCCGATCGGCACGAACCAGGGCCACCCGACGGCTCCGGTGGCGAAGATCCAGATCCAGGTCACCACCAGGATCCCGCAGGCCATCCCGATGATGACCCCCCGCTGTTCGGCCCGGGGATCGAGGATCCCGAGGAAGAAGGCGCCGAGGAAGCCTCCGTAGACCAACGAGGCAATCGTCAAGGCAACCTCGACGGCCGTCGCGTCCTCGCTCATCGGGACGTAGGCCACCGCGACTCCGATGAGGAGGACGGACCAGAGGAGCGTGAATCGCCGGCCGATCTTCATGACCTCCCGGTCGTCCTTGGCTCCGACGAGTGGGGCCCAGAAGTCGTAGGCCGAGGCCGAAGCGAGGGAGTTGATCGAGGACGAGAGGGATGACATGGCCGCTGCGAACACCCCGGCGATCAGGAGCCCGGTGATCCCGACCGGGAGCACCTCGATGATGAAGGTCGCGAAGATCGCGTCCGCCACCGCGAACTCGCGCGCTTCGTAGAAGGCCCAGAGCCCGATCCCGACCATCAGGAAGAGCGCGAACTGGACGACGACCACGATCCCACTCCCCACCAGCGCCTTCTGCGACGCCTTCAGGTCGCGGCAGGTGAGGAGTCGCTGCACGATCAGCTGGTCGGTCCCGTGCGACGCCATCGAGAGGAATCCCCCCCCGATCAATCCCGCCCAGAAGGTATAGGGGAGGGTCGGATCGGTGGAGAAGTCGAGGAGGGTGAGCTTGCCCGCGGCGGAGGCGCTATCGAGGGCCGCTCCCCAGCCGCCCGGGATGACCATCTGGAGGACGATGAGGGCGCAGGCAGCCCCGACCAGATATAGCCCCATCTGGAGGGCATCCACCCACACCACGGCCCGGATCCCTCCGAAGTAGGTGTAGATCAGGGTCAGCACCCCGATGACCGCAATCGAGACGGGGTAGGGCCACCCGGTGATCAGGGCGAGGGGAATGGCGGTCGCGAAGAGACGGACCGAGTCGGCGAGGAGCCGGGTCGCCATGAAGATCCCGGAGGTGAAGCGCCGCGTTCCCTTCCCGAACCGCGTCTCGAGGAGGGCATACGCGGTGTTCAACTCACCCCGGTAGTAGGCGGGGAGGAGAACGCCCGCCACCACCACCCGCCCCACGAGGTAGCCGAGGGTCAGTTGGAGGAAGGTCAGATTCCCGAGATAGGCGACCCCGGGAATGGAGAGGAAGGTGAGCGTGCTCGTCTCGGTGGCCACCACCGAGAGGAGGACCGCACCCCACGGGAGGTCCCGGTTCCCCAGGAAGTAATCGCTTCCGCCCCTCTGATTCCGTCCGAGCCAGGCCCCCCACGCCGTCACACCGGCGAGGTAGACGAGCAGCACGACGAGGTCCAACGTTGTGAACGCGCCCATCCAAGGCCCATCAGCGGAAAAGTCGTATGTGCGGCCCCTGGCAGCCCTGGACCCGCAAGCGGTCAGGAGAGAAGCTACAGGGATCGTCTGTATGCTGACAGAACCAAGGGCCCTGGGTTATCCTGAACGGGTCTTACGAACACCCTGAACCTCATCGTTGAAGGCATATGAGCTCCTCGATCAAGCCCCGAGTGGTGCTGAAGTTCGGAGGCTCGAGCGTCTCCTCGCTCGACAAGTGGGAAACCATCGCCGGCCTGGTCGGCGATCGGCTGACCAAGGGCGAGCGCCTGCTGATCGTCCATTCGGCGCTGAAAGGAGTCACCGACAACCTCGAGCTCCTCCCGGTGGAGGCGGCGGCCGGGCGCCACGCCCCCCTCCTGGAGGAGCTGATCGCCCGACACCTGGATCTCTGTGAGGAGATGGGGCTGGACGGCCGCTCTCTTCTGGAAGCGGACTTCGAGAAGCTGTCCCTGGCGGTGGAGGGGATCGCCCTCGTCCAGGAAGTGAACCCGAGGATCCGCGCGCGCATCCTGGCCTTCGGAGAACATCTCTCGACCCGGATCGGAGCCGCCTTCCTGGCCTCCCGGGAGCTTCCGGTGAAGTGGCTGGATGCCCGCGATCTCCTGGCCGCGGTGGACACCGGACGACAGAGTGGGAGCGCCGTGTGGCTTTCGGCGGAGTGCGAGGCGGAGCTGGACACGGAGGTGCGGGACCGGCTCGACGCGCTGCCTGGGCCGGGACTTACCCAGGGGTTCACGGCAAGAGGGTTGGATGGGGACACGGTGGTGCTCGGTCGCGGGGGCTCGGACACCGCCGCTGCGTACCTGGCCGGAAAGTGGGGCGCCGACCGGATCGAGATCTGGTCGGACGTGTCGGGAATGTTCACCGCCGACCCCAGAGTGGTCCCCACCGCGCGGCTTCTCCGGCGCCTCGACTACCGGGAGGCCCAGGAGATCGCCACCACGGGGAGTCAGGTGCTCCACCCCCGGGCGGTGCGCGCCCTCCGGGACCGGGAGATCCCGATCCACCTCAGAAGCACGGTGGACCCGTCCGCCCCCGGTACGGTCATCGAAGCCACCGGAACCGAGGGCCCGGCGCAGGTGAAGGCGATCTCCCGGAAGCGGAAGGTCGTCCTCGTCTCGATGGAGACGCTCGGGATGTGGCAGGAGGTCGGATTCTTGGCGCGGGCCTTCCGGGTCTTCGAGGAAGCCGGTGTCTCGGTCGACCTCGTCTCGACCTCCGAGACGAACGTCACCGTCTCCCTGGACTCCGGTGCGGCCCTTCTGGACGACGAGATCCTCGGAAAGCTCCACGAAAACCTCTCCAGCTTCTGCGGAGTCCAGTTCATCCGCCCCTGCGCCGCGGTAAGCCTGGTGGGGAACCGGATCCGAGCCCTTCTCCACCGGATGGGCCCCGCCCTGGAGGCCTTCGAGGAGCACCGGGTCCACCTGGTCTCCCAGGCGGCGAGCGACCTGAATCTCACGGTGGTCGTGGACGAGGCTCAGGCGGACGACCTCCTGCGGGCGCTGCACGAGCTCCTCATCCCGGCCGCCGGGCTGGCCGGGGAAGCCGACTCGGAGGTGTTCGGGGCCTCGTGGGAGGCGCTGGCCGGCTCGGCCGCGATGGCGAGTTCGTCCGGGGACGCCGGCTGAGGGGTCGAGACCGCGCCCGGACTCAGGGAAGGTCAGTCACACGGTCGGGCGGCATGCGGCGGAGGCTCCGCGAGATCCAGGTGAAGGAGAGGACCGCGATGCCGAGGAAGATCGCCGCCTCCGCCCAGTCCCCGAAGATCACCTTTCCCGTGCCGAAGAGAGTGGTGTAGACGGCGGTCACCCCCGCGATCCAGTTCGTCCAGTTCAGGACGCCCCCGTCCATCCCTTCCCGGCCGTGGCCGAGCCGCTCGGCCACCGTGTACCACCCGGGCCCGCCCGGGCGCACCCTGGCGTAGAAGCGATCGAGGACCGCCGTCCGCTCGGGCGAGGTCAGGAAGGTGACCGTCACCCAGACCGCGGTGGAGGCGGCGACGGTCGCGATCATGATCCACGCCCACTGGGTGGGATCGTCGGGATCCAGCCCGACCCCGAACCAGAGGAGGAGGCTCACGACGAGCGACGCCGCCATTGCCGCGATCTCCGACCAGGCATTGATCCTCCACCAGTACCAGCGGAGGATCAGCACCAGTCCGGTTCCCGCCCCGATCGCGAGGAGGAAGCGCCAGGCTCCCTCGATCGAGCCCATGAAGTAGGTGACCACCAGGGAGGCGACCATGAGGAGCCCCGTGGCCGCGCGAGAGACCCTCACCAGCTCCCGCTCCGGGGCTTCAGGGCGGAAGAAGCGGGCGTAGAGATCATTCACCAGGTAGCTCGCACCCCAGTTGAGCTGAGTGGAGATGGTGGACATGTAGGCGGCCGCAAACCCCGCGATGAGGAGGCCCGTGACCCCGGAGGGGAGGAGGTCGACGATGGCCATGACGTAGCCCTGGCGGGGATTGTCGATGTCGGTGTAGAGGATCGTGGAGGCCAACGCCACCAGAATCCACGGCCAGGGACGCACGGCGTAGTGCGCGACGTTGAACCAGAGGGTGGCCAGGACGCCTTCCCGCTCGGTCCGCGTCGCGAAGATCCGCTGCGCCACGTAGCCGCCCCCCCCCGGCTCCGCCCCGGGGTACCAGGAGGCCCACCAGTTCATTCCCAGATAGACCGCGAAGGTGATCGCGGGCATCCATCCCGCCCCCTCGCGCGGCAGGAGGGAGAGCGCCGCCTCCGAGGACCCGTACACGTCCGCCAGGCCGGCTTCGAGCCCGGCGATCCCCCCCACCGCCCCGACGGCGAAGACGGCGAGGACCACCGCCCCCCCCAGCGCGAGGGCGAACTGGAAGACATCCGTGACGACCACCCCCCAGAGACCCGCCAGGATCGAGTAGCCGGCCGCCAGGACGAAACAGACCAGAAGGGCCGAGACTCTCGGGATGTCCAGGGCCACCGAAGCGATCTCGACCATCGCGAGATTGACCCAGCCCATGATGATCAGGTTGATCGGAAGGGCGAGGTAGGCGGCCCGGAATCCCCGGA
>SLFU01000212.1 GCA_007124095.1 Gemmatimonadota bacterium
CGAGTACCAGAAGCACCAGCCCCAGACCCGTGGCCACGCGACGTACCTTCTGATGCAGCATGCGTCTCTCCGGGAGATCGACTCAGACCATGTTGAACCGCTCGGACAGAATGCGTTTCTGGGGGATTCCGAGTCCCCTCAACGCCGACTCCGCAATGTCCATCATGGGCTCGGGCCCGCAGATAAAGTATTCGAATTCCAGGGGATTTTGGGGGAGATGTCTCGCCAGAAGATCCCGGTCGATGAGCCCAGTCTCCCCCTCCCATTCTTTCGGCGGATCCTCCAACACATGGACCACCGCCAGGTGGAGGCGGGCCTTCAGGTCCTCCAGCTCCTCGCGAAAGATCACCTGGTCCTGGGACTCATTGGCGAGAATGAGATGCAGCTCGCGGGGGTCGCCCCGGTCGGCGAAGGTGCGGAGCATGCTCCGAAAGGGGGTTGCCCCCACCCCACCGGCGATCATCACACACCCCATTCCCGGATCCTCCTTCGGCACAAAGTAGCCGTACGGACCTTCCAGGAAGGCGGAGGTCCCGGGCCGAATGGCGCGGGCGCCGGAGGAGAAGTCTCCATCTCCCTTGATTGTGAAGGCCAATCGGCCCGGGGCCGCATCGGCGCTGGAGGAGAAGGAGAAAGGGTGCTGCTGCAGGGTGAAGGGGGTGTCGCCCAAGGTAAGCCACGCGAACTGTCCCGGACGAAAGTGCATTCCGGGGTGGCCCTCCGGAACCAAAACCAGGGTCGATGCGTCGCCGCCTTCCTCGTGGACCGCGTCGACCCGCCATGGCCGCTGCCGCATTCGCCAGGGGCGCAGGATCCGGGTGTTCACCACGAGAGCCACGGCACCGGCCCCCAGGGCGATGAAAGTGGCCTGCTTCCAGACATCCGAGACGTAATACCCCACCTGAAGGATGTGCACGATCCCCACGAAGACCACGAAGGTTGCGAGCAGCCCGTGGATGGCGCGCCACCATTCGTAGCTCAGACGGAAGGAGCGGCGCCAGAGGCTCGTGGCCAGCAGCAGGATAAGGGCTCCGGTGACCCCGGCCAGGGCCAACGCCCGCGGCAGTTGCACCCGGGGGTCGAGATACTCGAGATACGTAGGGTCCGAGAGGAAGAGGAGAACTGGGTGGAGCAGGATGAAGCCCACGGCCGCAAGTCCCATCTGGCGATGGAATTGGAGCATGGAATCCAGTCCAAATGCGGTGGCCACTCCCGCGTAGCGGCCCGTGAGAAGGAACTGGAAGAGCATGATCCCTAGCCCCACGAAGCCCACCCCCACACCCACCTCCACCCAGAAGGTCCGTGGTGCGATGGGCCCGAGGTAGGCCACGAGCATGGGGGCGGTCGCAAGGACGAGGAAGGAAACGACCCAGAAGATCGCCCGGGCCAGGCTGTACTTCATGGCGGATCAGCTACTTGACTGCTCATCACTTTGATCCGTCTCGTCATTCGGTCGGGGTGCGGGAAATTCATTGTCGTACATCACAGTGGCAGTGACAAGATCGGGGGATCGCGCTTCACCAGATGGTGCCGAGGGCGGTGGGGAACCAGGCGTCGGTATCGTCGTATGCACACACCAATTGCTGTGCGCTTCGGGTTGCCGTGCGTGCCGGGTGCGTGTGTTTCGGCGGCCTCATTTCTTCTTACGTCTAGAGAGACTTTCAACTCGAGAGTTGTCAGGGTCATGACCCCAGAAGCCTGGCTACGAGGACCGGTCGAGGGCGTGATCCCCGAATTGCAGCCGGTGGCCCATTCCCTCGTCCAGGCCCGTGAGGACCTGGAGCGCATCGAGCCGATGCTCTCGGTGGAGGAGCTCTGGGTCGGACCGGGAGGGGCGGCGTCGCCGGGGTTTCACCTGCGGCACCTCGCGGGCAGCACGGACCGCCTCCTGACGTACGCCCGTGGCGATAAGCTCGAACAGGACCAGAAGCGGCATCTGGCCACCGAGAAAGAGCCCCACCCCGACCTCTCGGCTGAGCTCCTCCTGGAGGACGTCCGGAGGGCCTTCGATCGGGCGCTCGCACACCTCCGCTCGGTGCAGCCCACCAGTCTGGACGACGAACGGCTCGTGGGACGGGGAGAGCTGCCGTCGAACGTGCGCGGCCTCCTCTATCACATGGGCGAACACGCGACCCGTCACGTGGGACAACTCATCACCACCTTGAACGTGGACCGAGGCCGGTCCCTCCCGCCGCCACCCGCAAGCGTGCCCGGCGGATGAGGACCGATGGGAGCACGCCCCCGCCAGGAGCGCCGCCGCCAGGAGGGGATTACAGAGTTTCCACGTATGCGATGAGCGCCTCCAGGTCGTCCTCCCCCAGATGGTCGTAAGCGGGTTTCCGGACGCCGGGCCGGATCTGCTGTGGGGCTACGATCCACAGGCGGATCTCCTGGGGGGAGAGCCGGCTGCCGACGCCGTCCAGGGGGAAGCGGGGGCTGCCCTGTCCGGCCACGGAGTGGCACGTGGCGCACCCCGTTTCAGCGTAGACCGCTCTCCCGCGGTCGATGGGAGACGGCGGAGCGTCCGGATCCGCAGCAGGTTCGACCACCGTACGCTCCGGGGCCGGCGAGGGCGGAGTGTCGATTCCCCGTTGCTGCACGGCGGCGAATGCGGCGACCGCGCCGAGGAGGCTAAGGGTCGTTCCGACGACGGCGGCTCGGGCCAGCGACTCTCGCATCATCTGAGCGTCATACCAGGTCGAAGAGCTCGGAGTGGACCTTCGACGAGGGGATCCCCAGCTCCGCCAGGAATCGCTCCATCGCCCGGAGCATCGGCACAGGGCCGCACACGAAGTAAACGAGGTCGGACCGGTTTCCGGGTAGGTGACGGTCCAGCACCTCCGGGGTGATCCATCCCGTCTCCCCCGTCCATTCCTCCGAGGATTTCTCGAGGACGTGGACCACGTTCAGATTCAGCCGCTCGGAGAGTCCCTGCACCTCGTCCCGCAGCGGAATGCGGTCCCATTCGCTGTGGGCGGTGAGGAGGACGTGCGGCCTCGTGTCTCCGCGTTCGGCCAGGGCTCGTAGCATGCTCACGACGGGTGCGATGCCGATGCCCCCGGCCAGGAACACGTAGCCGGGAGCGTCCGGGTGGCGATCCACGGTAAAGGAGCCGTAGGGTCCGTCCACGTACGCCACCTCTCCGGGTGTGAACCGGCCGACGGTCCGGGTAAAGTCGCCGAGTTCCTTGATGGCGAATTCGAGTTGCCCTTCCGGGGACGGACTGGAGGCGAAGGAGAAGGGGTGCTCCCTCATGGCGAAGGGGGACGCACTGAGCGTCACCCAGGCGAACTGTCCCGGCTCGAAGCGAAATCCCGTGTGACCGTCCGGCTCGAGCGAGAGGATCCAGGACTCACCCCGGTCCGGGCGTACTTCCGCCACCCGATACGGTCTCCGGAGAAGGGTCCAGGGACGGACCACCCGCACCCAGAGAACCACGCCGGCCAGCGTGAGCCCGATCACGATCCAGAGCCCGCGGATGATGGGCACTCCGGTGTAGTGCGCGATGGGTAGGATGTGGGCGAAGGCGAGGGCGACGGCGGCGATTCCGGCCACGAGGTGGGTCAGCCGCCACCACTCGTACGGAATCCCGAGCTGTTTCCGGAATGCCGAGGCCCCCACAAGTGCCAGGAGGAGGAGGAGCGAGGCGGTTCCGGCGGTCATCTCCAATGGGGCGGTAAATGGATTCAGGTAGGAGGCGAGCGCGGGGTTGATGGCGATGAGGATGACCGGGTGGCCCACGACGAAGGCCACGAGGGCGTAGGCCAGCATCCGGTGGAAGTAGTAGATGATATCGATTCCGAATGGGGCCGCTGCGCGCCGGAATCGGGCGGTCAGGAAGAACTGGATCCCCATCATCACCAAGCCGGAGAAGCCCAACCCAATCGCCACGTCCCACCAGAACCCGCCCCCGGGTGGGGTAGGAGCGATGACCAGGGCGGCCAAGGGAGCCAGGACGAGGCCCAGGTAAACGCCAAGCCAGAGGATTCCTTGAATGACGGGGTCGGAAGATTTTCGGGGCCCGGGTGGGGGAGGGCGGGGCGCCGGCCGATCCGGACCGGAGGACGGGGACGTTGCGGGGCGCTCGGTCCCTTCGATCGGAACCGGTGTTGCGCCTCCTACCACAGAGGTGGACCGATCGGGCGAAGGGGCAAGGTAGGGGCTTCGCACCTTCCCCAGCTCGATGGGGAGCGCCACCCGCGCCAGGACCGTGAGAATGAAGAGCCCCATGGCCCAGATCCCCGCAGTGACGGCCAGCTCCACCCAGGTGGGGGAGTACTCCACGATTTCACCCAGCGGTGAGGGCACGAATCCAGGAATGACCATCCCCATCCCCTTCTCGGTCCAGATGGCGAGGAAGAGGAGGAGGCAGGCGGGCATGAGCCAGCGGGGATCGCGGCGAAGGGGATGGATGGTGAGGACCGCGGTGGCCCCCAGGTTCAGGATGATCGCGCCCCAGATCCACGGGACCAGGGCGTTGTGGCCGTCCAGCCCGAAGAAGAGGTACTGCGCGCTCACCGCGTGATGGGTGAAGAAGTAGAACTCGGTGAACACCTCCGAGCCCAACATGATCAGGTTGACCTGTGCGGCCACCGCAGTGATCATCGCCAGCTTGGCGAAGGCCGAGTCCCCGACCTCGTACTCGGTGTTCGAGCGGATGAACCAGAGGAGGAGGATCATGAAGGCTGGTCCGGCGGCGAAGGCCGAGGCCAGGAATCGGGGCCCCAGGAGCGCGTTGTGCCAGAACGGCCGGGCCGGAAGGCCGGCGAAGAGAAACGCCGTGACCAGGTGGATGCTCACCGCCCAGAAGACGGCAATGTAGATCCAGGGGACGTACTTCCCCTTCTCGGGCTTGCGGCCCGTGAAGCGGCTGTAGAGGAGATAGAAGGGGATGGCCAGGTTCAGGGCCAGGTATCCATTCAGGACGATGACGTCCCAGGCCAGGAGGGAGCGGGGCCAATTGAGAAGTCCCACTCCCGGGATCAGGTGCCAGCTCGCGAAAGGATTGCCCAGGTCCACGACCACGAAGGCCAGGCACATGACCAGGGCGGAGACGGCCACGCCTTCGGCCATGAGCACGGCCTGACCGAAGTCCACGTCGTCGAAGATGTAGGCCGGGAGGACGACCATCATGGCGGCGGCGGCCAGCCCCACCAGGAAGGCGAAATTGGAGATGTAGAGGCCCCAGCTCACGTGGTCCGTCATCCCGGTCACAGCCAGACCGTCCCGGAGCTGAACGTAGTAGGCGTAGCCGCCCAGCAGCATGACGAGGGTGAGCGCGCCCATCCATAGGTGATACCGCCGCTCTCCCGAAGTGGCGGAGCCGACGGCGGTGAGGAAGAAGGCCTTGAGATGCATGAACGTTTCGTGCCGCCCAATCGGTGCGGTATCCGCTCGGTCGACGCCTTCCGGGTGCGAGCCCGGTTGGAGGGTTTCCGGTCGAGACATTAGTCCATGAAGTACCAGAAGCGGGGCTCGGTCTCCAGGTCCTCCTTCAGACGGAAGACCCTCTTGTTCTCGATCACCCAGCGGATTTCCGAGTTCGGGTCCAGAAGGTTGCCGAACACCCGGGCTCCGGTGGGGCAGGCTTCGGCGCACGCCGGGAGGCGGCCCTGACGGGTGCGTTGGATGCAGAAGGTGCACTTCTCGACCACGCCGTCCTTTCGGACCCGGTTGCCAAGGTAGTGTTGGTTGGGGTTCAGCTCGCGGGCCGGCACCTCGGGCTCGCTCCAGTTGAACCGGCGAGCCCAGTATGGACAAGCCGCCATGCAGTAACGACAGCCGATGCACCAGTCGTAGTCCACGACGGTGATCCCATCGGGTTCCTGCCAGGTGGCCCCGACCGGGCACACCTCCACGCACGGGGGATTGGCGCACTGAAAGCACTGGGTGCCCAGGTAAAAGTGGCCGGCGGCCGGGACCTCGTGGTCGAAGGTGGCGTCTCCATGCTCCACGTCGTCCACCGAGAGCCCATTGTGCATCTCGAAGATGCGGATGTACTGGGCACCGGTCTCCCGGTCCAGGTTGTTCTCCTGGACGCAGGCCTCCACGCAGTTCCGGTAGCCCTGACACTTGGAGATGTTGAAGGCGTACCCATAGACCACGTTGGGCTGCGCCGGGGTGGACTCGATGTTGACGCTGACTCCCCGACGGATCTCGGAAAGCCTCTCCAGGCGGCGGATGGTCTCGGACTTGTCGTCGTCGGTCATGAGCCGGAAGTTGCCCTTCAGGTATTCCTCCCACTCGAGGAGTCGGGCCTCGCGCACGTCCTGAGAGGCGAGGCTCGCAGGCGAGCAGGCGCTCACGGCCCCGGCTCCCGCGGCCATTCCCCCAAAGATCATCCCCAGCGCCCCGCGTCGGTCCACGGGCTTTTCCAGGATAGTGTTCCCCCCCCCTCTCTTCGGTTCGCCATTCCCCCGGCCGTCTCTCGGGGCTCCTGGGCTCCCGCCGCGGGTCCCGGCCTGCGTCGGTGGGTGGCCCGGAAGGACAGCGGGTGGCACGGCCTGGGGCGCGCTCTCCCCACGGCACCCGCACGACCCCGACCCGCATCCGCCGGACGATGGTGCGGGGGCGGGGCCCGGGTCGTCGCCGGCAGTCCCCTCCACCCCGGGACGAATGGCCTCTCCCGCCGCGAAACGGAGGACGTCCTCGAAGGTCATCTCACGACCGTCGCTCATGGGGATCCTCCCGGTGCGTTCGAATGGGCGTGGTTCGTCGAGTCACAATCTTCCATCGCGTTTCCTCCGGGCAGGACCATTGCCAGCGGCTGCGGGCGTCTCGTCATCTCTCAGGGAAACCGGGGTCCGGGGTAGGGGAGGCGGGGCGCCACGGAGGGCGCGTGCGGATCATGGCAGTCCGCGCAGTTCATCACCACGCGCCGCCCAGACCAGCCCTCCAACCTCTTCCCATGGATACCCGCAGCCCAAGCATCGGACTCTGGGAAGTGGCACTGGGCGCAGAGCTGATAGGCGTGATCCAGTGTCGCGGGCTCGCCGCGCGGCACATCAAGAAGGTGCACGGCATCGGAGAGGTGGCAGGTCGAGCACTCAGCCCCCGACGGGTGGAGGGCTTGGACACCGGGATGTCCCTGGCCCGGGAGGTCCCCCGAGGCCACCGTCCCCTGGTGGCACGCGGTGCAGGGGTACTGGGTCAGTGTGAGACCCGAGGTGCGGGCCGCCAGCGGGAACGTCTCGCGGCCGATCCGCTGGTGCAGATGCGCCGCGTTTCCCCGCGTGCGCAGAGTGACCTCGAAAGGGCGGCCTCCCGGACCCGTCCATCCGCGCACGGTGTCGGCGGCCAGGCCCTGAAGGCCGAGGGGCTCCGGTGGTTCCGACCCGCTGGGGGGGAGGGGATCCGGGAGCACGGGGTCGAGTCCGGGGTCGGGGAACACGCCCTCCAGGGAGGACTCCCTCGGGTCCTGGTTCGGCCTTTGCTCCGGAGCCTGACCGCGTCCGTCCGGTTCACCCGGGCCACAGCCGGCGAGGCCCACGAAGAGGAGGAGCGCGATGGCTGCCTTCGCCTCGCGCCTCAGAGGGCGGCCCGTCACCGGGAACCTCCCAAGGTGAACCCGGCGCCCTCCGGCATCCCAGGGAAGACCTCGTGATCGACCCGAGTGGGCACGTGGCACGATCGGCAGTCCGTACGCTGGGGATGCGTGGTGCGGATCTCGTGGACGGCGGAGGGGCCCGCGTGGCATGCCACACAGTTCTCCCGGAAGTGCAGGGTATGTGGAATCCACGGGGGGGACTCGGACATTGCCCGCCGGTCCAGCTCCGGCCACGTCATTGGGACCCAGCTCAGGGTGACGAAGCTGGGGTCCGGGGCATCGGGATCCACGTGGCACTGGAGACAGGTTCCGTCCGGGGTGGGCAGGCCGGGCTCGATCCCCACGGTCCGTGCGTCCGGGGCGTGACACTGGAGGCAGTCGGTGAGTTCGGGGTGCGGGGTAACGGGGGCGTAGGCGCCGAAGCGTGGGGCGAACCCGCCCTGGGTGTGGCAGATAGTGCAGATCCCCAAGCGGTGTTCCTCGTCGGTCAGCCCGTGTGGGATTCGAGGTGGCGCCCCCGGGTAGGCCCGCATGCGCCTGCTGAACTCGAGGTTTCGGGGGTGGGTCCAGTGGCGGCGGGCCTGAGCGGCGTCCACTTCCCAGTGAGCCGGTCCGGGCCGGAAGGGGCGGGCCTCGGCGGGAATCGGGGGGTGGGGCGAGGCCATGGGAGTGGCCGGCGGATGCTCGGGGCCGTGACCCAGGCCGGTCAGAATTTGGACGAGAACCACGATTCCGACGCCCATGGCGACCGCGACCGCGCCGATCGTGAGGACTCGGGTGGAGATGTGGAGGCGGTTGGCCATCACACGGCCCCGGGCCCGCCCGCCCGTTCGATCCGCACGGCGCACTTCTTGTAGTCCGGCTGGGACGAGATGGGACAGTAAGCGTCCAGGGTGAGCTCGTTGATCAGGTGCGATTCGTCAAAAAAGGGCACGAAGACCTGGCCCCGCGGCGGTTGCGCCCGGTAGTCGATCCGCGCGGGGAGGGTGATCGACCCCCGCCGCGTCTCGAGCCGGACGGCCTCACCGCTCCGGATGCCCAGCTCTTGGGCGTCCTGACGGTGGATCTCTACGTACGCCTCGGGCATCGCCCGGTGCAGAGTGGGAACGCGCCGGGTCATCGATCCGGAGTGCCAGTGCTCGAGCACCCTTCCGGTGTTGAGCCAGAACGGGTATGACTCGTCGGGCCACTCCGGCGGGGCCTCATACGGCCGAAGCCAGATCCATGCCCGGTGATCCGGGTTTCCATAGAAGTCGAACTCCCCCAGGGTGGGATCCGCGGCGGGGTCGGTGGCGGTGTTGTAGCGCCAGCGCGTTTCCTGACCGTCCACGTACGGCCAGAGGATCCCCGGCCGATCCTTCAGCTCCTCGAGGGGTGCCATGCGGTGGGCGGGCGTGTCATGAAACCGGATGTACTCGTCCCAGATCCCCTTGATCTCGTCGCTCTCGTCCCAGGGGAATAGCTCACCCAGGCCCAGCCTTCGCGCCACCTCGATGAGTTGCCGGCCGTCGCTCATGGCGTCCCCGGGGGGCTCGAGCATCTTTTCGAAATGCTGGGTGCGCCGTTCGGAGTTTCCAAAGAGCCCTTCCCGCTCGATCCACATGGCGGCAGGGAGGACGACGTCGGCCACCTCGGTGGTGGGTGTCGGATAGACATCCGAGACCACCAGGAATCGTCCTTCCCGCTCCGCTCCCTCTCGGTACCGGTTCAGGTGCGGAAGGGTCACCATGGGGTTTGTGACCTGGACCCACATGAACCGGATGTCGCCCCGGTCCAATGCGCGAAACATGGAGACGGTGTGGTGCGTCGGAGTGGGATCCAGTCGTTCTTCGGGCACGTCCCAGATTTCGGCGGCTTGTCGGCGGGCGGACTCGTCGGTCACGCTTCCGCCGGGCAACCGGTGGGTGAAGGTGCCCACCTCACGGGTCGTGCCGCAGGCGCTGGGCTGGCCGGTCAGGGAGAAGGGGCTGTTTCCGGGGGTGGAGATCTTTCCTGTGAGGAGGTGGATGTTGTAGACGAGATTGTTCATCCACGTGCCCCGGGTGTGTTGGTTCACCCCCATGCACCAGAACGACATGACTCGTCGCGATCGGTCGCCGTAGAGGGAGGCGAGCCACCGTATGTCGCCCGCGGGCACGCCGGAGAGCTCCTCGGCCCGCTCGGGGGTGTAGTCGTCCAGGAAGCGTACGTACTCGTCCCAGGTGACGTCGCGGGCCTCGTCGGTGAAGGAGAAGTCGTCCTCGAGGCCGTAGCCGATCCCCGTGCGGCCCCGCTTGAAGGCCACGTGCCGGTCCACGAAGGTGCGGTCGGCCCAGCCTCGACGGACGATTTCGTGGCAGATCGCATTGGCGATGGCCAGGTCCGACTGGGGCGTGAAGATCAGGGAGCGGTCGGCGGCGTAGCTCGTGCGGGTGGTCCGGGTGGCCACGTCGATGATGCGAACGTTCGGGCGGTTCTGCCGCTGTTCCAGCATCCGCGAGAAGAGCACGGGGTGCATCTCGGCCATATTGTTGCCCCAGAGTATGAAGACATCGGCGTGGTCGATGTCTTCATAGCACCCCATGGGCTCGTCCATCCCGAAGGTGGTCATGAACCCGGTGACCGCGCTGCTCATGCAGAGCCTCGCGTTCGCCTCGAGGTTGTTCGTGCCCAGCCCGCCCTTGAAGAACTTCGAGGCCACGTACCCATCCGGGATGGTCCACTGGCCCGAGCCGTAGAGGGCGACGCTATCCTTGCCGTGCTCTTCCACCGTATCACGGAGTCGCTGGGCAACCAGGTCGAGCGCCTCCTCGATCGGAACCTCCACGAGCTGCCCACCCCTGCGAACCCGGGCGTGTGTGATCCGGTCCCCGCCGTAGAGGGCTTGCACCGAGTGATAGCCCTTCACGCAGGCGAGCCCCCGGTTTACGGGTGAATCCGGGTCGCCGCGGACGGCCACCGCGCGGCCGCCTTCCACCCCAACGAGGAGGCCGCACCCGACGCCGCAGAACCGACAGGGGGTCTTGCGCCAGGTCACGTCGTCGGCGGACGCCAGTTCCCCCAGGTACCGATCCAGCTCCTCGCCGAACGCCACGCCGGGCAGGAGGGCGCCCGCGGCGGCGGATGCCGAGGCCATCGCCATGCGCTTCAGGAAGGCGCGCCGGTCCTGCGGGCTCATGGGGCGAGTCGCTCCCTCCCACGGCGCTCCTTCAGGGGATCGGCCTCCCCGGTGTCCGGGTCCACCTCCCCGAACGAGAGCACGAGTGCCTGGACCTCCTCCATTCCCTCGATGCGTTCGCGAAGGGCCCGGTCCTCACGAGGGCCGGGGGTGTCGGTGACGAGCAAGAGGACGTCACGATTGCAGGCCGCGACGACGTCGCATCCGGGAAGCTCGGTGAGTCGTGTCGCGAGATCGTCGGCGGAATGTCGTTGGGGAATCACGAGGTAGCTGCAGACAGGCATCCATCCCCCGGGTTGGTGTGAGCGGGTCGCCTTCGGTGCGCCAGTCCTCGCCGCAGGGCCTTGGCCGGTCCCCCTCGGATAACCGGCCGGGCGGCGCGTTCTCCGTGGCTTGTCGGGTTGCGGGAGGAAATCGTCGAGAGGTGTTCGGTTGCGCTTTCGCACTTTTCGACTCAATAGTGATGCTATCGGAACGATTCACGGGGCACTGAGCGCCCGGTTCTCAAATTCCGACGAAGCGCGGGGCGACTCCCGACAACATGGGACACGCCGGCTGAAAACGCACCCCCGACTGGGGATTCCCATTTCAGAATCTGCCCGAATCCGCCCTAGCTCTCCCGGCTTCCTGGTGCTGGGAGCCCTCCTCGCACTCTTGCCGGCCTGCGTCGACAGCGAGGTCGTCTTCCAGGAGCGGCCCTTCTTCGAGGATCCGCCGGAGTCCGCCGCGGGATTCCTGGGTTATTCGGACGCGGAGGCGGGGCGCACGGTGTGCGGGAGCTGTCACGTGGGTCGGGAGGCGAGCTGGACTCACACAGCGCACGCCGGCGCCTGGGAGACCCTGGCCGCCACCGACAACCCGCGGGCATTCTGTGAATCCTGCCACACCGTGTCCTCGCGGGGCAACCCAGTGGAGGGCCCCGCGGGCTGGGAAGCCACCGGCAACCCGCGCTATCACGACGTCCAGTGCGAAGCGTGCCACGGGCCGGGCTTCGATCACGTCACCGTCCCGGACGCCCCCGACAATCAACCGCTCGCCACCCTGGCCCTCGGGGAGGATGTCGACCAGGGCTGTGCGGCCTGTCACTCGGGCGTCCACCGCCCATTCGCGGAGGAGTGGGCATCGTCTCGGCACGGTGACATGAACTCCTTTCCCCAGGGACGAGAGGGGTGCGTGGCCTGTCACGAAGGGAAGGGTGCGCTCAGGGCCTGGGGCGTGAAGAGCGTCTTTTCGCCCGCTGACGAGGAGGCATCGCTGGGCATCACCTGCGGGGTATGCCACGACCCCCATGACGGGAGGAACCGTGGCCAGCTCCGCTTCCCGGTGGATGTCCCTTCGGTGGACCAGAACCTCTGTATGATGTGCCACTCCCAGCGAGGCGAGCCGCCCCCGGAGGGCACTCGGGGGCCGCACGCCCCTGAAGGACCGCTCCTCCTGGGGACGGCCGGCTGGTGGCCCCCGAACCTGGAGTACTCCCCCGGCGACATCCTGGGGAGCCATGGGACAGAAGCGAATCCCACGCTCTGTGCCGGCTGCCACGTGGTGGACCGCCAGATGGACGATCCAGCCACGGGCGAGTTCAGCTTCCGTAGCACAGGTCACACCTTCGAGGCGACCCCCTGTGTGGACGCCGAAGGGGTTCCCACAGGCGAGAGGGACTGCGGTTTGATGGAGCGCTCCTTCGCGGCATGCACCCAGTGCCACTCGGCGGAAGGGGCCCGCTCCGCGGTGATCGTGGCTGGCGACCGAATCGCGAGTCTCGTGCAGACGCTCGGGGCCATGCTGTCCGAGGTCCCGGAGGGGGAGTTCGACAACCCCGACCGGTACACGACTGCGGACGGATCGCGCTTCAACATGCAGCTTGCCGAGTTCCCTGGTTCCGAGGTTCATAACCCCTTCCTCATCGAGGCGCTTCTCGTGGCCAGCATCCGGCAGATCGAGGCCGAGTACGGGATCGGAACCTCGGCGAATGTGTCGCTGGAGCGACAGCTCGGCGGTCCCTGAGCGTTGCCCGCTCCGCGGTCCTTCCCCCCGACCGCCGGGCGCCGGCCCGGCCCGGCTTGGGGGATTGGTATGCTCCTTGCCATTGCCCTTGGGGTGGCGTGTGTGGTTGCGTACGGCGCAGCGGCGGGACTAGATGCGGGTGCGTCCAGCCCGCCGACGGTTCCCGGGCACCCGGCTCTTTCCGGACACTTCCCCCCCCTCGAGCCGGGCACGGCTCTCACTCAGGAGCCCCGTCCCTTCCGGCACGCGCAGCACACCGATGTGTCGTGCGGGACGTGTCACGCGAGCGAGGAGGATCCCGCGATCGTGACGGTTCGCACACCCGGGGACTGCGCATCCTGTCACCACGACGCCGACCGAGGATACACGTGTCAGGCGTGTCACAGCCCCGAGCGTCTAAGGGGGGATCGCCCGATCGAGTGGGACATGACCCTCACCGTATGGGACGAAGCTCGGACGCGAACCCTCCCTTTCGATCACGACCGCCATGCGGGCGTGGAGTGCGGGGATTGCCACACGACTCCGGTCACTCTTGCGGTGACCGCGGGGTGCAATGCGTGTCACCAGGACCACCACCGCGACGATGCTCAATGCACGACGTGCCACGTGCCCTCCCAGGTCGAGGCTCACGACTACGAGGTGCATCTGACCTGCGCAAGCGCCGGTTGCCATTTGGCCGAGGCCGGGGAGCGTCCCGCGCTCACCCGCAATCTCTGCCTCTCGTGTCACATCGAGCAGGTGGACCATGAGCCGGGCCTCAGTTGTCAGCAGTGTCACATGATCCCTGAGGAGAGGCCGCTACGGGGCATGGGGGGAATCTCTTGGTGGCCGGGAGGCGGGGGCGGGCGATGAGTTGCCGGAGCGGGATTCCATGCCGGCTGCGGGGCGCCGTTTCCGTCGCCCTTCTCGCGGGGATGGCCGGGGCCCTGCTCTTTGGGGTGGACGCGGGCGCCCAGGAGGTCCGCGTGCAGGGGACGACGAGCTTGCGGTATGTAGAGGCCCGGCCCTTCGTGCGGGACAGCCTCCTCATGGATGAGGTGGGGGGAACGGGTTTCCTCAGGCAGGCCGCGGACGGTGGGGTGGTCCGGTGCGTGGTCGGCGACCGGTTCTGCCGGGGTATGCGGCCGGGCACGGTCGTCGCCACGGTTCCGGCCACCCAGGATCTGGAGATGAGCGCGTGGGGGTTTGGGGAGGGAATCCGGGTGCACGCCCAGGCGCGCGGTCGATCGGCGCTGGGCGGTAGCGGCGACTTCTGGCCCCGGGCCGACGATCGTTTCGACTTGCTTTCGGCCTACGGCGAGCTGAATCGCGAACGCTACCGGATCCGGGCTGGACGTCAGTGGGCCACGTCGGGCCTGGGCTTCTACAACTTCGATGGTCTCGCGGCCCTGGGACGTCCCTGGACCGGGCTATCCGTAGAAGCGCGGCTGGGCCGCAGTCTGGTTCGAGGGTTGAACGAACCCCGCACGGGAGGGGCGCTCGCGGCCATCGACGACCTCGCGCCCGAGGAGCCCGGCATCATGCTCTCCGCCGAGGCGCGCTTTCAGCCGAGCCCAAGGCTCTCGCTGGCGGCTCTCTATCATCGGGACATCCGCCGGGACCGGGCCGGGCTCTACTCCGAGCTGGCCGGGGGCCAGGGGGTATTTCGGTGGGGAAGCGGATCCTTGGAGGGGTCTCTAGAGGCCGACCTTGCTACGGGCCAGCTCAACGAGGGTCTCCTGCGGGTACGTCCTCCGCCCCTGGGGCCGATCGCAGCAGCCGTCACGGCTCGCCGCTATCGGCCCTATTTCGAGCTCTGGACCATCTGGGGGGCCTTTTCTCCGGTGGGCTTCGACGAGGCACGGGTGGACCTGAGCCGAGTCGTGTCGTCCAGGGAGGTTCTTGTGAGAGCCCGGGCCTCGTACCGGCGCTATCACGACCCAGGCACGGCCACGAGCGTAGGGCGATTCCGGCACGAGGGGTGGGGTGTGGGTGCCGATGCCGGCTGGTTTCCCGCGGGGTCTTGGCGAATAGACGGGGGCTACCGGCTGGAGGTCAGCTACGGATCCACGCGCAGTGAGGGGCACGCGAGTGTCCGGCGCGGGCTCGGGGATCGAGGTCATCTGGCTCTACACGGACTCGCCTTTCAACGCATGTACGAGTTCCGCCTCGAGGAAGGGATCGTGATCGGAGCGGGCGCGGAGGGGTCCATCTCACTCTCGGAGCGGAGCCGCATCGCCGGGGGGCTGACCAGCTACCGGCACCTCGATCGGGGGGTTCAGGCCGGGATGGACTGGACACAGCTTCGCGGGAATGTGCGCGTGGAGTGGACGGTGGGTGCGGAGCCCGGGCGCACGGGGACTCAGGAGGTGGCGCGTTGAAGCGGACCCTCCTCCTCGCGGTCGTGCTCCTGCTGGGTGGGGGCTCGCTCCTGGCCTCGCTCGAACGGAACGGAGAGTTTCCGCACGAGGCGCACGAGGGACTCTTTCCGGTCTGTGTCGGCTGCCACGTGGGGGCCGAGAGCGGCGTCGCGGCCGAGCTCTTCCCGGATCCAGTGACCTGCGGGGCTTGCCACGACGGGGTCCGGCAGGAGTCGGTGGAGTGGAGCTCACCCAGGCTCCGGACGTCGAATCTGAACTTTTCCCACGTGCGCCACCAGGAGCAGGTGGAACAAGCGGACATCGAGGCCGCGTGCGTGACCTGTCATGTCCCTCACGAGTCAACCGGACGGATGCAGGTGGTCGATGCTTCGGCGGAGACCTGCCTGGGGTGCCATGTCCACGACGCCGAGGCACACCTTTCCGAGGGACGGGATTGCACCACCTGCCACCTTCCACTGGCCGAGGCGGAAGGGCTGACCGAGCGCCGTATCGCCGACTTTCCCCGGCCCGACACACACGGCGATCCCGACTTCATTGCCAACCACGCCCCGGGCACGTCTCTCGCGCAGGCCTCCTGCGCCACCTGTCACACGCGAGACACTTGCGTGCGCTGCCACGTGAATGCGGAGAGGGTGGACGCCATCGTGGCCCTACCCCTGGATGAGCGCGTGGCTGCGCTCGAGGAAGGGAGAACGGCCGAGTATCCGCTGCCGTCGTCGCACCTGGCTCTCGACTGGGCGTGGGACCATGGGGAATTGGCATTGGCGGATCGCGCCCGGTGCGCCAACTGTCACACCCGTCCCACCTGCACGGGCTGCCACGTGGGAGGGGAAGGGTATGCCGCGGAAGTCATCGGTGATCTGCCCCAGGCGATCCCGAGTGGGCCTCCGGGCGTGGCCCCGGCCCCCCGAGCCGTTCACCCTCCAGGCTTTGCGACCGCCCACGGCCCCTTCGCCGGGTCCGGTGCGCTGGACTGCGTGACCTGCCACTCCCAGGCGGAGTGCGCGGCTTGCCACGCCGGCACGGCATCGGATCGATTTCTGCCACCGGAGGCATCTTCCCTTGTAGCAGCCTCTCCGCCGTCCGGCGGGCTCCGCTCCAGCAGTCCGTCCCGCGCACCCTCCGGTTCGTTGACCCTTCGCGACGCCACGTTTCTCGTGCACGTGTCAGACCGAGGCACCCCAGGGGTGGAGGTCGAGATGGCGGACACGGGGGGGATTCCTTCGGCGAGCCCGGTCGGATACCATCCCCCCAACTTCATGGAGCGCCACGCCACCGAGGTCTTCGCCGGTACCGCCGACTGCCAGTCGTGTCACAGCACCGAGGCCTTTTGCCGGGACTGCCACTCCGAACTGGGATTGGCCTCCGCTGGCCGCTTGAACACCGCGTTTCACACGGCCCAGCCCCTCTGGCTGCTGGCCCATGGCGAAGCCGCACGTCTGAGCCTCGAGTCGTGCGCTGCCTGCCACGCTCAGACCGATTGCCTGGCGTGTCATTCCTCCATCCAGGGGCGGGGCGTGAGCCCGCACGGCCCCGGCTTCGATGCCGATCGGATGTCTGCGCGCAACCGGGTCACGTGTCAGTGGTGTCACCTGAATCCGTGAACCCAGGCGACTCACGCGGGAAGTCGTCCGGCCGGTTCCAGCTTCGCAGGGACCACGCTTCCTCGGCGGGAATCGGATGAGCCCGCACCCTGCCTTCACGGGCGAGCTCGGCGGCGAGTCGGGATGGAGAGCGGTGCCTTCCGCGGAGGTGTCGCCTCGCCGTGTCCAGGACTCCGGCAGGGTATATCGCACAGAGCGGCTCCCAACGCTCGGATGCCTTGGGCACGACGCCGGCTTCCCGGGTGGCCTGCCGAAGGATGGTCCGGACGAGGGACCTGCTCACCCCCGGCATGTCCACCGCGAGAACAAAGAGAGGATGTCGGGGGGCGTGCTCCAGGGCGGCGACGATACCCGCCAGGGGCCCCATCCCCGGCTCGTCATCACGGATGACCGTCAAATTCGACCCGGGAACGTCGAGGTGCGGCGGCAGGGACACCAGGATCCGTTCCAACCCCGAATCGCGGAGAACGCGGATCTGCCGCTCCAGGAGCGTCTCTCCTCCGAGATCGAAAAAGGCCTTGTCCCGGCCCATTCGCGTGGAGTCTCCGCCCGCGAGAACCAGGCCCGTAACGTATCGCGCTTGCATGGCTGAGTAGGAACACCCTCGATCGATCGGGAGACCCACGGGCGGCTCCA
>SLFU01000130.1 GCA_007124095.1 Gemmatimonadota bacterium
CGAGGAGACGCCGGCCTCGGACATCTTTCAGCTGGGCGCTGCGCTCGAGGCAGGCGCTGCGGGGCAGTTTCCGATCCCGACGATCGGGATCCGCTACGACATCGGCGAGGAAATGCTCCAGGCCGCGGGCCTCGGTGCCGTGGGCGCCCGGGATCCACCGGAGATCCTCGAGGAGGTCACCCTCTCCCTCGCATCCGTATTCGAGCCCCGGGTAGACGAGGTGCGAAATGTGGTCGGCCTGGTCCGCGGGGCGGATCCCGAGCTCGCCGAGACCTACGTGGTCCTCACCGCCCACTATGACCATGTGGGAGTCGGGCCTCCCGATGAGAGAGGAGACTCGATCTTCAGCGGCGCGGACGACAACGCCTCCGGTACCTCCGCGCTGCTCCAGATCGCTGCGGCGTTCGGAGAGCTCGAGGAGCCCCCGGCTCGCTCCGTCCTCTTCCTGGCGGTGAGCGGGGAGGAGAAGGGCCTCCTGGGATCGGCCCACTTCGCGAGCTCGCCGACCGTGCCCCTCGAAGGAATCGTGGCCAATCTGAACATGGACATGGTGGGTCGAAGCCACCCCGACACCGTCTATGCCATCGGAGAGGAGTACACAACAATCGGGGAGGCCGTGCGCAGGATCGCCTCGGAGCGGCCCGAGCTCGGGCTGGTCGCGGCCCCCGACCCCGAACCCGAGGAGCAAGCCTTCCTCCGGAGCGACCACTACAGCTTCGTGGAGCAGGGCATCCCGGCCCTGATGCTCACAACCTGGCTACACGACGACTACCACCTGCCCTCCGACACCCCGGACCGGGTCGATGCGGACAAGCTCGCAAGGGTCGCCCGCCTCGGATTCTATCTCGCCCACGAGCTGGCCTCCGATCCCGCCCCCCCCTCCTGGACGCAGGAGGGCGAGGAGCTCCTGCAGAGCCTGCCCTTCTAGGGCGGTGAGTCAGAACATCTCAGAGGGGTCGGGCTCCGACCTGTTCCCCTCGTGGGCGGCTTCGCTTCGGCTGGCGCGAGCGGGGATGAAGTCTCCCGTGATCATGTCTTCGTAGGCCTGCCCCGGCCCGACCATCGGATAGACCCCCGCGTCTGGGTCGATCATTACCTCGAGGAAGGCCGGTCCGTCGAACTCGACGAAGCTCTTGATGAACGCCTCGACATCGTCCTTCCGCTCGAGCCGTCGAGCCCAGAGGAAGCCGTCCGCCTCCGCGGTCTTGATGAAGTCCTTCTTGTGGAGGGACTTGTCACTGGCGGAAAGGCGTCCCTTGAAGAACAGCTTCTGCCACTGCTTCACCATCCCGTCTCCGAAGTTGTTCATCACCAAGACCTTCACTGGAAGATCGTAGGTGGTGACAGTCTCCAGCTCCCCCACATTCATGCGGATGCTCGCGTCTCCATCCACATCGATGACCAGGAGATCCGGACGGGCGAACTGAGCGCCGATCGCGGCGGGGAGACCGAACCCCATCGTCCCCATGCTCCCGGAGGTGAGCCAGAGCCTCGGATGGCGGAAGTCGAAGTACTGTGCGGCCCACATCTGGTGCTGCCCCACCCCGGTGGTGATGATCGCCTCGCCCCGGGTCAGCTCATTGATCTTCTCGATCACGTGCTGGGGTTGGATCCGGTCGCTCTCCCGATCGTAGTTGAACCCGTAGGTCCGCTTCAGCTGCGCCACCTCGCCCAACCACTCGTGATAGCCTCCCTCGAAGCCGACCCGCCGACCGTATTCGGTCAGGGCCCGAAGCGCCCGATCCAGATTTCCCACGTGGTGCCAGTCGACCCTCTTGACCTTGTGGATCTCGGAGGGATCCACATCGAAGTGGGCAATCTTCTGCGCCCGCTCCGCGAAGCGGTCGGGATCTCCGGCGACCCGGTCATCGAAACGAGAACCCAGGGCGATCAGGAGATCGCAATCGTCGACGGCGTAGTTGGAATGCGCGCCGCCATGCATCCCCAGCATCTGAAGGGAAAGGTCCTCGGTGGTATCGCAGGCCCCGATTCCCATCAGGGTAGTCACGACCGGGACATGGAAAGTGCGCGCAAAATCCCGAAAGGACTCGGCGGCGCCGGCATGGATGACCCCCCCACCGGCGTAGATCAGGGGGCGCTTCGCGTCCCTGAGGAGCCGGAAGAAGTCCTCGCACGCCTCGTCGTCCAGCACGTTCTCCTCGACGAGCCGGAGTCGCCGCCGATAGCCGGGGAGCGGGAGGGTGCCCGCGCCTCTGAATTCGCCCTCCCAGTTCTGCACGTCCTTGGGTACGTCCACGACGACCGGACCGGGTCGGCCGGTCCGAGCGATGTCGAAGGCGGTTCGGACCGTGGCTTCCAGGCGATCCGGATCGGTGACGAGGAAGACATGCTTGGCGACGCCCGGCCCCATGATCGCCGAGACCGGAGCCTCCTGGAAGGCATCGGTGCCGATCGCCGAGGTCGGCACCTGCCCGGTGATGACCACGATCGGCACGGAGTCGGCCATGCAGTCGCGCACCGGGGTAACGGTATTGGTGGCGCCGGGACCGGAGGTCACCAATGCGACCCCGACCTTTCCCGATGCCCGAGCGTATCCGGCGGCCATGAAGCCGGCACCCTGCTCGTTCGCGGGCACCACCAGAGGCATGGGCGGCTTCTCGTCGCTCCCGTGCTCCAGGTTGAAGCGGAACACGGCATCGTAGGTCGGGAGAATGGCCCCTCCCGAGTAACCGAAGATGACCTCGACTCCCTCGTCGGCAAGCACCTGCACGATCACCTCCGCTCCGGTCATGCGCTTCCCGGCGAGAGGATGAGGATTCTGGGTGCTCGGCTGTGCGGGCGCGGTAGTGGACGTAGTGGACATGGTACGGCTACCTCTGAGGGGATTTCACATTGGGGTTGTCACGTGATGCACACTCCACGAGTATGCTGAATTCTCTCGAATTATCCGGGGAACAACAACCGGCGCCTACACCATGCGACACGTCATCTCCATCCTCCTCCAGAATGAAAGTGGCGCTCTCGCCCGCGTGGCTTCGATGTTCGCGACCCGAGGATTCAACATCGAGTCGCTCAGCGTCGCGCCCACGGAGGATGAAACCGTCTCCCGCCTCACTCTGGTGACATCCGGGACCGAGGCCGTCATCAGTCAGATGAGCAAGCAGTTGGCGAAACTCATCGACGTGGTGGCGATCGCCGATCGGACTTCGACCGACCACATCGAAAGGGAGCTCGGGCTCTTGAAGCTGCGAGTGGCTCCGTCCGCAGCCGAGGCGCTCGAAGCCTTCATCGAAGAATACGGAGGTCGGGTGATCGACGACAACCCGGAGTCCGTCATCCTCGAACTCACCGGAACCGAAGAGGAGATCGACGAGTTTCTCTCGCATCTTCCCGAGGCCGCAGAACTGGTGACGGTGGTCCGAAGTGGTCCCCTGGTCGTCGCGCGAGGCTCCTGGTCCCTCCTCAAGCAATCGGACTTCTGATCCCTTTCGGGACCCCTCGGGGCGCACCGCCGAAGTCGCCTCTGGAAGTGATGTCGGTGCTTGTCTACAAGGTGCTCCCCTGGAATTGGTGCCTCCCCGCAATATAAGGGAGTTTTCGCTGCGGTCGTATCTTGGCGGCCCGCGCAGGGGGGACGGTGCAGGGTAGCGCCGGGACGGATATCCTGGCCGCAAGTGCCCCCTCCACCGCATATTGGCCGGGAACCCGCCAATCGCCGGTCCAACCGAGGAACGTCCCATGCCAAGCCGTCGCTCCTGCAATCGCCGCACCTTTCTCAAGCTCTCCTCCATCGGGCTCGTGGCGGGAGCGCTTCCCTACCCCTCCGGTCTCCTCCATGCCATGGGTGGAGGCCGGAAGCTGGAAGGAGAGTTCACTCCACTTCGCCGGAACGTCGGAATCTTCACGGAACGGGGTGGCACGATCGGTTGGCTCCTCTCGGATGACGGAGTGATCGTGGTGGACAGCCAGTTCGCCGACACTGCCGAAAACTTCCTGGGTGGGCTCCGGGACCGGACCCCGCAGATGATCGATGTCCTCATCAACACCCACCATCACCGCGACCACACGGCCGGCAACGGCGTCCTCACACCCGCCACCCGGTCGATCGTGGCCCACGCTAGGGTGCCGGAACTGCAGCAAGTCTATGAAGCGGACGATCCCCAGACCTACGCGGACACGACCTTTGACGACGAGTGGTCCACGGCGATCGGGGATGAAACGGTGCGAGCCAAGCACTACGTTCCGGCTCACACCGGGGCGGATGCGACGATCTTCTTCCAGGAGGCGAACGTCGTCCACATGGGCGATCTCTTGTTCAACCGCCTGTACCCCTTCATCGATGGCCCCGCCGGAGCCTCGGTGCGTGGCTGGATCGAAACCCTCGAATCCATCATGGGGGAGCACGACTCCGAAACCCTCTACATCTTCGGTCACGGTTCCGAGCGCTTCGGGGTGACCGGTTCCCGCGAGGACCTCGGGGTTCAGCGAGACTTCCTGTCTGCGGCCCTCGAGACGGCCGAGGCAGGAGTCCGGGCCGGCGCATCGATCGACGACGTTGCGGACAGGAGTTCCTTGGAGGGCTTTCCGGACCACGAAGGTCCACCGGAGCGCCTGGGCCTTACGCTCCGTGTGGCCTACGAGGAGGTCAACGACGGCGAATGACGAAACCCTCACGGGACCGGGAGAAGAGGGAGCGGACGAGCCGCCCCACCTCCACCTCCCGGTCTCGTGAGGGAAAGGGTCGAGTGCCGCCCGCTTATGCCTCCGGTGCTACTGTGACGCCGACCGTGGCCTCCGCTTCGCCACTTGCGGCCGTGATCTCAGCCGCTCCCTCGGCGATCGCTTCGACTTCACCGTCCTCGGAAACCGTCGCCACGGCCTCGTCGGACGAACTCCACGTGACCGCCGCACCCGGGATCTCCACCCCGTCCTCGTCGAGCACGGTGGCGGAAAGCTGCTCCGTCTCCCCGATCGCGCTGAAGAGCACCTCTTCCGGGGTCACCTCGATGGTCGCGGGAACCGGGGAGAGCTCCACCGTGATCTGGGCGGTCCCAGAGGCGTCTCCGCTCACCGCGGTGACCGTAGCCGCTCCTTCGGCGATCGCTTCGACTTCACCGTCCTCGGAAACCGTCGCCACGGCCTCGTCGGACGAACTCCACGTGAC
>SLFU01000078.1 GCA_007124095.1 Gemmatimonadota bacterium
CGCCATCGTGGCGGGGCGGGCCCGTGCGTTAGAAGGCGGTTGAAGGAGTAGAGTAGCCGTGCGTTCATCCAGGACGACGGGTGGCATCAGAAAACCGGAAAGGTCGGCTCAGGAATCGCAGGGCCATGGGCTTGCCTGCGATTCACGGGACCACTTGTAGTCCGAGAAAAGGCGCGAAAACACTGAGGGTTCCCGGGTTCCCGGCGTGGCACCGTCCTTGCAACATACCCGGACGTCGGATCATGTGCGCGACAGCGGCACAGTCAGGAAACGCTGAGCGCCGAAGAGAGTTCATCCTCGCGGTCCAGGAATCGGATCGCAGTTTCACCGGACGCCCGAAAGGGTGTCCCGCAACCCCAAGGGGGAGTGAATGAAGAAGCTCTATCGCAACGCAATGTTCGCCGGGCTGCTGGCGTTCGGCGTCGCGGCGTGTGGTGACGACGTGCAGGTCGTCGAGCCCACCCCGCCGCCGCCGCCGCCGCTCTCGGTGACACTGACGCCCAGCAACGTGACGCTGGATGTCGGTGAGACCGTCAACCTGACCGTCGGCGTGACCGGCGGCGCAGCCGGCGAGACCGCGTCCTGGACCTGCTCGTCGTCCGGGGCTGCCATCACGGTCAGCAACTCGGCGGCCGGCTGCTCCGTCACGGCTGCCGCTGCCGGCAACGCGACTGTCAGCGTGTCCGTCACGAAGGGCGACCAGACCTCGTCGGCAGGTGCCGCGATCGAGGTCCGTCCGGAGGCCGTCGTGACGCCGGCGCAGATTTCGATCTCCAGCGTGAACCAGGGCGGACTTCCGGCGAGCCTCGACAGCATCGCCGGGCAGGTCGACGTGGTGATCAACGTCGTCCCGAACGACGAGCGGCCCCAGACGGTCCGCCTCTTCGTGGACGATCGTGAGGTCAACTCGCAGGTCATGTCCGTCGCCGCTCCGGCGCAGGACGAAGAGGGTGCGGCCGAAGCGGTTCAGCAGATCACGCTCTCCTTCAACTCAGCCCGCTACACGATCGATGGTAACGAGGCCACGATCTTCCACATGAATGGCGAGCGGGAGATCTCGGCGCAGCTGACCGTGATCGGTGACCCGGGCCAGCCCCGCGCATCGAACACCATCCTCGTGACTTTCAACAACGCCGACGGGTTCCACGTGCTCGGTACGCTCCCGACGAATTCGGC
The DNA here is from genome assembly GCA_007124095.1 of Gemmatimonadota bacterium. Classification (GTDB taxonomy): domain Bacteria; phylum Gemmatimonadota; class Gemmatimonadetes; order Longimicrobiales; family Gaopeijiaceae; genus SLCK01. The sequence continues at coordinate 1,177 of SLFU01000078.1, forward strand.
GCTCGACTCGCAGGGCCGTCGCTGGTACGGCGGACCCGGATCCGGGTCGACCGAGATCACGGCGGTCCCCGTGTTCTACTCGGGACAGTCGGCCCAGTCGGTGTCCGTGAGCTTCTGCGGCTCGCAGACCAGCTCCGCGGCGCCGCACACCTTCAGCCGCGCCTGCTCGAACATCGAGTCCATGGGCCTCGTTCCGAGCCTCTCGAGCCAGTACGCGCCTGACGGGACGACCGGTCCGACGGCGATCCTGAACACGGATCACCCCTTCCCGGTGAACATCGACAATCGTGCCCCGCAGGGTGGGTCGATCTCGATCGTGCGCCAGGCGAACCTCAACAACCGCGAGAACTGGGTGAACGGTTCCTACTCCTTCACCACGGGCTACTCGGCGCCGTCCGATGGCGGCGTTGGCGGTGTCCAGCGCGAGTTCCGCGTGACCGAGCTGGCGAGCAACACGATCGTTCTCGAGGGGACGACGACCGCCGCAGGTCTGGCCAATACGGCCACGAACCAGGAGTATCGGGTTTCGGTCCGGGTCCAGGATGCGCTCGGAAACAACCGCATCATCAACCAGACCGTCGCTTCGGGCCAGAATGACGTGAACGGCGCGGCGTCCGTTTCGCACACGCGGAACACCTTCGGCTTCGACGGCAACGCGCCGAGCCTGACCGACCCGAGGCCCACGGCCTCCCGGATTGCGAGCGGGACGAAGGCCACGGCCCAGTTCTTCGCCGGCACGATCACCCTCGCCTCCGAGGACGTGGCGTCCGGATTCGCACCGCCGGCCACCGGCGAGTCGCTCCGTCACAACCTCGTGCGTGTGACCGGCACCCCGAACCAGCCGACGAACCTGAACCGTCAGGCGCTCGTTCCGGCGTCGGCCTCGGTCAATGCGACCCCGTTCGCGACGACCGAAGCTGGCAACGCGTTCATCACGAGCGGTGCGGCGGTCACGGACTACATCCGTACCCCGACGAATCTCTCGTACGAGCTCACGATCGGTCAGACTGCCTATGACGACGTGGTTCTCGAGGACCCCGGGTACTACATCTACCAGGCCCGTGTGCAGGACAAGGCCGGTAACCTGTCGCCCTTCTACTGGGTGATGGTGTACCAGAACGCCGAGTCGACCCCCGAGCTGACGGGTCTCACCCCCGGCTCCTTCTACGAGGGCGGCGCGGACGAGGCCTTCCCGGCGGTCGGCACCGACGCCGTCGAGCTCATCAACGGGTCCTTCGACCTCCGCTACGCGGGCATCGGGCGCCTGGTCTCCGACCGGAACCCTGGCACGCTCGGCACGAAGTTCACGGACATGATCACCCGTCCGTTCGCCTTCGACTACGCGGTGAGTGGCTTCATCCGCGGCATCCAGTACACGGACGAGTTCGGTCGCCCGATCGGTGATGTGAACAAGCCGAACCAGGTCCGCGGGCGTGTCTACAACGGCTTCACGACCGTTCCGCCTTTCGTTGCTGCGGACCAGCCGCGTCACCCGACGGAGTTCGTGGCGGGCCAGGGCTTCAGTGAGTACTTCACGGCCGCGATCCTGGGTGACCAGGTCGAGGCGGGCCAGCCCTTCCCGGCGGGTACGGCCGCGGCCAACGCACTGAACATCGGGCCGACGGATGTGGACGACACCGAGGCGATGGATGGCGGTTCGTACGGGTTCACCGTGACCGCCTCCGGTACTGGAAACCGGACCCTTACGATCCGTGCACGTGGCGTCACGAACAACTTCCTGAACCCGTTCACTGGGGTTCTCGTCGTGGCTCGCTTCGGCGACGCTGCGGACCCGCTCGAGGAGCACTTCCTCGTGCCGCTCGGGGCTGCTACCGCTCAGTTCACCGCGCCCTTCCCGACGCGCGACAACGGGATCATCCGTGACTTCGAGTGGACCTTCACCGTGCCGCTGGGCGCTACGACCACGAACCTCGGTGGCGGCCAGGACTTCCTGGGTGTCCACGCGGTCGGTCTGAGCTCCGGCTTCGACGCCCTCGCCACGAACCTGTGCGAGGCTTCCGGAAGCGGTGCGAACCTGAACGCTGGCCTCTGCCAGCAGATTCCCTGATTCCCGATCTGATCGGATGAAGGGAAGATGAAGGAGGGTGGGGGTCGTCGGCGGTTGCCGGCGGCCCCCACCGACGTGCGGGACTGACGAGCGGGTGTCGCCTCCGGATCCTCGGGGCGGCGCCCGTTCGCTTGTCCGGTGCCAGCTGTCGCCAGACGGCGCTACGTAACCACGAACCAATCAGGACGGACCATGAAGCGGCAAATTGCTCGAGTGGGAGTGCTCCCTCTGCTCGTTCTCGTGACGTGGGCGTGCGGAGGGGAGGCCGCACCTCCGCCTCCCGGTATCGAGGCCCTCGAGGGGATCGAGGAGGGAATCCTCCGGAGCGAGGTGCTGGAGCGCCTGCCGGAGGGAGACCTGGGTGAGGGGCCCGGCCGAGAGCGGGGCTACCGGATCAATCGCTACCTTGTCGACGGGGAGACGATCGAGGTGCTCTGGATTCATCGCCCCGGCGAGGCAGAGGTGACAGAGGGGGGACTCCGAGATCGGCTGACACCGGTCGTCTTTCGAGGGACTCTTCTCGAGGGCTGGGGGTGGGCGCGCTTTGGCGAGCTCCGCGAACGCTGGGGGCTCCCCCTGCCGGAGGACCCTGAGGCCGGCTGAGGAGTAACGACCTGGGGGTGGTTGATCCTGTCACGCATACTCCTCCACTCGAGAAGCTCATGCGGCCCGGTTAACGGGAGAGGGTGGCAGGACATCCCATTCCCAGGCGCGGTGGTGAATTGCCCGCGACGGGGCGCGTTCATGCAAGGTGATGCGGTCGAAGCCCCGGCGGAGGCGTCGAAGAGTCAAGTGGCCAGATTACGATTTGGAGCGGAGCAGATGATGGTACGAGGGGGAACGACGAGGTTCTGGATCTGCCTGCCAGTGGCGGCGTTCCTGGTTTTCCTGGGGGCGTCCCCCGGTCAGGCACAGACGGTAGCAGGTGTGCTCCTCGACGATGCCACGATGGCGCCCATCGGTGGGGCTGCGGTGCAGCTCCAGGACGAGGAGCAGAACACGGTGGGTGCGATCATGACCGATGGCGAGGGGCGCTTCCGACTTAGAGCCCCTGTCCCCGGACGCTACCGGATCGTGGCCTCGCGGCTCGGCTATGAGACAGGTGAGAGCGAGTACATGGACATTCAGGGCGACATGATCAACGTGAGCCTGCTCCTCCCGAGTCGACCGATCCAGCTCGACGAGATCGGGGTCGAGGTCGAGGCGCAGCGCTGGCGTGTCGAACAACCCCCCTCGATCTGGCCCTTCTTCGAGCGGATGGAACGGGGTCGGCTCTTCGGGATGGGCAGGTTCATGGATCGCGAGGACCTCGAGGTGCAGGGAGGCAGGATCGGTGACCTCTTCGAGGTCCAGCTCATCTACGAGGGATTCCGGAATCTGACGCGCGGAGCAGTCTCTCTCGGGCAACCCTGCACGAACCCGGTCTTCTACCTTGACGGGATGCAGATCAGCGCGACCCGTCAGTCGATCGACGACTACATCTCCGTCGATGAGCTCGAGGGAATCGAGGTGTATCGGCGCGCGTCGGAGGTTCCGGCGATCTTCGGTGGCAGTGACGCACAATGCGGTGTCGTGGCACTCTGGACGCGTCGGGTCCCCTGAGTCGAAGAACGGAGCACGATGGGTCTAGAAGGCTGTTGAAGAAGTAGAGCGGCCCCCGTTGGGAGCGCAACGGGGCCGGATCGGAGGCGGTTCGCTGAAGGCACAGCCGTGGCTACGTCGAGGCGAGCCAACGACCGAGACGGCCCCGTTCCGCCCCAACCGAGCGGCCCGGGTTGTCGGCGCGGGGGCCGCTCTACTTCTTCA
>SLFU01000060.1 GCA_007124095.1 Gemmatimonadota bacterium
CCTCTTGGCGCCGAAGTCCTCCGACGATGCGGCCACCATTCGTTGCACGTCCTGGATCCGGTTTCCGGGATCGGGGTGGGAGGACTGCCACTCGGGAAGTCGGCCGACTCCGGCCAACTGGGCATCCCGTCGGAGCATCTCGAACACCTTGCCCATCTCGCGCGTGTCATAGCCCCTGTCCAGCGCATAGTGAAAGCCGAGGTCATCCGCCTGGGTCTCGTGACTCCGGCTGTAGCTCAGGAAGAGAAGTCCCAGCCCGAGGCTCGCCACCTGTCCATACTCAGCGATGGTCGGAGAGAGCACTGACCCGAGGCCGAGGCCCAGCGAGGCCAGCTGCTGCCGGCTCATCTGCTGAACGCTATGCCGCGCGGTCACATGCGCGATCTCATGTCCGAGCACGGAGGCCAGCTGGGCCTCGTTCGTCATGTGCGTCAGCATGCCCCGAGTCACGAAGATGTATCCGCCGGGCATGGCGAAGGCATTGACCGAGGCGTCTTCGAGGACGTGGAACTCCCAGGCCAGCTGCGGCCGTTCGCTTTCCCGGGCCATCCCCTGACCGATCCCGCTCACGTAGGTCTGGAGGCCCTCGTCGGGAACCCGACCGATGGAGGCGATCACCTCGGCGGAGCCCTGCCGCCCCATCTCGATCTCCTGTGCCTCGGAGACCATCACGAACTCTCTCTCGCCGGAGACGGGGTTCAGGGCACACGAGGTCGCCGTCGACACGGCAAGAAACAGGATGACGCGGCCGAGGCCAGGGCAGGTCCCATGGATTGGGATCCTCATCGGTGCACCTTAGGAGAAGGGCTCAACATGGTTCGCTCGCGACCTGGATGATCTTGAGTCGCCCATGGCCTGAATGATTCAGACGACGCGGCGTCCCGAGAGGAGCTGCAGCACCAGCACGACGAGGGCCACCACGAGGAACAGGTGGATGAACCCGCCCAGGGCGTAGCCGGTGAGCAAGCCAAGAGCCCAGAGCACGAACAGAATGAGGGCGACTGTGAATAGCATGGTCGAATCCTTGGTCCAGAGATGGATAATGATGCGATCCTATCCGGCGAAGGCGGACCTCAAGGGGCGCCATCTCGCCGAGACAAGACCAGTGTGGGGAGAACTCCCGCCCTGACTTGCCTGCACTGAATATCGCGAAGCCGACACCCCGAACTCCATCGGCATTCAGGGTGAGCTGTGGATGACATCCGCAGGAGGTACGGTCGTTCGCGGGGAGTCACCCGAAAGGATCAGTTCCTTGCAATCACCCAATGCGAGTCGGTCACCTGGAGTCGGTACTCGCTGTGTGGGCTCTCCAGATCGTCAGATTCGCCCGAGCTCTCGGTCAGGGACCATCCCGTGCCGCGTATGGCGATCCCGACCCTGTCCGGATCGATGCCGTGTGCGAGAAGGTAGGTCCTGATCGACAGAGCACGCCGTAACCCAAGCCTCATTCCGTATGCAATGGTGCCGGGGTGGTTGACGATCCCACCAATCACGATCCGGATGGCCTGGTTTGCCCGGAACAGGGGCATCCCATAGCTGAGAGTCGCTCTTGCCCTTGCATCGAGTTCCCATGCATGGTCCTGGAAGCAGATCCAATTCTCCCGGACAACGAGCGTGGCGGCAGTGTGCGTACGATCCTGCCTGAAGACGAACCAGTTGTTGAAGAATTCTGAGCCGCTCGCGGCCGCCCACGCACGCCAGGCCTCGGATAGCCGGACACCGATCTCCTCGGCTCGGACATGATCCCCAGGGACCGCCTCGGATCTGCTCGCCTTGGGACCTCGAGGGTACTGACGAGATCGCCACCGGGTGAACGCCTTTCGGTTCTTCATAAAACCTCATCCCTCCCACGCTCAAGGACAGCAAACCGACCGTCATGACAGAACAAGTATCCGTCGGCAGGAAGGGGAAAGAAATCGATCGATGGAATGAAGTACGTCGGATACCCGGAAGAGCGAGCACGCATCGTCAGGGTGCTCGAAGGGATTAGCGAGGGGAGCTAGGTTCACTCTCTTACAGGTGATCCCGCAGTCACCCCGATGCCCGATGGTCCACCGCCGTGCATCAGACGATACTTTATTGCGACAATCGGCGTAGCAGTTCACGAGGGCTCATCGGGCCACTCCTCTGGGAGTTCGCAGGGGGAAGAATGACTTCAGCCGAATGGTCCCCCACCTCAACCCCTTCAGGACGGTGCCGTGAGTGCCGTGAGTGAGGAGTCATGAAGTCTGACGAGTCCAGCATTCCACGCCCGGGCTTCTGGGCGTACGGTTATGTGTTCGACCCTCCGATCGCACGTGATCGTCTGGGACCCATGGAAGCCCTGCTCGACAAAGGGCACGCAGAGGCCCGCCTAGCCGTAAAGACCTGGGAAGGCCGATTCGTCAACGGGGATGACATCACCCACATCCTCGTCGTCAGCGACAGGCCCGACCAGAACCTTGAAGTGAACCAACTTGTAGAGGCCGAACTGAATCGGCTCGAGGCCCCATTCGAGATCACTCGAGCCGTTGCGGTCGGAGAGCGTTCCGGACCCCCCGGGACAGTCCGGGGAAGTCTGCCCAATCCGAGGCTAGATGCCTGAACCGTTTCCTCGACGCACTCGGGTGACAATGCTACCTTCAGGTATGCGACGATGCTCCGTGTGGGGGTTCCGTGTTGGGCCACCTTGCCAACTGGCAAGATCCTCAGAGTTGGCCCCGGCGGCGCCCGACCTTACTCTCCTCGGACCATGTGAGCCTCGAAATGGTTGAGATATCCCCGGCAACCGGAGGCGGCACCAGCCCGGACGAGACAGCCAATCCCACCATCCCTCAACACGACGTGATCAAGGTCGGCTTGATCGAGGACAATCGGCTGGTTCGAGAAGCCCTGACCTCAATTCTCAACCGGTCCCCGGACATCCAGGCGACGGCTGAGGCTCCAAATGGCCACGAAGTGCTGCTGGAAGGCCAACCGGATGTCGTGCTTCTCGACCTCGGACTCGAAAATGGGGACAGCCTGCGCGTGGCCAAGGGGGTCCTGCGGGACTTTCCGCAAGCCAAGGTCATCGTGATGGATCTCCTCCCGGCACACGAGGAGCTCCAGGAGTTCGTCAGCGCGGGCGTGTCCGGATTTGTCATGAAGGATGCCCGCCTCGACATCGTCCTGAACACCATCCGGTCGGTTGCATCGGGGCTCAAGGTGTTGCCGGATGAGATGACGGCCACCCTCTTCTCGGAAATCGCCAGGGAGGTGGTGTCGAGAGGTGGGTCGACTCAGCAGGAAGGAGTGTTGTTGACACCACGGGAACGAGAGATCATCAGCCTCATCGCAGAAGGAATGAGTAACAAGGCCATCGGGAAGGAACTTCACATTTCGGTTCATACGGTTAAGAGCCACCTGCGAAACATCATGGAGAAGCTCGCTCTGAACTCTCGGTTGCAGCTCGCCGCTTACGTCCACAATCGGGACGGCGCCGAGTCCGGGTAAGCCTCCCCGATACGGCGACGCCGGCCTGCGACCTGATTTCCCTCCCGGTCCGGACCCCTCGTTCCTGTCACGCCTTCCGTCCTACTCCCACCAGAAGCCCACCACCCACAACGAGCAGCCCCACCCCGAGCCCAGATCGGTAGCCGGGCCCGGGACGGGGGACTCCGAACGGGCCCTACCTCAGGTGATAGTGAGCGCCCAGACCCAGAGTGAAGAATCTGGCATCGGAGCCGCTCCCGTCATCGTGGCTGATGAATCCGATGTTCGGAACCAGGTAGAGACGATCCGCCACAGGCATGTCGGCTCCCACGCCCAGCTCGAATCCGATCTCACGGTCACCCGACCCGGCATCGGTGCCCAATGTGTTGGCGACGATCCCTCCGCGGCCCCACGCCAGAACATCCCCGGGACTGTGGAAGATGTACTTCACGCCCGCCCCGAGCCCCGTGCTTCTGGGATTGCCACCGAGGGCACCACAGCCGTTGTCGCAGTTGAATGAGTGGCGATGAAGGCCCAGGTAGGCCGTCAGGTTCGGACGGAAGCTGGCCTGCAGCTCAGCGCCGAAGGAAAGCCCGGCTTCGGCCCCGGCGTCAGAGAGGTCGCCCTGCGGCAGCGTGGCGCCCACCCGTCCCTCGGCCGCCAGGCCCATCTGGGCATGAGCTTCTCCGGCGAAGAGCCAGAGGCCCGCGATCACCAGAACCATGGCCGAAAGCCACAATCTGCTCACGTTGGTTGGTTGAGACTTCATGACATATGTGTTCATGGAAACTCCGTTATAAGGTCAGGTCTTCGCTCAACCGGACAACAATTCGCGAGCCAACAGGAAGTTCGGCATGGCCACCGCGGGTTGTCAGAGCCACACCCACACCCACGGCCGTTCCGACCGCTGCACCGCGCACCGTGGACCGTGTGTCCCTGCCCAGGATCTGCCCGATGACCGCCCCTGCGGCGGTGCCAGTAGCAATCGTCGCTGCCGTCCGGGTTCCGCTGTCCCGCGTGGACGTCTCGATGTCGGCAGACTGGGCTTCGCCCACAAGGGTCTTCTGCGACCCATCGACTTCGACTGAAGTGACCCGCAGGCCGAGGGTCGACTGATCCTCAGGCCCGGAGCTCGAATGGGAGGCGGTCACCAGGCCGCGGGCCGGAGACCCAGCCGAAAGCACAGCGCCCGAAGGCCCCGCGGCGGCATCCACGAGCACGAGGGAGAAGCTGTCACCCACTTCATGCGACGCGGTGGAGATATCCTCCCGGACCTCGAAGGTGAGAAGCGTCCCGGCCTCGATCGCGCGCACTGCCTGCGCCGGGGCGTCGCGCACCGGGGCGTCGCGCAAAGGGTCGGCCGGAGCCGATCGCGATACCTGGGCGTGCACGGTGTCCCCCAACGCCTGGCTCTCCAGGTCTTCGCGGGACTCGGCATCGCCCCCGCAGGCGGCCAGAGCCGTGATGAAAGCTGCACTCAAAGCGAATCGATTCATTCTATTCTCCGAAAGATGAGCGGCCGCTACCGGGTAAAACGAGCATTCACTCGGACCCGAGACAACCGAGCCTGTATTCATCCTATCTGATGGAGAAGA
>SLFU01000082.1 GCA_007124095.1 Gemmatimonadota bacterium
CCCTGCACGACCGGACCCCTGAGCGAATAGGGCCTCCCGAGGCCCACCCTGGCGGCCTCCACCTTGCCTTCACCCACCTCCTCTCGGATCCGGGAGGACGAAACGGCCCCCTCGTCGACCATCACGGGACCTACGACATCCACGGAGAAGCCCAGCTCCGCCCCGATACGGCCCAGGGTCTCCGCATCCCCCGAGCGGCCCCGTCCGAAGCCGTGGTCGTAGCCGATGACGAGCTCTTCCACGCGAAGTCGTCCGACGAGGATTTCCTCCACGAATCGGCGCGGAGAATATCGGGAGAGCTCCGGTGTGAACCGGAGGAACACCGCGTAGTCCAGACCGCTCTCGGCCAGGATTTCCTTCTTCTCCACGGGGGTCGTCAGCATGGGCGGGGCAGCCTCGGGACGGACGATCCGGAGCGGGTGGGGCTGGAACGTCACGAGCACCGCCCTCCGATCGGCCGCCCGCGCCCTGGCCCGGATCTCCTCCAGCACCGCCCAGTGTCCCCGGTGCACCCCGTCGAAGGTGCCGACCGTGACCACCGCGCCCCGGCCATCGTCCGGGAGACCGGGGGAACAGAAGTACCCGGGACCCGGATCAGTCAAGGGGAAAGACCTTCCGGGGTCGGATCCGGCCCCCCTCCCTCACGGCTACGGCCACGAGCCGGTCTCCCAGCGTGACCGTCAGCTCCTTTCCTTCCTCGAGGTGGGGCGCTCCTTCCTCCATCTCCGCTTCGCCGGGCGCGGGAAGAAACCGGCCGGACTCCACCGCCGCGGCCTCATCGGCCCCTACCGCCAGTCGGGGAAGGTGGGCCAGGCCGCGGATCGGGGAGATCCAGGCGGCCCGCACGGCCTCGGTGTCGCCGAGCTGGTCGTGGGAGAGGGCGGCCTCGACCCGGAAGGGGCCGATCGCGACCCGGCGCAGCTCGGTAAGGTGGCCACCCACCCCCAGACGTTCCCCGAGATCCCGGGCAATCGCCCGTATATAGGTGCCGCTCGAGCATCGAACCCGGAATCGGACGAACGGAAGGTCCACACTCTCCGGCACGACCTCGTGCACCGTCACCCGGACCGGAGGAAGGACCAGCTTGTCCCCCCGTCGAGCCAGCTCGTAGGCGGAGCTCCCCTTGATCTTTTTCGCTGAGAAGATCGGGGGGACCTGGTCGATTTCGCCCTGGAAGGTCTGAAGGGTGGCCGAAACGAGCTCGGGGGAGAGCTCGGGACCCAATCGGGTCTGGGCGACGACCTCCCCCTCCGGGTCGTCTGTCGTCGTCCGCACCCCCAGGCGCGCGCAGGCCACGTACTCCTTGGCGAACCCGCCGAAGTATTCGGCCAGCCTGGTGGCCCGCCCCAGACAGAGAAGGAGGAGCCCGGAGGCGAAGGGGTCGAGCGTCCCCGTGTGTCCGATCCGGCGAAGCCCGAAGGCCTTTCTAGCCAAGGCGACCATGTCGTGGGACGTGGGGCCTGCGGGCTTGTCGAGGGGAAGGATCCCCTCCCGGCCCAAGAGCTCACTCACCCGGTCGATCCCTCGCTCCGGAGGAGAGTCCCTCCGCGGGCTCGTCTCCTTCCGCCTCCTCGCCCCGCTCGGGGAGGACTTCCCTCAGGATCCGCTCGATGCGGAGCCCGCGCTCGATCGCCCGGTCCGGCTGGAAGCGGAGCTCCGGCACCCGGCGGAGCGTGAGCGACTTTCCGAGCTGTCGGCGTACGAATGGAGCCGCCTGGCTCAGCCCCTCGATCAGCCCCTCGTGGTCGGGGTCCTCCAGCTCTCCATCGGTCGGGTCCGGTCGCACGAACACCTTTGCCGACCATAGGTCCGGAGTCACTTCGACCGATGTCACCGTCGGCAGGCCGATCCGGGGATCCCGCACCTCCGTCCTCAGGATTTCGGAGATCTCCCGTTTCATCTGCTCGTTCAATCGAGCGATTCGTCTGTTCGACATCGTTCTCCTGGCTCAGACCCGTTCTCGTCGACTATGGGTGATCACGCACCCGCCCTTCTCTACCACGAACCGGTCCACCTTGTCCGCGGTGGATTCTGCGAGCCGGCCATCCGATGTCACCAAAGCGACGGTAATCTCGCCCCGGTCGTGGATATCCTGGAAGGCGGTTTCAGCGATCGACACGTTGAACCGATGCCGGACCCGGTCCTTGAGGGAGCGGACGGTCATGCGCTTATGCTTGAGGGAGCGGCACCCCGGGATTCGGAATTCCCAGGTGAGGACCAGGACCACGGACATGGATCCTCCTCCGGATGGGACCGGTCTCCTCGGGCCTATTGGCCGCAGGAGCCGAACCTGTGGGCAAGAAGCACCACTGGGGGGGATTTTGGCCGACTCCGTCCCTATCCCTATCCCTTGGGAGCGGAGCCCGACGCCGCCGAGCCGGCCAGTGTGCGGGCGACCTCCTCCACCGTGTAGCATTCGATCCGGTCGTCCACTTTCACGTCGTTGAAGTTGGCGATCCCGATCCCGCACTCGAATCCTTCTCGAACCTCCTTCACGTCGTCCTTGAAGCGCTTGAGCGACTCGATCTCGCCGGTGTACGCGACGATGCCCTCGCGGATCAATCGGACCCGCCCGCTCCGTTGGATGACGCCATTCGTCACGTAACATCCCGCGATCGTGCCCACCTTCGAGATCTTGAATACCTCGCGGACCTCCGCCTCACCCAGGATCTTCTCCCTCTCCTCGGGAGCGAGCATCCCCTCCATCGCCCGGGTGATGTCGTCGACCGCCTCGTAGATGATGTCGTAGAGGTGGAGCTCCACATCGGCCTTTTCGGCCAGCTGCCTGGCATTCGCATCGGGGCGAACCCGGAATCCGATGATGATCGCTCCGGAGGTCTCGGCCAAGAGCACGTCGGACTCGTTGACCGCTCCCACGCCTCGGTGGACGATCTCCACCTTTACCTCGTCCGAGGACAGTTGCTCGAGCGAATCCGCGACCGCCTGGACCGAGCCGTCCACGTCCGCCTTCACGACGATCGGAAGCGTGACCGTTTCGCCCTTCTGCATGAAGTGGGCGAGATCCCCGAGCTTGACCCCACGCTCCTTGATCCGGAGCTGCTTCTCCCGCTCCAGGCGCTGGCGGGTCCGGGCGATTTCGCTCGCCTTCTCGGACTCCATCACGTGGAGGGTGTCCCCGGCCTGCGGCACGCCCCCGCCCCCCAGGATCTGGGCGGGAAGCCCCGGAGTGACCTCGTCCACCGCCTTTCCTCGCTCATCCAGCATGGCGCGCACCCGCCCCTCGTGCGTTCCGCACACGAAGGCGTCGCCCACCCGGAGCGTACCGCGTTGAACCAGAACCGTCGCCACCGGCCCCTTCCCCACGTCCAGCTTGGACTCGATCACGACGCCCTCGGCCGGACGGTCCGGGTTGGCCTTGAGCTCCAGGATCTCGGCCTGGAGGAGGATCTTCTCCAGCAGGTCATCGATCCCCTCACCCGTCATGGCCGACACTTCGGCCAGGAGCACGTCGCCTCCGAAGTCCTCGATCGTCACGTCGTGCTGGAGCAGCTCCTGCTTGACTCGGTCGGGGTTGGCACCCGGAAGGTCGATCTTGTTCACCGCTACGACGAGGGGCACACCGGCGTTCTTCGCGTGCGAGATCGCCTCGATCGTCTGCGGCATCACGGAGTCATCCGCCGCCACCAGAAGCACCACGATGTCGGTGATGTCGGCGCCACGCGCACGCATCGCGGTGAAGGCGGCGTGACCGGGCGTGTCGAGGAAAGAGATCGTCCTTCCCTCGTCGAGCTCTACGTGGTACGCCCCGATGTGCTGCGTGATGCCTCCGGATTCTCCGGCCACCACATTCGTCTTCCGGATCCGGTCCAGCAGCAGGGTCTTTCCGTGGTCGACGTGGCCCATCACGGTGACGACGGGAGGCCGGGGAACCAGGGTGTCCGGGTCCTCCTCCACCTCCGCCTCCGGCTCCGGCTCTCCGGAGTAGTCTTCCTCCCTCACCGCGCGGAAATTGAACTCATCCAGAAGAAGCTCGATCTGGTCGAAGTCCATGCGCTGATTGATCGTGACCATCAGCCCCAGGTTCTTGAACGCCGCGCTCACGAGCTCGGTCGCGGGCACCTCGATCAACTCCGAGAGCTCCGCGACGGTCAAGAATTCGTTTACGCGGACGGTCTGCGCCTCTCGCTCCTCCTCCTCACGCTGCTCCTCCTCCGCAGCCTCACGCTGCTCCCTCGAGGGAGCCGAGGAAGACTTCCTGCGGCGCTTCTTGCGGCCGCCCTTGAGCTCGGCCATGACGCGCTGGATGTTGTCCTGCACCGCGTCCTGATCCACCCGCTGTCGCTTCTTTCCCTTCTTCTTCCCCTTCTTCCGCCCGCCGGCCGTGAAGCCGTCGGCCTGGATACGGACCTGGCCTCCCGGACCCGCGCTCGCGGCCGGAGTAGGCCGGGGGGCGCTGCTATCCGCCTCGGCCGCCGCGCTCCTGGCCTTCGCCGGCTTTGCCGGCTCACCCTTCTGCTTGGAGGGTCCCATCTCCGGCATTCGTAGCCGCCGCTTGGGCTTGAGGTCCTCCCGGTCCTCTTCGCTGTCGGCCAGCTCCCCCTCGGTCGTCTCCGCCAACGGCTCTTCTTCCTCCTTCGAAACCAGCTCCTCGACCTCGGGCTCGGGCTCGGCTTCGGTCTCAGCCTCGGCCACAGGCTCAGCCTCTGGCTCAGATTCGGCCGGCTCGTCGGGGAAGAGGTCCTCCGCAGTCATGGGAGCTTCCGCCTCCTCCCGCTTCTCCTCCTGGTCCGCTTGGTCTGCCTGGGCCGCGAGAGATTCCGCATCCCCGGATTCGGCGAGGACCGGCTCGTCTTCGGTCCGGTCCTCCACCTCGGTCTCCTTCGGTGCGGGCTCCTCTTCCACCACGCGACGACGGCGCCGCCTCGTCGTGGTCTGGGACTCCTCAATGGCCGCCTGAACGGCCTCCCGGCTGTCCTTCTTGCCCGATCGACGCTCGCGCTCCACTCTGGCAAGGACGCGTGCGACATCAGCGTCCGAGACGGAGGCATCCCCGTCTGAGACGGCGATCCCCATGGCCCGGAGTAGGGCGAGAAGGTTCTCGGTGGAAACCTTCAGATCTTCGGCTAGCTCAACGACCCGCATCTTTACTGAGTTCCTCCTGTGCGTCCCACGTGTCCTCCTTCCCGGGCCGGCCGCGACCCGCCCGGAGGAAGGAGTTGTAGAAGCTGCTTTGCAAACGAACTTCCGGTCACTCCAACGGCCGAAAGCGGACCCTTTCCCAGGACCCGCCCCAGCTCCTCTTGTTCAGAGATCCAAGCAACGGGAACCTTTCGGTGCCCGGCGAGGACCCGCACCCGGTCGAGCTGGGCAGGTGATCCGTCGACGGATAAGAGGACGAGGCGAACCTCCCCGGCACGCAGGGCCTTCCGCGTGGCCTCGACACCCGAGATCACCGCGCCCGCCCTCCGCGCGAGACCAAGAAGTCCCAGGGCGTCAGTCTCCCCGGGACTCCTCGTCACCTTCGCCGTCCTCCCCCGTTTCCGCGGACGACCCCTCGGATCCCGCCAGCGCGGTCACCGCGGAGTCCTCCTCCGACCGAGATCCCTCCCGTTCCGATTCCTCGTCGGATGCGGGGATGGGGGCGTCCTCTTCATCTACCCCTTCCTCGGACTCCGGCTCCTCGAGAACCGTTAGCTCGTCGATGATCGCCACGAGCTGACCGACCGCCTCCTCGGGCAGCCCGTCGATCTCCCGGAAATCACTTTCCTCCAAGTCGATTATCTCCAAAAACGTACTATATCCAGCCGCCTCCAGGGCCGCCAGTGCTTCGGGAGCGACCTTGAGCTCGGAGATCGGGAAATCCGCCGTCTCGAGTCCCTCGTCCGGTTCCTCTGCCCTCGCGAAGAGGGTCGACTCGGCACCCCTCTCGAGCCACTCCCGCGATCCGTAGAGGTCGATCTGCCAGCCGATCAACTGCGATGCGAGGCGAACGTTCTGTCCATTTCGTCCGATCGCAAGGGACAGCTGATCCTCGTCCACGATCGCCGTGATGACCTGCCGCTCCGAGTCCGAGATCACCTTTGAAACGCGGGCCGGGGCCAGAGCCCTTCGGGCGAAGACCTCGGGATCGGGATGCCAGGGGACGATGTCGATGCGTTCACCCCCCAGCTCCGAAACCACGGCCTGCACCCTGGAACCCTTCAGCCCCACGCAGGCCCCGACCGGGTCGATGGACTCGTCCCTCGACCAAACGGCGATCTTGGTGCGCCCCCCCACCTCCCGGGCGCGCTCCTTGATCTCCACGATCCCCTGGAAGATCTCGGGCACCTCGAGTCTGAAGAGCGCCTCGACGAAGAGGGGGTCCGCACGCGAAAGGATCAGCCTCGGCCCCTTCGGAGTTTCGTCCACCTTCTTGAGAACGGCCCGGATCGGGTCCCCCTGCCGAAAGCGCTCCCGGGGATTCTGGTCCTTCCAGGGTATGATGGCCTCGGCGTCCCGGGCCCGATTCATCATCACCACGATCTTTCCGCGCTCTACCTGTTGCACCTCCCCGGAGAGGAGCTCTCCCACACGGTGGGCGAACTCCTCACGGATCCGGTCCCGCTCCTCCTCTCGAACGCGCTGGACGATGCGCTGCTTGGTGGCCATGACCGCATTGCGACCGAACTCCGAGAAATCGACGGGAATCTCCATGACGTCTCCCACCTCGAAGGTGGGATCGTCCCAGCGTGCTTTCTCGAGGGAAATCTCCGCGGAGCTGTCCTCGACCTCCTCGACAACGCGCTTCAGGACGATGATCTCGATCTCGCCCGAGTGGTCGTCGATGTCGATCTCGGCCCGCACGTTCGGGCCAAAGATCCTGGCCAACCCGGCCAGGATCCCATCCTTGATCAGGTCGTTCATCTCCTCGGCGGAGAGGCTTTTCGTGGTCGCCATATCTCGGATGGCGGCGACAATCTGTCCGGCATTCGCCATGTTCGCCCTCTCTTCGCATAGCACTGTGGTGGGGTAGAGCGTTCATCCGCCGCCCGTGAGATCCCTTCTCACCCCTCAGTCATCGCCCCACCGAAAAACCAGGTTCGCGCGTACGATCTCGCTGCGGTCAATCGACGCCGTCGATCCGTTTTCCAGGCGCAGAACGACCTGGTACGTATCCCCCGCATCCTCGACCCCCAGGAGGACTCCGTGGGCCCGCTTCGAGCCCACGCCGTCGATCTCCTCTCGCGCCTTCACGGAGATCTCCTTCCCCTCGAACCGCACGAAATCCCGCCTGCGATTCAGGGGACGCTCCACTCCGGGCGACGAGACTTCGAGCACATAGCGCTCGGAAAGGGCCGGATGCTCATCCAGCCATCCCTCCAGTTCTCGGCTCACCCGAACACAGTCGTCCACGGTGACCTCCGATCCCGGTACCGAGTCCACGTGGTCGATCCGGTCCACGCGATCGATCCGGATGCGAAGAATGGGCCGCCTCCTGCTCCCGGCCCATTCCACCTCGACGACCTCCATGGCCATCTCCGCCACCCGGGACTCCAATTCCTGCTCGATCTCGGGTACTCGCGTCGCCACCAACCCTTCTCCCGGTTACACCTTTGGCTCCGGCTCGACCCCTACGCCATCTCCGTCACCCCGGATCACCAGAGTAAAAAAAAGCGGGGGCCACCCGCTCCCCCACTCACAGTAAAGCCGTTGCGCACACAGCTTTCGCATGAGAGTAATGATAGGCGAATTTCCCTGAGGCTTCAAGCCCCGGAGCCCCGCCGGCCCGGTCGCTCCTACTCGCCTCCGGCCCCCTCGAGCCGCCGGATGTCGGCCCCGAGCTCCCGGAGTCGGAGGTGGATTCTCTCATACCCCCTTTCGATCTGCCCGATGTTCTGGATCCGACTCGTGCCCTTCGCGGCGAGGGCGGCCAGGAGGAGAGCCATCCCCGCGCGGATATCCGGGCTCTCGAGAGAGGCCGCGCGCAGGGGAGAGGGCCCCACCACGACAGCGCGATGCGGATCGCAGAGGATGATTCGGGCCCCCATCGCCACCAGCTTGTCGGTGAAGAACATCCTGGACTCGAACATCTTCTCGTGGACAAGAACGGTCCCGGAGCACTGGGTCGCGGTCACGAGCGCGATCGAGGTGAGGTCCGCGGGGAACGCGGGCCAGGGTCCGTCGTCAACCTTGGGGATGTGCCCGAACGCGTCGGATCGGATCTCCCGGTCCCGATCGCCGTACACCACGAGTGCTCCGTCCTCTTCTTCACAGCACACGCCCAGCCGCCGGAATCCGAGAAGGGTGGAGTCCATGTGCTTCAGCGGCGCGTCCGGGATGCGGAGCACGCTCCCCGTCACGGCCGCCAGGCCGATGAAGGACCCCGCTTCGATGTGGTCGGGCTGGATCCGAAAGGTCGCTCCTCCAAGCCGATCCACGCCCTCGATCTCCAGGATGTGAGTACCGATTCCGGAGATCCGAGCGCCCATGGCCGTCAGGAGGTGGCAGAGGTCCTGGACGTGCGGCTCGGCCGCCGCATTCCTGAGGAGCGTCACACCCTTGGCCCGAACCGCGGCCATGATCGCGTTCTCGGTGCCGGTCACGGAGGGCTCGTCGAGGAACACGTCGTTTCCCCGGAGCTCGTCGGCGCGGATCTCGACCTCCGGGACATCGAGCTCGACCACGGCGCCCAGCCCCCGAAAGGCCAAGAAGTGGCTGTCGAGTCGCCGGCGGCCGATCACATCGCCTCCCGGGAGAGGGAAGGTCACGCGTCCCAGCCGGGCCAGGAGGGGCCCTGCGACGAGGATCGACGCGCGGATCCGCTCCGAGAGCTCGGGATCCGGCCGGCTCCCCGTGAGCTCTGCAGCCACGACCCGGACCGAGTTCTCCCCGATCCACTCCACCTCCGCTCCCAGGGATCCCAGGATTCCCAAGAGCGTGTTCACGTCCCGGATTCTGGGAACGTTTTCGAGGACCACCGGCTCCTCGGCCAGAAGGGTTGCCGCCAGACACGGTAGAGCGGCATTCTTGTTCCCGGTCGGACGGATCGAACCGGAGAGGACCTTGCCTCCTTCTACTTCGAAAGCCGGCATATCGGCACCTGATTCGGGAAATCTGATCGGGGAAACCGGACCATCGAACCCCGGGCCGGTCGCTCGGGCCGGAGGAGGCGAAGCGCTCACCGCGGGACCGGCGCACGCCTGCGTTTCGAGCTCTCCCCCGTCGGAAAGCGGGAAGAATTTAGCCCAGCACCCGGCTCGCTACAACCGGAACGCCCCCCCGGGGCCGCTCCGGGGTGGAACGTTCCCCCCTCTCCCCGTTATTCTGGACACATGATCGCACATTTCGCACTTCAGGCTTCCGCGCCCGCGGACACGATGGTGACCATTCCGGCCCGGGACGTGGTGGACGTGATCTTCGCCGTGGCCGCCGGATCCATCGCGGCGCTCTGCATCGCGCTCCTCGTCGCCCTCGTGTTCACCATGCTGCAGATCAAGCAGGCGATACACTTGCTCGACGAGGCTCGGAAGGAGGTCGCCGCGGACCCCGCCATTCGGAGCCTTCGGAAGATCGCCGAGAATGCCGGGTTGATCTCGGATTCGGTCAAGGACGAGGCGCTCAAGCTGACCGGATCCGTGTCTAAGGTCTCCGACCAGCTCACCCGTGCCTCCCTCCGTATGGAGGAGCGGGTCGAAGAGTTCAACGCCCTCATGGAGGTCGTGCAGCAGGAGGCCGAAGGGGCCTTCGTGGATGGTGCGGCAACGGCGCGCGGAGTCCGCACCGGACTCGGAAATTTTCGAGGCGGCCGGCGAAGGAGTTCGAGGATCGACGAGGATCGGCCGCACGGTGCGTTCGAGTCCCATGACGAGCCGGCGCCCGTGGAAGGCTCGGAGGCCGAAGGAGCGGCGAGGTCCCCGGATGCTCCCCAGGATGCTCCCCAAGGTACTCCCCAGGGTGCTCCCGAGAGCGCCATTAGCCCCGACGATCGAGTGCGACCCGAGCGGAAGCCCGACATCGAGCCCAAAGGGGATCCATACCCGTGACGACGTCTCCAGCCTTCGCCCGTGACACCGTGGAGTTTTCCGCCGGGATCCTTCTTGGAGCCCTGGTCGGAGCGGCCCTCTCCCGGACCCTGGCCCACCCCGCTCCGGGGAGCGAGCCCGGCGAGCAAGAGGAGCCGCCCTCCTCCCGGATCCTCGAATCCGTCCTCGATCGGTTGAAGAGGTTCCGAGCTGGACCCTCGGGACAAAGCTGACGCGACCGGGCATCCCGGCGCAACGAAAGGACGACGACGGTGCGCCCCCTCCTCTCCTGCCTCCTCTGGGCCCTGGCCTGGATCTTCGTCGCTCCCCATGAGGCGCTCGCCTGGGGGCCGGGCACCCATATCGCGATCGGCGAGGCGGTTCTCGCCTCCCTCAACCTCCTCCCGCCCGCGGTCCGGAGCCTCCTCGAGCGCCACAGCCTCCCCTTTCTCTACGGGTCCGTGGCGGCCGACATCTCCTTCGCCAAGAAATACGCCCCTGTGGGACGCCACTCCCACCACTGGCATGTGGGAAAGGAGATCCTGGAGAATGCCGAGTCCGACGCGCTGCGGGCGGTGGGCCTGGGGTACCTCTCCCACCTGGCCGCCGACACGATTGCCCACAACTACTACGTGCCCCGCCGGCTCCTCCTGACGAGCACCACGCAGGCCGTGGGCCACACCTACTGGGAGCACCGGATGGACGTGCATCTCGGGAAGCGCTTCGGCGCACGAGCCCGAGAGATCGTCCTCCTCCACGACCACTCCGAGGCCGATGAGCTCTTCGACCGGGTGCTCTCCCGGACGCTCTTCTCCTTCCGGACCAATCGGCGGATCTTCCGGGGGATGATCGCGGTGCAGGACGACGACCGCTGGAGTCAGGTCTTCGAGGAGATCCTCCGGCGCTCGCGGTTCGATCTCCCGACCGAGTTGAGGGACCAGTACGTGCGACTCTCCTTCGACTACGTGATGGAGCACCTCGCGGATCCCGACGCGGCCAGGGCTTCGCAGCTCGACCCGATCGGTGAAGAGAACCTCCGGCTCGCGAAGTCCGTCCGTCAGCGGACGCTGACGCGGGGGCCGGGCATACCTCCCCGGGACCTCGGGGCGGTGGCCGACGAGTACTTTCCCCTCCCGGGCCGGCCCCTCCTCTACGTTCCGCGCGTCCGCGACCTGAGCGTCCCGGGGCTCACGACGACCGCCGAGGATCCGGACTGACTTCGAGCTTGAGAGCGAGGAGCCGAGCCACCTCTCCGGGATCCGCCTTGCCTTTCGACCGCTTCATCACCTCTCCCATGAAGAAGCCGCGGAGCCGCTTCTCCCCTTCACCGAAGCGGGCGACCTCCTCCGGATGGCTCTCCAGCACCTCGTCGACCCATCCCTCGAGCTGCTCCGGATCGCGCACCTGAGTCAATCCCTCCCGCTGCACGATCTCACGGGCGGAGTCTCCGGTCTCGGCCATAGTGCGAAGGACGTTCTTCCCCACGTTCTGGCTGACGGCGCCCTCCTCCACCAGCTCGATCAGCTCGACGAGCACCTCCGGTCGAACCGGGAGCTCCTCGGCGCCCAGATTTCCCTCCTTCATCATGGCGAGAATCGGGCCCATGACCCAGTTCGACGCCCGCTTGGCGTTGCCCGTGGCCTTGGCAACCGCTTCGAAGTAGTCCGCCAGGGCGCGCGAGGCTGTGAGAACCTCCGCATCGTACTCAGGAAGGTCGAGCTCGACCCGAAACCGCCTCGATCGGTCCGCGGGGAGCTCGGGGAGCTCCAGCCGCAGCGCCTCGATGCGGTCGCTGGAAATCACGAGTGGGGGCAGGTCGGGTTCGGGGAAGTACCGATAGTCGTGGCTCTCCTCCTTCGTCCGCATGGGCCGGACCTCCCCCTTCACCTCGTCCCAGAGAAGGGTCATGTGCTCCACTTCCCCGCCCTGCGCGACGACCTCCTTCTGCCTGCGGATCTCCGCGGTGAGAGCCTTCTCCACGCCGGAGAAGGAGTTCATGTTCTTCACCTCGGTCTTCGTACCGAGGGTGGTGACTCCCCGAGGTCGGATCGACACGTTCGCGTCCACCCGCAGCGATCCCTCCTCCATGTTGCAATCCGAGACGTCCAGGTACTCGATCACTCGCTTGACCTGCTGGAGATAGCCGCGGGCCTCCTCCGGACTCCGAAGGTCCGGCTCGGAGACGAGCTCGATGAGGGGGGTACCCGCCCGGTTCAGATCCACTGCGGTGGCTCGTGGGAAGCGGTCGTGGAGGGACTTGCCCGCGTCCTCCTCCATGTGGATCCGGCGGATCCGCACCTCGTGCTCCCCTTCTTCGGACTGCACCGTGAACCGGCCGTCCGTGGCCAGGGGCCGCTCGAACTGCGAGATCTGGTATCCCTTCGGAAGGTCGGGATAGAAGTAGTTCTTCCGTGCAAACACGCTCGTCTCGTGGACCGTGCACCCGAAGGCGAGGGCCGCCCGAACGGCCAGCTCCACCGCCTCCCCGTTGACGGTGGGAAGGGCTCCGGGAAGCCCCAGACACACGGGACACACATTCGAGTTGGGCGCGTCCCCGAATCGGGTCGAGTCCGGGCAGAAGAGCTTGCGCTCCGTCTGGAGCTGGACGTGGATCTCCAGCCCGATGACCGCCTCCATCCCTCCCGCATCGGACGAAGCCGAGGCAGGGGCGCGTTCCCGTCGGGAGGCGTCGCTCATCGTCCCCCTCCATTTCGGCCTGCTTCGTTGCCACGCGGCGGAGTGCCTTCGAGCAGCGCTTCGAGGGTGTGCGCCGCCCCCAACATCCGAGCCTCCTCCCACATGGGAGCCAGGAACTGACCTCCCACCGGAAGTCCCTCCACCGCCCCCACAGGGAGGGAGATCCCAGGGATGCCGGCCAGGTTGGCCGTGACCGTGTAGATGTCGGAAAGGTACATCGAGACGGGATCGCGCGTCCGCTCCCCGAGCCGGAAGGCGGGGGTGGGCGAGGTGGGTGTGAAGACGACGTCCACCCCGGCCTCCCACACTCGTTCGAAATCGCCCGCGATGAGCGATCGGACCTTCTGGGCCCGCCCGTAGTAGGCGTCGTAGTAACCGGCCGAGAGGGCGAAGGTGCCAAGCATGATTCGTCGCACGACCTCCTCCCCGAACCCCCGGGTCCTCGACTCCTCGTAGACTCCCTCGATCGACTCCGCCTCCGGAGCGCGAACACCGTACCGGACTCCGTCGTAGCGTGCCAGGTTCGAGGAGGCCTCGGCGGGCGCGAGGATGTAGTAGGTCGGCACCGCGTAGCGGGTGTGCGGAAGGGAGATCTCCCGGATCCGCGCTCCCGCCTCTCGGAGCCTCTCGAGCGCCTCCCTGCAGACCCGGTCCACCTCGGAATCGAGCTCGTCGGTGAAGTACTCCTCGGGCACCCCGACGGTGAGTCCCTCGACTCCGCTGTCCAGGGCGCCGAGCCAATCCGGAACGGCGCGCTCGGAAGAGGTCGAGTCCCTGGGGTCGTGGCCCGCCACGGCCTGGAGGAGGCGGGTCGCGTCCTCGACCGTGGCCCCGAAGGTCCCGACCTGGTCGAGCGACGAAGCGAAGGCCACCAGCCCGTAGCGACTGACCCGCCCGTACGTCGGCTTGATGCCGACCACCCCGCAAAAGGAGGCCGGCTGGCGGACCGATCCCCCCGTGTCGGAGCCGAAGGCGCAGGGCACGATCCCCGCGGCCACGGCGGCCGCCGAGCCCCCCGAGCTTCCCCCCGGAACCCGGGCCGAATCACGGGGATTGCGCGTCGGGCGGTACCCCGAATTCTCGGTGGAGGACCCCATCGCGAACTCGTCCATGTTCGTCTTTCCGACGACCCGACCCCCAGCCTCCCGAAGCCGTCGCACCACCGTGGCCTCGAAGGGAGAGAGATACCCTTCCAGGATCCGGGAGGCGCAGGTCGTCGGCAGCTCCCGTGTGCAGAGGTTGTCCTTGACCGCAACGGGTACTCCTGCGAGCAGCCCGTCGACCTGCCCGCCTCCACTCCCCTTCCTCGAGAGGGAGAGGAAAATCCCGAGCGCGTCCGTCCCCGAGTCCGCTTCGCGCGCGCGAGCGAGCGCCTCCTCGAGGAAGTGGTCGGGCTCGACCTCACCGACCGACACGCGGCGGGCCATCTCCCTCGATCCCGAGTGTCTGTCGAATCCGGCCGTTCTAGTCATTGTCCGCCCCTCCATCGCCACCGGGCTCGGAGCCGGGCCGCGCCGGACCCGATCCGAGCTGGTCCGGACCCGATCCGTGCTGGTCCGAACCCGATCCGAGCTGGTCCCGGCTTCTCGCGGAGTTGGGCTGGTCCAGGGCGGGAAGGCGCGGTACGAGAAAGAACCCGTCCCGCCACTCCGGAGCGATCCCTTCGCCGCCCCCCTCCCCGAGGGCGTCGGGTCCGAGCTCCGGGTCACGAAAGGTGACCGGATCCGAGGAGATCCGCTCGGTCTCATCCACCTCGCTCACATCGAGCGACTCGAGCCGTTGGATGTGCTCGAGGATCCCGTTCAACTCCCTCGTCAGCCGCTCGACGGAGGCCTCGTCCGGCCGCAGACGCGCCAACTCCGCGATCCGCCTCACCTCCTCCTTGGAAACCGACACCCGCACACTCCTTTCAGAAATCCCTCTCCAGGCCCGCGTATCTCGCGAGGAGCCGCTTCTTGCCGACCGAGTCGAACTCGACGGTCACCTTCACGTCGGGCCCGAAGCCGGAGGTCTCGAGCACCGTGCCCGATCCGAAGGTGCCGTGGCGAACCCGCTCCCCCCTGGCCAACCGGGGCAGATCCTGGTTCAACTCCGCCTCGAATGCCCGATCCCCGGTGTCAGTTCCCACCCCCTCCCACTCGTCCACCGCATCGCCGGTCCCGGCCCTCTCCGAGCGGCGCCCGCCCGCTCCCCGACGGGACCCGCTCCCGAAGCCGCCGCGTTCACGCTCGATCCCGGGTGAACGCCTCCGGATCAGCAGCTCGTCCGGGATCGACTCCACGAAGGAGGAGATCCTCCCGAACATGACATCCCCGGCGCGCCGGCGCTGCCGCGCCCAGCTCAGCGAGAGCTCGTCCTGGGCGCGAGTGATCCCCACGTAGAAGAGCCGCCGCTCCTCCTCGAGCTGGGCCGGATCGTCGTAGGCGCGCCCGAGGGGGAAGAGCCCGTCCTCCAGCCCGGCGATGAAGACCGCGGGGTACTCCAGCCCCTTCGCGTTGTGGAGGGTCATGAAGGTGACCGCGTCGGAGGCGGAATCGTGGCGATCGAGGTCCGTGACGAGCGCGGCCTGCTGGAGGAAGAGGTCCAGCTCGGTGAAGTGGTCCGGGATCTCCCCTTCCCACTCCTCCGCGAGCCGGACCTCGAAGTCCATCGCGCCCGCGATGAGCTCCTTTACGTTCTCCGCCCGGTCCTCCCCTTCCGGACCCTCATCCCGCAGGTGCGAGAGAAGATCCAGGCGATCCACCAACTCCTCGACGAGGGGTCCCACGGCCAGGTGGGCGGCCCTGGCCGAGAACTCCCGGATCAACCCCGAGAATTGCCGAAGACCTTTCACACCGCCCGCGGGCAGGCCGGGAGCGTCCGCCGCCCGGTCGGCTCCCTCGAGGAGGGTAAGCCCCGCATCGTCCACCCACTTCTGGAACCGTTCCCGCGTCGCCTTCCCCACGCCCCGCCGAGGCACGTTCACCACCCGGTCGAAGGCCGCCGCGTCGAGGGGGTTGGAAATGAGCCGAAGGTAGGCCAGCACATCCTGGATCTCTCGGCGCTCGTAGAAGCGCACTCCTCCCACGATCTGGTAGGGGATCCCCCTCCGTCGAAAGGCGTCCTCGAGCGCTCTGGACTGAGCGTTCGTGCGGTAGAGGATCGCGGCGTCACGGTATCCCTCGAGCCGGGCCTCCCCGACCCGGTTCTCCAGCTCCTCGGCGAGCCAGTTTGCCTCGTCCCGCTCGTCGGCGGTTTCGACCAGGGTAATTCGGCTGCCCTCCTCCCGATCGGTCCTGAGCGACTTCTCCTTCCGCTGGAGGTTGCGACGAATCACCTGATTGGCGGCATGGAGGATCGTTCCGGTGGACCGGTAGTTCTGCTCCAGCCGAACGACCCTGGCGCCCTCGAAGGTTCGCTCGAAGTCGAGGATGTTGCGGATATCCGCGCCCCTCCACCCGTAGATCGACTGGTCGTCGTCACCCACCACCATCAGGTTGCGGTGGTGCCGGGCCAGCGCCTCGAGGAATCGGAACTGGGCGTGGTTGGTGTCCTGGTATTCGTCGACCAGGATGAAGGCGAAGCGCTCCTGGTAGCGCGCGAGCACCGACGGATGCGACTCGAAGAGATCGACGGGCTTTACGAGGAGGTCGTCGAAATCGAAAGCGTTCTGTTTCCTCAGGGAGTCCTGGTACGCCGGATAGATCTGGGAGACGGTGCGCGCGAAGAAATCCATCCCCTCTCCATGCTCCTCCGCGAAGCGGGACGGGGAGATGAGCTGGTTTTTCGCATCACTCAGAACGGCTCGAATCGCCTTTGGTTTCCAGCGCTTCGAATCGAGCCCCTGCGCCTCCGTGACCCGCTTGATCTCCCGCAGGCTCTCCTCGGCATCGAAGATGCTGAAGGTGGAGTCCCACCCGAGCAGCTCGGCGTGCCTGCGGAGGAGGCGCGCGCCCACGGCGTGGAAGGTGCCGATCCAGGCGCCCGCGGGTTCCCGCCCCAGGAGCCCGGTGATCCGCTGCTTCATCTCTCCCGCCGCCTTGTTCGTAAAGGTGACGGCGAGGATCCGCTCGGGCAGAACTCCGTGCTCCTCGATAAGCGCTGCGACCCGTGCAGTCAGAACCCGGGTCTTTCCCGAACCGGCTCCGGCCAGGACCAGGATCGGGCCCTCTACGTGCTCGACGGCGGAGCCTTGCTCGGGATTGAGCTCGGCGAGCGAGCTCCGCACACCCTTTTCGGAAGAAGCCAACGCTCCTCCGGTCACGAGTGGGAGGGTGGAACGAGCTCGGAGAACCCCAGCCGCTCCTGGAGCACGGAAGGCATCTCCACACTGCCGTCCTCCCGCTGGTACGTCTCGAAGAGGGCCACCATGAGACGGGGCAAAGCGAGGGCCGAGCCATTGAGGGTGTGGACGAACTCCGGCCTCTCTCCCGGGGCCGGACGGTACCGGACGTTCACTCGCCGGGCCTGGTAATCCAAACAGTTCGAGCAGCTGGACACCTCCAACCACTTCTCCACCCCCGGAGCCCACACCTCGAGGTCGTAGGTCATCGCCGAGGAAAAGCCGAGATCACCCGCCGCGAGCCGGATCACCCGGTAGGCCAGGCCGAGCTCCTGGAGTACCTCCTCCGCCTCGGCCGTCAATTCCTCGAGGGCCTCACGGCTCCGTTCCGGCGTCTCATAGCGAACGAGCTCGACCTTGTCGAATTGATGCACTCGAAGCAGCCCCCGCGTGTCCGCTCCGGCGGCTCCCGCTTCCCTGCGGAAGCACGGAGAATACGCGGTGTAGCGCAGAGGGAGCTGATCCGCTCCGAGCAGCTCGTCGCGGTGGAGGTTCGTCAACGGGACCTCGGCGGTGGGGATCAGCCAGAGATCGTCCCGCTCCGTGAGGTAGGAATCCTCGGCGAACTTCGGGAGCTGCCCGGTCCCGGTAAGGCTTTCTTCGGTCACGAGGTAGGGAACGCGGAGCTCCTCGTAGCCATGCCGCTGGACATGCAAATCCAGCATCCAATCGATGAGAACCCGCTGGAGTCGGGCTCCCGCGCCCCGAAGGACCGTGAAGCCCGAGCCGGAAACCTTGGCACCTCGTGGAAGATCGAGGACTCCGAGCTCCTCACCCAGCTCCCAGTGGGGCCGGGCCGGAAAGGGATGGGCGACGGGCTCTCCCCACTCCCGGATCAGTCGGTTGCTCTCCTCGCCTCCGGGGTCGACCTCCCGGAGCGGGCAATTGGGAAGGTTCAGTAGGAGCGTCTGGGTCCGGCGGTCCGCCTCCGAGACCTGGTCCTCGAGCTCCCCGATCTCACGGCCCACGGTCCGCATCTCTTCGATGAGCCCGGAGGCGTCCTCTCCCTTCTGTTTGAGCTCCCCGATCACCCGCGACACCTCGTTGCGGCGGGCCCTCAAGTCGTCCCCTCTGCGGACGGCGGCCCTCCGCTCCTCATCGAGGGTGAGGAGCTCCCCGACCGCGGCTTCCCCATTCTGAAGGCCGCGACGCGACATGGCCTCCCGCACCCGATCCGGATCCGACCGGATGGTCTTGAGATCGAGCATTTCCCTTCAGCTCCCGCGCGGGACGAGCCGACGATCGTTGCAGGCCGGACTCACATCGTGCAGGAAACGCACCGAGCCCCTCTCCAGATCGATTTCGAGCGGCTCCAGCTTTCCATAGTAGAGGCAGCGCTGTCCGAACCGGCCCCCCTGCTGGTGCGTCCGGATCACGTACACCGTTCCCAGCTCCAGCGCCACGGGCTCGGTCGTGCGGTACTGGAGGGTGTCTCCCGGGGCCTCCCGGACATCCTCGAAGCTGGTCTGGGGGATCGGCGCGATGCCGGCTTGAGAGAGTCGACCGTTGACGAGCGTACCCATGACCCCGGCAGGAACGAGAACGAGGGTACCGGCCTCTCGCTCCACCGCGAAGTCCCACCGCCCGTCGGCCGTGGGACTCTCGATCACCACGCGCCTCCGTTCGAAGAGGTTGAAGCCCGATGGCGAGTAGACGTGGTCCGCGTCCAGGGCATGCAGAGTCGTCTCGACCGGGTTCGCCTCCCACCTCAACTCGAAGGGATCGTCGCACCCCGCCAGGAGCGCTCCGATCACGACGAAGGCGCTGAGTTTCAGGATCTTCACGTGCCAATCGTCCTCTGCTGGATGAGTGCCGGGATCCGGGCGCCCCAGAAGCGATCCCCCCAGGAGCGATCGAGGAACCCGGACCTCCATCCGAGCGACCGCCGTGAGGAAAACCGCGGTCGCAAGGCGCAAACACTACCCGAAGGCGAAGGGTGGTGTCAAGCCCGAAAAGCCCCGACTTTCTTGACTTTACACCCCCCCCGGGGTAGGTTCCGCGCGTTGGCGGACCGGGTGGCCTTTCGAGCCCCGTATCTTCGGTCCCCGTAACCTCCTCGAGTCCGACTCAGCGGTGCCCGGGGACGGGTGTTTCACGGCGCGCGAGGCCTCCGAATCCATCGCCCGACGACCGGGAGAACCAATGGCGGATCCGTCCCCTCTTCCCGCCGGATCACTGCGTCTCCTCGTGGCGGAAGACGAACCCCACATCCGACGAATCCTCGACACGATCCTGGACGGTGCCGGATTTCAGGTCGACATGGTCGCCGACGGAGAGAAGGCGCTCGAGGCCGTGCAGGGCGACCGCCCCTATGCCCTCCTCATTCTGGACCTGGTCCTGCCAGGTGCGACCGGCCTCGAGGTCCTGCGGGAAGTCCGGCGTCTCCCCTCCCGAAGGCACCTTCCGGTGGTGATCCTGACCGCCAAGGGCGAGGACATCGACCGGGAGACGGCCTTCACCTTCGGAGCCGACGCCTTCATGACCAAGCCCTTCAGTCCGAGGAAGCTCCTCAAACAAGTCGATGAGCTCATTGCCGAGCGTTGATGCCCACCTCCGGGTGGTGGTCCTGGCCGGGGGGATCGGCTCGCGATTCTGGCCGGCGAGCTCTCCGGCCCGCCCCAAACAGCTCCTCGCCCTGGCCTCGAGGCGAGCGCTCATCGCCGACGCGGTGCGGCGTGGCCTGGCGTTGGTCCCTTCCGAGGGCCTCTCGGTCCTGACCGGAGCCCACCTGGTCCCTCCCTTCCGGGAGGCCCTTCCCGAGCTCGACCCGGGACAGTTCTGGGTGGAACCGCGGGCTCGAGGCACGGCTCCGGTCCTGGCCTGGGCGGCACATCGGATCCACCGCAGGGATCCCGAAGCCGTCATGGTCTCTCTCCACGCCGACCACCACATCGAGCCGCTCTCGGCCTTCACCGAGCTCCTCCCACGGGCCGTCGCGCTCGCCCGCCAGGAAGACCTCCTCCTCACCATCGCTGTCCCCCCCGACCGCCCCGAAACCGGATACGGGTACATCCGCACCGGCGGGAGCCTCGTGTCGGAAGAGGGGCTGGAGGCATGGCGTGTGGAGACGTTCGTAGAGAAACCGGACGCCTCCACGGCATGGGGATACCTCTCGCGCGGGTACCTCTGGAACAGTGGGATCTTCATCTTCCCCGTCGCCCGGTTCCTGAACGAGCTCCGAATCCATGCACCGGAGATCGGGACGCACCTCTCCCTTCTCGAGCGCGGAGAGGAGTCCGCTTTCTTCGAGACCACTCCGACCATCTCCGTGGACGAAGCGGTCCTGGAGCGAAGCGGTTCGGTGGGCGCGGTGCGGGCTACCTTCCAATGGGACGACATCGGAAACTGGGACGCGCTTCTCAGGACCGGGCGGAAGGACGCGCAAGGCAACTGGAGCCTCGGGGAAACCTATGCGCTCGAGACGTCGAACTCGGTGCTGTGGGCCGAGGATGGACCGATCGTCCTCTTCGGCGTGGACGACGTCGTCGTCGTCCGTTCCGGGGGCATGACCCTGGTTGCGGATCGGGCTCAGGCCCCCGAGTTGAAGCGGCTCCTGCAGAGGCTCCCCGCCCACTTTCGCGAAGTGGAGTTCCCGAGCGCCCCTCCAGGGACCGGAACAACCGACCCGAAGGGAGAGACCCCGTGACCCGTACCCTCTATCTCTTCGACGACCGAGTGGCCCGCGGGTGGGAGCCCTTCGCGCTGACCCGTCCCGTGGGCGAGCTCCTCTTCGGGTCCCTCCTCATGAGACGGAGGATCGAGAGGTCGATCGGCCAGGAAGTGGCGGGTTATCTCGCCACGCCCGGCCTCGACGGGTTCGAGGAGAGGGGGGCGCCCCCGGTCCTGGCTGCGGACGCCTTCCCCCGGGTGGGCGAGCGGATTCTCCTCTCCTCGAGGTACCTCCCGCCAGTTCCACTCGGCACCGACTCCGGCCCCGAGGTAGAGCTCCCGGAAGAGATTCCCGAAGGGGAGATCGAGCTCTGGACCGAGGGGGAACGGGTGGGATGGCTCCTCGCGGAGGGCCGGTCCGCCCCCTCCGTGGCGGAGCTCCTCGACCCGACCGAGGCGGGAAGTGACGGGGCCGCCCGCCTCACCCTTCCCGGGCGAGTCCTGGAAAGCCCCTGGCAGCTCATGTCCGAGAGCCCCCGGTGGATCGCATCCGACCTGGCCCGCCTCTACCCCGGGGGACGGGGTGGAGATGCCACCCCCCTCCCCTCCCTCGTGGGCGTCCACCGGGTCGGGCGGCACCCGGTGAGCGCAGCCGATGGGGTGCGCGTTGATCCCGGAGTGGTGCTGGACTCCCGCGAGGGTCCCATTCACCTGGGGGCGAGGGTCCACATCATGCCCCTCACCCACCTCCACGGTCCCGCCTTCATCGGTCCGGACACCACTCTCCTGGGCGGGACCATGGGGTCGCTCACCTGCGGCCCGAGATGCAAGCTCCGGGGGGAGATCGAAGCCTCGGTGATCCTCGGGTTCTCGAACAAGGCCCACGACGGCTACCTGGGCCACTCCCTCCTCGGCCGGTGGGTGAATCTCGGTGCGGGCACTACGAATTCGGACCTGAAGAACAACTACGGCCCGGTTCGCCTCGACACCTCCGCGGGGACCGTGGACACCGGACTCATGAAGGTGGGGGTCTTCCTGGGCGACCACGTAAAGACCGGTATCGGGACTCTCCTCAACTCGGGAACGTTGGTCGGGGCCGGATCGAACCTGTTCGGGGGGGGGATGCCCGGGAAGGCGGTCCCACCCTTCAGCTGGGGAGTGGGAGACGATCTGGTTCCCCACCGCCTCGAGCCCTTTCTCCAGACGGCGGAGCGGGCGATGGGCCGGCGGGAAATCCCGCTCACCCCGGGCCTCAGGGATTTCCTGGCCCGGGGCTGGAGCTCCGTCCACGGATCGGAGGCGGAACGGGAGGAGCCATGAAGGTCGCGATGCTGGGGAGCGGAAGCGGGGGCAATGCCACGGTGGTCCTGGGCGAGAAGACCCGGATCCTGGTCGACGCGGGATTCAGCGGCAGACAGATCGCCGAGCGTCTCGATCGCATCGGGGTGGAGCCCGCCTCGGTGGACGCCGTCGTCGTGACGCACGAACACCGGGACCACACGCGGGGCATCGGCGTCTTTTCGCGTCGGTTCGGCACGCCCCTCTATCTCACCCCCGGCACGCGGGAGGCATGCGCGTCCCTCCTTCGAGGGGAGGAGCCGACGCGGGACTACTCCCCCGGAAGCCCCTTTCGGGTGGGGGACCTCCGGATCGATCCGTTCCTGACCGCGCACGACGCCGTGGATCCGGTGGCGGTGACCGTCACTTCGACGGCCTGCGGCACGCGGTTGGGTATCGCCACCGACCTCGGCCGTCCCACGGCCGGAATCCGACACGCTCTGGAGAGGTGCGACTTCCTCGTGCTGGAGAGCAACTACGATGAGTCCCTCCTCCGAAGCGGTCCCTATCCCGCCTCGGTCCAGGCGCGGATCGCCTCCTCGCACGGCCACCTCTCGAACCATGCCGCCGCGGGGCTGGCCTGCGAGCTCCTGCACCCGCGCCTGGTGGGAATCTTCCTGGCACACCTCTCGAGGAAGTGCAACTGTCCCGTCCTGGCCCGGAGAGTGGTGCGGGACGCCCTGAAGGGTGCGGGATGGAACGGCTTTCTGGAGGTAGTGGAGCAGGACGAGCCGACGGCCCTGGTGGACGTCCGCCGGCTCCACGCCCGCAGGGAGCACGGACAGCTCTCCCTGTTTACTTAGGCTTCCTAGCGCCCGAGCCTTCCCAGCACCCTAGGCTTACCCTAGGCTTCCCAGGGCCTCCAATCCGGGGCACCTAGAGCCCGAAGAGTCTCAGGAAGTCGTTCCCCAAAGCGAGCGCCATGATCCCGATCAGGACCACGAACCCCACCTGACTCCATCGGAGGCGCTGCTCCACGGAGAGCGGGCGCCCCCGAACCGCCTCGATCCCGAGGAAGAGGAGGTGGCCCCCGTCGAGGACCGGGATGGGGAGGAGGTTCAAGATCGCGAGGTTGATGGAGAAGAGCGCCATGAAGCGGAGAAAGACCGGCAGTCCCTCCGCGGCGGCCTGTCCGGAGGCTTCCCCGATCGCCACGATGCTCCCCAGGTTCCGCGGGGAGATCTGTCCGGTCACGAGGTCCCGCAGGAAGCCGAGGATGAGCGCCGTGATGTAATAGGTCTCATCCCATCCCGCCTGCACGGCCTCCACCGGGGCCAGGGGCGAATAGGCTACGCTCGGGAGGATGGGCATGACCCCGATCTGCCCGATCGTCCTCGGCTCCCCGGTCGCGGGATCCAGATCCTGTACGGCGTTCGGGGTCACCGGACGCATGAGTTCCCCGCCGCTCCGCTCCAGAGTGACCAGGATCTCGCTTTCCGGACGCTGCTGGACAATCCGGACGAATTCGGGCCAGGTGGCGATCAGGTTTCCGTTCACCGCCACGATCCGGTCCCCACTCTGGAACCCCGCCTGATCCGCGGGCGTCCCGGGACTTACGGCCTGGACGACGGGCTCGGCCCAGAACTCCAGGGCCCGGAAGGTCCGCACCCGCTCCCCCTCAGGGAGAGGAACCGTCACCGATCCCTCCGGGTCGGTGAAGGTGAAGGTGACGGGGCCCTCCGGCGCCTCCAGGATCGCCTGGCGCACGTCTCCCCAGTGGACCAGCTCGTGTTCGCCGATCTGGAGGAGGGTCGCCCCGGCCGGAATGTCGGCCAGCTCCTGGGCCGCCGACGGAAGCACGTCCGCGTGCACCGCGCCCAGCCGGGTGGTGCCCATCTCGGGATTTCCCCATCCCGCCGCGACCACGGTGTAGGCCAGAAAGGCGAAGGCCATGTTCATCAGCACCCCGGCCGAGATCACCCAGGCCCGGGCCCAGACCGGCTTATCGTCGAAGTCCCCGGAAGACCGGAGCCCGGACGCCTCGGGCCCTTCGGCTCCGGGCTCAACCGCGACCGATTTTTCCCTGTCCTCCTTTCCCCCCTCGATCTTCTCCATCACTTCGTCGTTCATCCCGCCCAGCTTCACGTATCCTCCCAAGGGGACCGCGCTCAGGACGTACTCGGTTTCGCCCCGGGTGAAGCCGAGGACGCGGGGACCGAGCCCGATGGAGAACCGCTCCACCCGTACGCCCACGGAGCGCGCGGCGAGAAAGTGCCCCAGCTCGTGGACGAAGATGAGCACACCCAGCACGATGATCGTGGCAACTATCGTCATTTATCTATCGGACTCCGCTGGAGCCGGGTTGTGGCGAGGTAGGAGCTCTCGGGCGACCCGTCTCGCCTCCCGATCCGCCTCGACGACGTCATCAATATGATTCACGGGCCGGCTGCCCACTCTTGCGAGTGTCTCCCCGACCACCTCCCAGATCCCCGGGAAGGGGATGGAGCGGTCGAGGAACGCCGACACCGCCACCTCGTTCGCCGCATTGAAGGCCGTGGAGGCCGTCCCCCCGGTGCGGCCCGCGTCCACTCCGATTCCGAGGAGGGGAAAGGCCGCACGGTCCGGCTCTTCGAACGTCAACGGCGAGGAGCGGACGGGATCGAAGGTCCGGAGCTCCGCATCTCCCATCCGGTCCGGGTAGGTGAGCGCGTAGAGGATCGGAAGCTCCATGGTAGGAAACCCCATCTGCGCCATCACGGATCCATCCACGAACTCCACGAAGGAGTGTACGATGGACTGCGGATGCACGACGACCTCGATGCGGTCGTAGGAGATCCCGTAGAGAAAGTGCGCCTCGATGACCTCGAGCGCCTTGTTCGCCAGGGTGGCCGAATCGATCGAGATCTTGGCCCCCATCTCCCACGTCGGGTGGTCGAGGGCGTCGGATGGGGTGACAAGGGTGAGTCGGTCCGGGTCCCATCCCCGGAACGGTCCCCCCGAGGCGGTGAGGCCCAGACGAGCCACCGAAGCCTCCGGATCGCCATTGAGGCACTGGAGGATTGCGGAGTGCTCGGAGTCGACGGGAATCAGCTCCCCCTTCCCCTTTCGAATCGCCTCGATCACCAGGTCCCCGCCCGCCACCAGCGACTCCTTGTTCGCCAGCGCGACCCGCTTCCCGGCTTCGAGCGCCCGGAGGGTGGGTTCGAGTCCGGCAAACCCCACCAGGGCGTTGAGCACCACGTCCACATCGGGGTGGGTGGCCGCCTCCAGAAGCGCCTCCCGGCCCCCCTTCCACTCCGCCCCGTTGCCCCGGCAGAGCTCGTAGGCCGATTCGTCCGCGACCACGACCCGGCTCGGCCGGTGCTCATCGACCTGCCGGCCGAGCGCCTCGATCGAGCGGTTCGCCGCGAGAACCGTCACCTCGAAGCGTCCGGGATGCCGGCGCATCACCTTCAGGGCGCTCTCTCCAATCGATCCGGTGGATCCCAGCACGGCGACCCGGATAGGGCGCGCCCCCTCTCCCCCGTCCCTCAGGGGAGACCGTCCCGCCGTCCCGGACCGGATGGGCACGCAGTCGTCACTCATGATTGAAGAAAGAAGGGTAAAAGGGCGTACGTTACGGGGAGAGTGAAGAAGACCGAGTCGAAGCGGTCCAGGACGCCCCCGTGTCCCGGCAGAAGCGATCCCGAGTCCTTGACCCCCGCCTCCCGCTTGAGAAGGGATTCGGCGAGATCCCCCACCTGCGCCACCCCCCCGATCACGAGTCCCAGAAAGGCACCGGAGAGCGCCGGAAGCACGACGCCCCCCCCGGGGCCCAGGAGGAGCAGGGCAAACAGCCCCGCACCAAGGGTCGCTCCGATCAGGCCTCCCACGCCCCCCTCAACCGTCTTTCCCGGACTCACCGCGGGAAGCAGCTTCCGCCGCCCCCACCGACGTCCCACGAAGTACGCCGCGGAATCCCCGCTCCAGGTCGCGACCAGGGGAAAGATCAGGAGGAAGGCGCCCTCCCAACCCACTTCCCCTCCGCCCGTCTCGGGGAACGCCCTCAAGAGGACCGCGAAGGCCAGAGTCGCACCCACATAGATCACCCCGAAGATAGTGGAGGCCACCGCGACCAGGGGCGCCGCCTGCAAGTCGCGCCAGACCACCGCCCCAGCCATGGCCAGCAGCGTGAGGCCGATCAGGATCCACCACGCCACCACGCTCCACGACTCGACGGTCCCGGTCCACCCGGCGGCGAGCACGAGAAGCGCGGCCGCGGGCACTCCGATCCAGGTGAACGGGTGCCACCCCCGCGCGCTCGCGAGGCGATAGACTTCGCGCGCACCGAGCGCGGCGGTCAGCGCGAGGACGACCGCGACAGCCCACGATCCCAGATAGACTACCCACAACGCGAAGGGAATGCCTATCGCGGCCACCCCGACCCGGCGGCCCAACTCACGTCCGGCCATCAGCTCGATCCGGAAACGGGGGAAGGAGATTCAGGGTGCGGACACCCGCCCGAACCGCCGCTCGCGCCGCTGATACTCCGCGACCGCGCTGAAGAGCTCCCGGCGGGTAAAGTCGGGCCAGAGGCAGGGGGTGATGTGGAACTCCGTGTACGCCAGCTGCCAGAGCATGAAATTCGAGATTCGGAACTCGGCCGAAGTCCGGATCAGGAGGTCGGGATCGGGGAGGGCACCTGTGTAGAGCGCCTCCGAGAAGGCGCGGTCGTCGATCTGCTCCGGAGTGAGCTCCCCGGCCGCCACCTTTCGAGCGAGCTCCCGCGCCGCTCGGACGATGTCCGCACGCCCCGAGTAGGAGATCATCAGATTGAGCCGGAGCTCGGCGCCCCCGGAAGTGACGCTCTGGATCCGGTCCACCGCCGCCCGCGCCTCTTCGTCCATCCTTCCCAGATCGCCCAGCACCCGCACCTCGATCCCGCGCTCGCGCAGCTCGGCCTGCTCCTGCTCCACATAGATCTTGAGGAGCGTCATCAGCGCCTCGATCTCCTCCTCGGGGCGCTGCCAGTTCTCGGTGGAGAAAGCGAAGAGGGTGAGGATCTCGATCCCGGCCTCCAACGACCCTTCGATGACCTCGCGAACCGCTTTCATCCCCTCCCAGTGCCCTTCGTGCCGGGGGAGGCCCCTTTCCGCCGCCCAGCGCCCGTTTCCGTCCATGATCACCGCCACATGGCGTGGAATCGGGCCGTTCGATGGAAATGGAAACACGGGGTCGTCACTCATGAACGGAAGATGCCCGGGGTGAACGGAGGTGTCAAAGGAATGGATTCATCGCGCGGGCCCGGGCCTGCCGGCCACGGATCCGATGCGGAGATGCGAAAACCCGAGTCGAGGCAAGCCGCCGCCTCAGACCTTCATCACCTCCCCCTCCTTCGCTTCGAGAAGCTCGTCGATGGCCTTGGTGAACCGATCCGTCAGCTTCTGGATCTCGTCCAGGTTACGGCGACCCTCGTCATCCGAGAGCTCCCCTTCCTTGATCTTGGCCTTCACCTCGTCGTTGCCCTCCCTGCGGGCGTGGCGAAGCGAGACCCGTCCTTCTTCGGCCATCCTGTTGAGGACGCGGACGTATTCCTTGCGCCGCTCCTCGTTGAGGGGGGGGACAGGTACGCGGACGATCTGTCCATCGTTGCTCGGATTCAACCCGAGGTCGGCCTGGAGAATTCCCTTCTCCACCTCCCCGATCAGTGAGGCATCGAAGGGTTGAACCACGATGAGCGAGGATTCCGGGGTGGACACGGTCGCCACCTGGTTCAGGGGGAGCGACGAGCCGTAGGCTTCCACCCGCACCGTATCCAGAATAGCCACGTTCGCCTTGCCGGTCCGGACGGTGGAAAACTCCCGCCGCACCGCCTCCAGCGTCTGCTCCATCTGCTGCTTCACCTGCTCGGTCGTTGACATCGAATCCATTCCTCGTCGAGCGTTGAGTCGAAGCACCGAAGGGCCCCGGCGGACGAAGCCGCTGGGGGCGCTTATGAGACCAGGGTTCCGACCGCCTCACCTTGGATCGCCGCGCCGACCGCCCCGGGGCGGCTCAGGTCCAGCACGATGATCGGAAGGTCGTTCTCCTTGCAGAGCGACACGGCCGGTGCGTCCATGACCCCCAGCTCCCGGCTCACGACCTCGTGGAACGACACGGTGGGAAGGAAGGTCGCATCGGGATCCTCCTCCGGATCCGCCGTATACACCCCCGACACCTTGGTGGCCTTGATGATGACGTCCGAACCCATCTCGATGCCCCGCAACACGGCTGCCGTATCGGTCGAGAAGTAGGGATTGCCCGTGCCTCCTGCGAAGAGGACCACCCGACCCTTCTCCAGGTGCCGGAGCGCCCTGCGCCGGATGTACGGCTCGGCGAGCTCCTCCATCCGGATCGCCGTCATCACGCGCGTCTCCACGTCCTTTCGCTCGAGCATGTCCTGGAGCGCCATCGCGTTGATGATCGTGGCCAGCATTCCCATGTAGTCGGCCGTGACCCGGTCCATTCCCTTCTGGGACGCGATCGTCCCCCGGACGATGTTCCCCCCACCGACCACCAGGCCGAGCACCACACCCATCTCGTGCACCCGCTTCACCTCGTCGGTGAGGCGGTCGACCACCGGCGGGTCGATTCCGAAGCCCTTCTCCCCGGCCAGCGCCTCTCCGGACAGCTTGAGAAGCACCCTCCGATAC
The DNA here is from genome assembly GCA_007124095.1 of Gemmatimonadota bacterium. Taxonomy (GTDB): domain Bacteria; phylum Gemmatimonadota; class Gemmatimonadetes; order Longimicrobiales; family Gaopeijiaceae; genus SLCK01. The sequence goes on from SLFU01000082.1 coordinate 28,539, forward strand.
TTCAGCTCATCCTGCCCCACCCTACCCTTCCCCTCCGACCTCGAATCGCGCGAAGCGCGCCACCCGGATGTTCTCTCCGGTCTTTGCGGAGGTCTCGGTAACCAGCTCCTCGATGGTCCGGTCGGGATCCTTCACGAAGGGCTGCTTGAGGAGCGTCGTCTCCTCGAGAAACTTCCGGAGCTTCCCCTCGACAATCTTCTCGCGGACCTGCTCGGGCTTGCCTTCCTGGTTCACCTGCTCCACGTACACCGCCCGCTCCCGCGCCACCACCTCCTCGGGGAGGTCCTCCTCACTCACTGCCAGCGGGTTGGATGCGGCGATGTGCATCGCCAGGTCCCGCGCCAGCTCCTGGAACTCGTCGGTATTCGCGACGAAGTCCGTCTCGCAGTTGACCTCCACGATGACCCCGATCCGTCCTCCGTGGTGGAGGTAGTGCCCCACGGTCCCCTCGTTGGCCGCCCTTCCGGATCGCTTCGCCGCCTTCGCCGCACCACGACTTCGAAGGACATCTACGGCGGCCTCCACATCTCCTCCCGTTTCCTCGAGCGCCTTCTTGCAATCCAGCATCCCGGCCCCGGTGCGGTCCCGCAGTATCTTGACCTCTTTCGCGCTCACGCTCATCTGCGCAATACCTCTCTGGTGGGTTGACGTCTGTACATGAAAACAGGCGGGTTCAAACGGAGGAAGCGGGCCCGGACTCCGCGCCCCCTTCCTCCGCTTGTCCACCGCCTTTGCCGCTTCCCCCTTCCCCTGTGAGAGAGGGGATCGATCCAGGGGAGGTCAGTCCTCGGCCTCGTCCCCTTCCAGTTCCTTCGACTCGGCCGCCTTCTTCGGCTCGGCCTCCTCCTTGGCCTTCACCGCCGCCGGCTGCTTCGGCTTGGCCGGCGCCTCCGCCTCGGCCTTCTCCGGCTCGGTGGCGGCCTTGGCTTCCGGCTCCTTCTGGTCGGCCTGGTCGGCCGCGTCGGCGTCCGATTCTCCCTCGGCGGAGTCGTCGTCCGACTTCTGGAGCTGTGCGATCACCTCCGGGCGGGGACGGCGGCGCCGCCGGATCCGGCGGCGGGGTGCGTCGTCCGCGGCCGCAGCCTTCTCTCCGGTCTCGGTGGAGTAGGTGGTAGCCTCCACCTCATCCGCCTTGCGGCGCTCCTCCTCCGGAACCTCGCGGCGCGCCACGAGGACGGCGTCGGCGATCGCCTTGGTGATGAGGCCCACGGAGCGGATCGCGTCATCGTTCCCGGGGATCGGGAGGTCGATGAGGTCCGGGTCCGCGTTGGTGTCGGCGATCGCGATCACGGGAATCCCGAGGCGGTTGGCCTCCTTCACCGCAATGTGCTCCCGCTTGGCGTCCACCACGAACATCGCGCCGGGAAGGCGTCCCATGTCCTTCACACCGGAGAAGTACTTCTCCAGCTTCAGCCGCTCCCGATCGATCAGGAGCTGCTCCTTCTTGGTGTAGAACTCGAAGGCGCCCTCTTCCTGGCCGCGCTCGAGCTCCTTCAGCCGCCGGATCTGCTTGCGGATCGTCTGGAAGTTGGTGAGCATCCCCCCCAGCCAGCGCTCGGTCACGTAGAAGGCCCCGCATCGCTCGGCCTCCTCCTCGATGATTCCGCTCAACTGGGGCTTCGTGCACACGAAGAGAACTCGCTCTCCCTTCAACACCACCTTGCGGGTGACGTCCTCGGCCATCCGGAGACGGTCCACCGTCTTCCGGAGGTCGATGATGTGGATGCCGTTGCGCGCAGTGAAGATGTACTTCCGCATCTTCGGGTTCCAACGACGGGTCTGATGCCCGAAGTGGACGCCGGCCTCGAGAAGCTGGCTAATGCCGACCTGCTGCGGTTCCTGCTCCATAACGGGAGTATCCAAAGTGGGGCTTTCCAAGGTTTATCGCTTGCTGAACTGAAAGCGCTTGCGCGCCTTCGGACGACCGGGCTTCTTCCGCTCCACCTTCCGGGAGTCGCGGGTGAGGAGCCGGTGCTTTCGAAGGAGGGGGCGAGCTTCGTCATCCTTCTCGAGAATGGATCTGGCGAGGGCCATCCGGATGGCGTCGGCCTGGCCGGTCGTGCCGCCTCCCCTGACCCGCACGGTCACATCGACCTTCCCGTCGTACTCCGTCACCTTCAGAGCCTCTTCCGCCCGCTTCCGGTGGAGGATACGGGGGAAGTAGTCCGGAAGGGAACGACCGTTGATGGACCATTCACCCGTCCCCGGCCGGAGGATCACCCGCGCTGTACTGGTCTTGCGCCGTCCGACCGCATGGACCGCTTCCGTCGATTCTTCAGCCATTCCGATTCCCTAGGTTGTCCGGATGTCGCACCCGAGCCCCGGTCTCCCGAAGCTCAGAGCTTCAACGCCTGAGGCTGCTGCCCATGATGCGGGTGCTCCTCGCCCGCATAGACCTTCAACTTTCTCTTCATCTGCCTCCCGAGCGCATTCTTGGGAAGCATCCCTTTGACCGCCAGCTCCACCACCCTCTCGGGATGCGAGCTAATCATCCTCCGGAAGGGAATGTGCTTATCCCCGCCGACGAAGCCGGAATGACGGAAATAGACCTTTTGATCGGCCTTCCTCCCCGTCAGCCGCACCTTCGACGCATTCAGGACCACGACATAGTCGCCGGTATCCAGATGCGGAGTGTACATCGGCTTGTGCTTGCCCCGGAGAATGCGAGCGAGCTCAGTGGCGAGACGGCCCAGGGGCTTGTCCGCAGCGTCGACTACCCACCACCGACGGTCGATCTCGTTTGCTTTCGGAGTATACGTCTTCATTTATCCAGGTCCGGTCGACCGCGACCAATTGACAATAGAGCTTTGAATGATATTCCTGGCTGGAAGGGGTGTCAACCGCCAGGGGATCAGCCTTCGAAGGTCTTCAAGTAGCGGGCCCGCGACGCGTGCCGAAGCCTCGCCAGCGCCTTTTCCTTGATCTGGCGAACCCGCTCCCGGGTGATGCCGAGGAGCGCGCCGATTTCCTCGAGGGTCATCGGCTCCTGTTCGTCCAACCCGAAATAGAGCCGAAGCACCTTCGCCTCCCGTTCCTTCAGGGAAGCGAGCGCTCGATCGACGGTGTCCTTCAGGGCGTGATCGAACGCTCGATCCTCCGGCATGGGAGAGTAACGGTCCGGAAGGTAATCGAGAAGGCGGTTGTCCTCCCCCGGTGCAATGGGAGCGTCGAGGGAGAGGTGGGATTGAGAGATCGCGAGGGTCGAGGCGACCTCCTCCCGGGAGAGATCGAGATCCGTGGCGATCTCGTTGACGGTGGGCTCCCGTCCGAGCTCCTGGAGAAGGACCGAGGAGCGGCGGCCAATCCGGTGAAGGGCTCCGGCCCGGTTCAGGGGAACGCGGACCACGCGGCTCTGTTCGGCCAGCGCCTGCAGGATCGCCTGCCGAATCCACCACACCGCGTAGGAGATGAACTTGATCCCCTTCGTCTCGTCGAATTTGTGCGCGGCCCGGATCAGCCCGACGTTTCCCTCGTTGATGAGGTCGGGGAGCGCGACGCCCTGGTTCTGGTAGCGCTTCGCCACCGAGACCACGAAGCGGAGGTTGGAGCGGACGAGCTTGTCGAGCGCCTCCGCGTCCCCTTTGCGGATGCCTCGGGCAAGGCGCGCCTCCTCCTCGCGGTCGATCAGCGGGTAGCGGCTGATCTCCTTGAGGTACTGGTCGAGGGAGCCGTCCCTGCCGACTCTTCGGCTAGGCGAGAAGCTCATCGGAGCGCCACGCGAGCCCGAGTCGTCCAGTGCGGGAGACCTGGTCACGAGCCTTTCCTCCTGTCTGGAAACCCCGCCGGAGGAGTCATCATTGAGCATGAGAGGGCATCGCGCAACACCCCCCCCTTTCCGGCGCCGCGAATTGGGCGCCCGGAATCATCTCGTACGTCCGAGCCCTCCCTGCTTGCGCCCGAACCATCCCACCGAGACGAAGATCACCGGATGCGTCCCCCGATGCGGCCCCAGCGAACCTCCTGGAACCAGGAGCCCAGTCCCGCCTGGCCCGGTTCAGAGGAGTAGTAGACCCGCCACGGCCTCCCCTTGATCTTCTCCCGATCGACCAGGCCCCAGTACCGGGAATCCTCGGAGTTGTCCCGATTGTCCCCGAGCATGAAGAAGCTGCCCCCGGGGATGACCAGCGGCCCCCAGTTGTCCCTGGAGGGCCGGTAGCGCCGGGTGGCGACGGGGTTCTTCAGGAACTCGTTCTGCCAGGACATCCCCGGATGCACCGTATCTCCATCCCAGTCATGATGGCTGGTGTACGGTTCGTAGAGCTCCTCCCCATTCAGGTAGAGGAGCTTGTTGCGCATCTCGAGGGTGTCGCCCGGAAGGCCCACCAGCCGCTTCACGTAGTGCTTCCCCGGGTCGTGGGGGGGATGGAAGACCACTACCTCGCCCCGCTCCGGGATCGCGAGCGCGGGCAGGGTGATCCCGACCCCCGGGATCTCGGCCCCGTAGACCGCCTTGTTGACCAGGAGGAAGTCCCCGGCGAGGAGCGTCCCCTCCATTGAGGTCGTGGGAATCTTGAAGGCCTCCACCACGAAGGCGCGCACCACGAAGAGGAGAACCAGGAGGAGGCCGACGGAGCGAACCAGCTCGAAGACCGACCGCCACCAGCCCCCCGTCCGCGCCGGGCCCACGGATGGGTCGGAGGCGGGCGCCTGGCCGGAGTGGGACGCATCGGAGCGGGACCCGCCGAAGTCCGACGACTCGGGGATCCCCTCGTTCGTGGGGTCCATCTCTTCGGGTGGCATCATCTAGGCTCCGCTGATTCGGGAACACACCGGTCCGGCCAGGGCCGCGCGGCCCAAGGCCCTGGGGAGGCCCTGAAAGGCCCTATGGGAGGGGCCCTATGGGGAGCCCCTACGGGGAGCCCTGGGGGAGGCCCTGGATTGGAGGCCGAGGCCCTGGAACCGACAACGGCTCTTTCGCTACCCGCATCGGACGAGCCGGGTTCCTCCCGGGAGTCATTCGTCTCGCGCGAGCCCGTGCTTGTCCATCTTCTTGTAGAGGTTCGATCGGGGCATGTCCAGGACCCGGGCGGTCTCGGAGACGTTCCAATCCTGCTCCCGCAGCTTCCGGAGGAGGAACACCCGCTCCATCTGCTCCTTGAAGTCCGCGTAGCTCTCCGACCGGAAGAGCTCGGCGCCCAACTGGTCCGCCTCCACCTTCGGGGAGGTCATCTGCTCGACGTCCTCTTCGGTGATCTCGGGGCCCGACGAGAGGACGAAGAGGCGCTCCACCGCGTTTCTCAGCTCACGCACGTTCCCGGGCCAATCCATCTCCCGCAGGCGATCCACGGCTTCGGGCGTGAACTCCCGTGGCTCGAAGCCGTCCCTGGACACCATCAGGGCGGCAAAATGCCGGGCCAGCATCGGAATGTCGTCGCGCCGATCCCGGAGGGGAGGCAGGTGGATCGGGACCACGTTGAGCCGGTAGAAGAGGTCCTCGCGGAGCCGCCCGGCCTCGATCTCCGCTTCCGGGTCCTTGTTCGTGGCGGAGACCACCCGCACGTCCACCCGCCGGGATCTCTGGCCCCCGACCCGGGTCACCGTCCCCTCCTGAAGCGCCCGGAGCACCTTGGCCTGCGCGGGGAGGGCCATGTCGCCCACCTCATCCAGGAAGAGGGTGCCCTCGTGCGCCTGCTCGAATTTTCCGATCCGATCCTCGATCGCCCCGGTGAAGGATCCCTTCACATGTCCGAAGAGCTCGGATTCGATCAGCTCGGAGGGGATCGCGGCGCAGTTCACCTCCACGAAGGACCGGTGCGCCCGGCGCGAGAGCCGGTGCACGGCCCGAGCCACCAGCTCCTTGCCCGTCCCGTTCTCTCCGGTGATCAGGACGCGCGCATCGGTGGGAGCCACCCGCTCCACCCGCTCCAGGACCTTTCGGATCTCGTCCGACTGCCCGACGATCTCGTGCCGGGTCTCGATCTCCGAGCGGAGCTGGGCGACGGAGGCGGAGAGGCCCTTGACCTCGAGCGCATTTCGAAGGGTGACGAGGAGCCGATCGGAGTCGAGGGGTTTTTCCAGAAAGTCGTAGGCTCCCCGGCGGGTCGCCTCGACGGCGGTGTCGATCGTGCCGTGGCCGGAAATCATGACCACCTGCGCGTCCGGCGCCTTCTCCTTCAGGCGAAGGAGCGCCTCCAGCCCGTCCATCTCCCGCATCTTCACATCGAGGAAGATGACTTCGGGAGACTCCTCCTCCACGGCCAGGAGGGCCGCCGGTCCGGAGGCGGCCTCCCGGACCTCGTGCCCTTCGTACTCGAAGAGCTGGCGAAGGACCTCCCGGATGGATTCCTCGTCGTCGACGATGAGGAGTCGTGCCATGTGTGCCGGATCGGAGGAGGGTGGGAGACTTGAGCTCAGGAGTGACCGGTGACGACCAGACGGTCCCCGTCAATGTAGGCGGAGCGAACGCCGGTCGGTAGCGGGACCCGGAGCGCCTCGGGCGGCAGCTCGCCCCGCTCCGTGGGATCGAGGGAGTGGAGGATTCCGGCGTACATGGCTCGCGGGAGGGGAATCCCGGCGGCATCGATGCGGCGGACGAGGAAGATCGCTTCCCCGTCCTCGACGGTCAGGAGGGCACCGCGAAGCTCGATCGGCACCGGATCTGGGAGGATGGCACGGACCCGCTCCAGCTCCGGTATGGAAGGAAGGTGCGAGAGCGCCACCCTCATCCCCAGCCGCAGCTCCCCCTCCTCGAGGCGCACGGAGGCGCCTTCCGTGCCCTCCGGAAGGTGGTCCGAGAGCGCGTGTTCGAGAACGCTCTGGAGCTCCACGGTCGTGAAGCTCACTTCCTCGACCTCCCCGTCAACGAGGGTCCGGTAGCGCTCGAGCACGTCCGCGGCGACCGCCTCCCGGAAGACCTCTTCCTCCGTCCCGGCAGAACCGTCCCTCACCCAATCCCACAGCTCGGGCCCCCTCGTCCAGGCCAGCACGAGGATCGCCACGAGACCGAGGAGAGCCAGCATCCTCCCCACACACCCCAACAGGGAAGCCCCCACCTCCTATCCCTCCTTTCCTCGGGCCTTCCCTCGCGCCTTCCCTGCGACCTTCATCGGGCATCCGCTGAGGAGCTGGTAGCGGCGCCCCTTCTTCGCCTTCGCCAACTGGCTGCGCATGATGTCCACCGTCTCGAGCTCCACGCGCCCCTCGTAGTCGAGATCCGCGGAGAGCTCGTCCAGGCCCCGAAACACCCCCGCTCCCCGGTTCTTCTCGGTGCGCCCCAAGGTGATATGGGGATGGAAGGCGCGGGTCTCCCGCTCGAACCCATGGTGCGCGAGGCCCCACTCGAGGTCCTGCTTCAGGCACCGGAGGGCGGGGGTGGGATCCACCCCGATCCAGAGGACGTTGGGCCGGCGGATCGTGGGAAAGGCGCCGAAGCCCCGGATGGTCAGGGGGAAGGCCTCGGTGGCGGCCGCGATCCGCGAGACCACCTGCTCCACCACGGGGAGCTTCTCGGGCCGCACCTCACCCAGGAACTTGAGGGTGAGATGATACGCGGCGGATTCCAACCAGCGCACCGGGAACCCTTGGTCTCGGAGGGGCTCGGCCGCGGCATGGATACGAGCCTGCTCCTGCTCCGGAAGATTCAGGGCGATGAAAAGTCGCATAGGGGCGGTGATCGCAGGTGCCGGATTCGGGTGAGCGGCGAATGAGGGGCCGAAGGGTCAGGCTTTCGAGGGCTGACTGGACGGTACCCGGGCGGCTCCGGTGATGGCTTCCAGGCCGGCCAGCGCCTGGTCGACATCCTCCTTTGTGGACGCCCACCCGAGCGAGAAACGGAGCGCTCCATTCTCCTGCGTACCCAGGAGCCTGTGTGCCTCGGGGGCACAGTGGAGCCCGGTCCGCACGAAGACCCCGGACTCCTCCTGCAGGCGGCGGCCCAGAGTCGCCGGGTCGGTGGTGTCGCAGATGATGGTGACGATCCCGGTTCCGTCGGGTGCCGCCGGGGAGAGGACCCGGACCGTCGGCATCTGTTCCAGGCCGTCCCGCAGTCGGGCCTTGAGCTCGTTCACCCGGGCGTGGAGAGGCTCCACCCCCTCCTCGAGGACGAACTCGATGCCGGCGAGCAGGCCGGCGATCCCCGGAACGTTGGGCGTGCCCGCCTCCAGGCGGTCGGGCATCTGGTCGGGCATCTCGCGCAACCTGGAATCCCCCCCGGTTCCACCGGTGAGGAGCGGGGGCAGCTCCACCCCTTCCCGCACCCAGAGCGCTCCGGTCCCCTGCGGGCCGAGCAGACCCTTGTGGCCGGTGATCGCCACCAGGTCGGCGCCCTCCTCGGCGGGATTGCAGGGGAGGTGGCCGGCCGACTGGGCCGCGTCCACGAGGACGAGCGCCCCCGCCTCGTGCGCCATCCCCGCCAGCTCCCGGAGGGGGAGCCGCGTCCCGAGAATGTTGGAGATCTCGTTCACGACCAGGAGCTTCGCCCCCTCGAGCGACCGCCGCGTGGCGTCGAGGTCCAGGGAGCCATCGGAGGCCCCGGGAGCCACGCGGACCTCGACCCCGCGGGTCCGCGAGAGGGAGTGGACCGTGCGCAGCACCGCGTTGTGATCGAAGGGCGTCGTGACGACCGCGTCGCCGGGGGTGAGGAGGCCGCGCAGCGCCGTGTTCAAGGCGTGGGTCGCATTGAACATGAAGGCGATCCGGCCCGGATCGCCGGGAAGGTTCAGAAGCTGGGCCATGCGGCGCCGACATCGGAAACAGATGCGGCCGGCCTCGACCGACCGCTCGTGTCCGCCGCGGCCGGGAGAGGCCCCGACCTCGGTCAAGAACCGCTGAACCGCACGCCCGACGGCATCGGGCCGCACGGCGGAGGTCGCGGCATAGTCCAGGTAGTGCATCTCCAGGGGCTCTCCTCGAGCGAAGCTCGGCATCGCCTACGGCGAGGGGCCGGGTACGAAGGACACACCGCTACGAACCCTCCTCCGACCGCCCTGGTTCCATTCCGGACGGCCACGGCGCCCGGATCTCCGCCTTGCCTTCGAGGAGGTTCGTGTAGATCCGGCGCGTCGGGTAGGCCAGGTCCACCTGCGGGCTCCGCCGGAATTCGTCGAGGATCGATTCCCACAGCGCCTCCGCCAGACCCCTCCGCTGCCGGACCGGCGCGAGGATCCGGATGGTGAGCAGCACGCCGCTCTCCATTACGGAGGTGTAGACCTTCGGCGTGAGCTTTCCCCGGTAGATCAGGAACTTTCTGGATGCCTGGCGAATCCGGTCCTCGGCGTCCCGGAGAATCGGGTCGGCGTGCTCCCGGGCCGCCGTCTCGAGGATACGCTTGGCTTCCCGCCAGTCGCTCTCGAAGGTTACGAGCACCGGGATCTCGTGCCACAGGTACGGGAACTCGGCCGTGTAGTTGCTGAGGGGGTCGGAGAAGACGCGGGAGTTGGGAATGTGGATGACCCGGCCCGTACTCTGGTCGGCGTCCACCCAGTTTCCAATCTCCAGGAGGGTGAACTGGAAGAGTCGGATGTCGACTACGTCGCCCCGATGTTCCCCCACCTGAATGCGATCGCCCACCACGAAGGGGTGCCTGAGGAGGATGAACCCCCACCCCGCCATGTTCGCCACCAGGTCGCGGAGCGCGATGGCCAACCCGGCGCTGAGGAGCCCGAGGAAGGTCCCCATGTTGCGGATCGCCTCCAGCCAGATCTGCCCCAGGAGGAGGACGATGAAGACGAAGGCGACGTAGCCGGAGGTCTTGGACCACTGGTAGCGTACCTTGGGGTCCTGAAGGCGTCCCTCCGCCAGACGAAGGACGAGGCGGCGGATAAGCCAGACCGCGAAGAGGGCGAGCGCGGAGAGGAGAAACTTCCCCTGAATCTCGGGATCGAGCCCCAGCAAGGATTGGCCTCGCTCGGTGATGGCGCCCCAGAACCCACCGGTCCCGGGGGAATCCGCTCCTCCTTCCTGGCTCGGGCTGAGGCTCATCGGCGACCACTATCTCCTTCGGAGCGCGGGGTGGAGGCACGGGGCCGCCGGCAGCGGTCCATGCGACCCATTTCGCAAAGTAGCGAATCCGGGGTGCCCGAACACTTCCCGGCGCCCAAAATCCTTTGCTCTCCCACCGGTCGTGTCGTACGTTGCCCTACAGACCCCCACAGGATTGTCGAGTCCGGCATCCTGGGCCTCACAGACCGGAGGTGACCATGCGTGCGGTCCGAGTCTTCCTCGTGCTCTCCCTTCCCCTCGCCGTGGCGGTCGCCTGCTCCGGGGATTCCGACCTCATCGCTCCCCCGGAAGACCCCCTCTTCCAGGGCTCGCCCGGGTCCGGACCCGTCGGCCAACTCCAGACCTTCGTCGCCCCGCACAGCGGGGACCAGGAGGTCGCGGATGTTCCCGTCGTGACACGCGCGCGGGGCCAGGCCGTCTTTCAACTGAACAAGGAAGGCACCGAGCTCCGCTACCGGCTGATCGTCGCGAACATCGAGAATGTGCTGCAGGCGCACATCCACTGCGGGGCCGCCGGAGTGAACGGGCCGGTGGTCGCCTTTCTATATCCCGACGGTCCGCCCGCCGTGTTGATTCCCGGGCGGCTGAACGGGATTCTGGCGACGGGTGTGATCACCGCCGACGACGTCATCGCAAGGCCTGACTCCGAGGCATGCCCGGGCGGGGTGGCCAACTTCGATGAGCTCGTCGAGAAGCTGAGGACCGGTGGCGCGTACTCGAACGTGCACACCGAGCAGTACCCGCCGGGCGAGATCCGGGGACAGATCCGGGCCGGGGGGCCGCATCACTGACGGCCAAGCGGCCGGTGGCGGGAGTTGGAGCCTCACGGTCGCCTGAATCGCCTCACCTCGGCTTTCTCACCCCGGCTCGCCAGACCTCGAAGCGCCAAGCGAGGAAGGCGAGCGCGGCGGCGACGACGATCGCCTCGAGCGGGCTCCAGGGCCACGGCCATCCCCCCCAGGGCTCGCGGTTGCGGAGCACGTGACGGTAGGGGGTGGCCACCGGCCAGGCGAACCAGCTCGACCAGACGATGCCGCCGCGGAGGAGCCCGCGGAGCGCGTCGTCGGCCAGGTCCGCCGCCAGGTGGCTCGCCACGCCGAGCGTCCAGAACCCGACCGCCCGCCCGAATGCGGCCCACCCGAATCCGGCCCGCCAGAATCCGGCCCGCCCGTAACTGAGTAGGCCGGCCCTCCGGGCCAGCGCCCACCCCGCGGTGACGCCCGCGAGGAAGAGGAGACTGTGTCCGATGGTGCGGCCGTAGACCGAGCCCCCCAGCGCCAGGATGGACTTGTCGATCAGGTCGGGGGTGATGCCTCCCAACGCGGCCGGGAGGAAAATGGTGAGGAGGAGGGCGGAGCGGTCTAGCCCCTGTCCATTCGGCCCCTGTCCTGCCGGCCCCTGCCCGGCCGGGCCCATTCCCTTCCCTGCCGGCCCGGAGCGGAGGGTGAGCGCGGCCGCCGCGAGCACGCCGGCGGCGAGGTGCCCGGGCAGGTACATGGCTCAGAGCCGACCGCGTAGCAGCCGGGCCCAGGCCAATCCCACGTATTCGTGCACGGCCCGCTCGACCATCCGGTACGACTCGGCCGAGGGGAGGAGGGCCTGGAGGTTCCAGCGGACCCCCCCGCGTGAGTAGCTCTGGGCGGGGGCCGGCAGAGGATCCAGTCCCTGGGCCCGGAAGTGGAAGAGGGCCCGGGGGAGGTGGGCCGCGGAGGTGACGAGGAGGACCCGGGTCCCTTCGCCGAGGTGAGCCCGCGTACGGACGGCCTCCTCCCGGGTGTCCCGGGGCTCCGGCTGCACCTCGATTCGTGCCCGATCCACCCCCATCGCCTCGGCCACCCGGGCGGTCACCTCCGCGTGGGAGACCTCCCACGGGCCCCTCCCCGAGACGACGAGTCGGCTCTCCGGAAGGGCGCGGTGGAGGCGCACGCCCTCGGTGAGACGGTAGAGGGACTCGGGATTCAGGAGGGCGGCCGGAGGCACCCGGACGTCCGGGGCGTGCCCCCCGCCCAGGACCACAATCCACTCCACATCGGCATCGAGCGCGGCCGGATCGACGGCGGTGAATCCGCTCTCGAGCGGTTGGATCAGGAGGTGGGCCACCGGGCGGGTGCCCAGGAGAAAGCCGATCAGGAGGCCCGCGGTGAGGCCGATGCGCCCCAGCCGCCCGAAACGCTCGGTAAAGGAGAGGGCCAGAGCCAGGAGGAGGAGGATCCCTCCGGCGGCCAGGGGGGAGATGAGCCAGCCGATGACCTGCTTCACCGCGACGAACACGTCACCCCTCCCGAGGCAGGCATGGTCGAGGTGTGCACGGCTCAGCTCTCTTGTGCACGGCTCAGCTCTCCACCGGAGGCTGGGCGGCCTCGTATTTGAAGGGGGCGAGGGCTCCGGAGTCGGGAGCCTCGTACGCCGCCCGCCAGATCGTCTCGAGGATCTCGGCGGTATGCGCCATGAAGCGGTCCGTGGTCCCCGCGACGTGGGGGGTCACGAGCACGCCCGGCTCTCGCCAGAGGGGCGAGTCGGGGGCGAGGGGCTCCTCGGCGAAGACGTCGAAGGCCGCCCCACGCAGCCGTCCCTCCCGCACGGCCTCCGCGACCGCTTTCTCATCCACGATTCCCCCCCGCGAGGCCACGAGGAGGAGGCCGTCGGCCCGGAGCCTGCGGATGCGTGCCTCCCCGAAGCTGCCCCGGGTCCGCTCGGTGAGGGGGAGGAGGACGACGGTAACGTCGGCCTTCTCGAGCGCCGGATCCAGCTCGTCGGCGGTCCCGACTCGATCGAAACCGGGAAGCTCCCGGCCGCTGCGGGAGATCCCGACCGTCTCCATCCCGAAGGCGCGGGCCAGGAGGGCCACCTCGCTCCCCGCCGAGCCCGCCCCGACCACCACCAACCGGGACCCGGCCAGCTCCCTGGCCCACCGCCGCTCCCAGCGGCCCTCCGCCGCCTGGTGGAGGTATCGGTCGAAATCCCGGCGGAAGTGGAGGATCGCTCCGAGCGCCCATTCGGCGATGCTCCGGGCATTCACCCCGCGGGAGTAAGTGATCAGGGGTCGGCCGGGCAGGATGGGCCATTCGTGGAGGGGGTCCGGGCCGGACGCGGTGAGGTGCACCCAGCGCCAGCCCTCCCCCTCCCTCGGGATCGAACCCAGGACCTCGAGCGCCTCCGGCCGGCCGCCTGTGACCAGGGCGGCTCCCGGCTCCGGGGGAGGGTCGGTGGAGCCGTTTCCGTGGATCAGCCGGACCGGGAGGGGAGCGACCACCGGCCAGATGCGCCGCGCCAGCTCCCCGAAGGCCTCGTCGGTCTCGGCGCGGGGCGAGAGGAGGAGGAGCTCGGAGGGTCGCGCGAACGGGGTCACGAGCTCCGCCGTCCCGCCGGCTTCTCCTCTCCCACCCCTCCCATCGACGCGAGGACGGACTCGATGGCGAGGCGGAGGGCGGTGTGATTCTCCTCGAGCGCGTCCCGGCTCGCCTCCCGCCAGTGGGCCTCCCAACGGCGCACGCGACCGAGCCCGTCAGAGAGGGCCGAGGCATCGCCCCCCGGAAGGCGGCGGTGGAAGGAGCGGGCCAGGATCACGCACTCCGATCCGACCCGCACGTGCTCGCCCAAAATCTGCTCGGCGGAGACCAGCCCCTCCCCGGGCATCCCCACGCCGCCGAAGCCGAAGCGCCGCCCCAGACCGCGGACCCGCCGGGCCAGCTCGCCGATCTCACCCGAGGCCACCGGTTCGAAGAGGAAGGCCGTGCCGCGCTCGAGCGAGAGGTCGTTCAGCCCGATGTGGACATGATCCACCCAGCCGGGCTGTCCGTCCACGATCTCCTCCAGCCTCTCCACGGCATCCACAGTCTCGGCCAGGAGGCTCAGACGGGGAGGCGATCCGCCCCCGGCGTCGAGCGCCTCGACCACCGCCTCCACCTCCGCACGGCTCCGAAACATCGGAAGCATCACACGGTCCACGCCGAGGGCCTCGAGCTCGCGGGCCTCCTCGATCCCTCCCGCTCCCGCGGGGTTCGTGCGCACGAGGAGGGGCCCCCGGTCCGGGAGCCGGGCGAGCCTCCCGGCGTCGTCCATGGAGTGTGCGCTCACGACCGTGTCGCGGGCCGCCTGCCGCTCGCGCTTCCCCTCGATTTCCAGATCAACGAAGACGGTATTTCCCTCGTGGGCCCAGAGGCGGCGGGCGTAGCCCGAGTCGATCGTGATGGAGAGAAGCTCGAGCATGAATGCGGGCACGGTTGAGCGAGTGTAGCGCCGAATGTAGGGGCGAATGGGTCAGGGCGAATGGCTCAGTCGGACGGATGAGGCGAATGGGCCGGGCCCGTGGGCCGGACGATCAGGCCGCCCGAGACCGTGTCGGGCTCTGGGCGTGTCGGGCTCTGGGCGTGTCGGGCTCTGGGGAGGATGGGACCGACGACGGGGCGAGGCAATGCTCAGGCCCTCTCCGCCTCCCCGTCCGCCTCCCCGTCCGCCTCCCCGTCCGCCTCCCCGTCCGCCTCCCC
>SLFU01000145.1 GCA_007124095.1 Gemmatimonadota bacterium
AGCTTCTCAGTGCCCTCCAGTGCATTGAATGCGATCGTTCCGGGATCGACCTGGATGTAGACCGGACGCTGCATCACCGAGATGGAAGCCGTGGCACTCCCCTGACCGGCACTCACGGTGATGGTCGCCTCACCGACCCCTTCCGCTACCACGGTGCCTGCGGAGGTCACACTTGCCACAGTGGGGTCAGAAGACTTCCATGCGAAATCGGTGTCCGCACCCGGGATCTCGTGGTGGTTTGCGTCGAAGGCCGTTGCGGTCAGCTTCTCAGTGCCCTCCAGTGCATTGAATGCGATCGTTCCGGGATCGACCTGGATGTAGACCGGACGCTGAATCACCGAGATGGAAGCCGTGGCACTCCCCTGACCGGCACTCACGGTGAGCGTTGCCGATCCGACGCCCACAGCGGTGACCTGTCCCCCCGAGACGGCAAAAATATCGGGATCCGAGCTCTTCCAGGTGATATCGGACGGAAGGAGCCAGTCGACATGGTTCCCGCGGGCGTCGTGTACATCGACGGAGACCAGGCGGCTGGCTCCGAGCGCACGAAGGGCCAGGTCGCTGACGACGATCTGCGCGACCTCCTGCTTGACGACCACCGCGATCGACGCCGAGACTCCATTGAAAGAGACCTCGATTCGGGCCTCCCCGTTTCCGACCGCGGTCACCGCGCCGTCTTCCACGATCACGACCCCGTGATCGTTGCTCCCCCAGGCGTACACATGCCCTTCGCCACGGATTGTGTGTCCGTTCTCGTCCACGGACTCCACATCGAGTTGCTGGATGGCTCCGAGCGAAGAAAGCTGGAGGGTTCGGGGACTCAGGATCAGCCGAGCGACCTCGGGCTGGACCTCGATCTCGAGCTGGGCTGAAACACTCTGCACATGCACGTGAATGGTCGTGGCGCCGGAAGCTTTTGCGATCACCACCCCTTCGGCGCTGACCGAAGCTACCGCTTCATCATCCGAAAACCACTGTGCATCGCCGTCCGCGACCTGAAAGTGGGAACCGCCAGCATCGATGCCCTGAAGCGCAACATCGAGCCTCTCTCCCAAAGCGATGAACATGTGTGAAGAGGGAGACACGGACAGGTCGGCAGCGAGGGGCCGGACTGAGACCGGAACGCGCCCATGGAAGAATCCGAAGCGCACGTGGATGTCCGCCTCACCCGAACTCTCGGCGCGAATCATCCCATTCTCGCGGATGCTCACGACATGCGGGTCACTCGAACTCCATTCCACTTCCACGCCGATGTCATTGCCGTACCTGTCGACGACCGCCGCATCGATCGACAGGGTTTCGCCGATTGCCCGAAACTCCACTGCGGTGCGCGAAAGGTCCAAGGCCACGGGCACACCCGAGTCGACCTCGAACCCGATCATAAGCGGTCCCACCCCGGGAACGTCGGCTTCCACCCTCACCGTGCCCGCGGTACCGTCCGAGGTCCAGGTGATCCTGGCAAGGCCGTTCTCGTCCGTCACACTCTCGGAGGCCGAGAGGGATCCACTCCCCTCGACGACCCTCCATTTCACAGAAGCCCCACCGGCCGGCCGGCCTCCGTCGCTCGTTACGCGAACCGAGAGCGAAATGGAGCCAGCGGCAGGAATCGTCGCACCTGCCCCGTTCACCACCGTGATCCCGGAAGGCGTCTCTACCTGGGTTCCCTGTTCGGTGCAACCGAAAAGGCCAAGCAGAAGAACCATGGAGACGGCGGAGGCAAGCCGCCCCCAGCAAGAAAAGAATCGCCTGCAGTTCATACGGGACCCCTTTTGGAATGGGTACGGACGCTCAAGGCAGTCCGCCCCTCGAGAAAGGTCGCCCGGTGCGACAAGGGGTCGGAGTGACATATCCAATAGTCAAGAAGGGGGCCAGGCCCGGAATTCGTCAGTCTCGGGTCCGGTCAAGCCGTGGGTGGGCGGCCGGCTTTGCAACGGCCCGGTGATCAGGGATCCCGCATGCGCTCTGAGTCCCGGACAGGGAACCTGCCAAACTTCCGCAGGTTGCGAGGTCCCCCCTCTCGGCCACCGTCGACTCCTCCGGCCATCGAACTCGAGAGTCCGACACCAATCTCCCGGTCAACCGGCCGATGGCGATCGGGAGCCCCATCCGGTGTCCTCGGTTCCGTGCGACCGTAGTGCGGGTGCGCCGGCTCGGGTTCGCGGCGTGCAGCTCGGAGCCATCTCCTTTCCGCAGCGCTTCGGCCGTTCGCTACCGTCGAAGACACTGAGCATCGAAGATGCGAAGCATCCCCACTACCACTACCACTACCACGTGCGGGCCCTCGCCGGCGTGATCTCCAGCGCCGTCGAGCACGGGGTGCGCTTCCACGAAGCCACCGCACTCGAGGCCCCGGACGCGGAAGCCCTGGCCCGTACGGTGCAGTTGCGCGTCCTGCGGTGGGTCGCTGGGTGCCCCGCGCGATCTCCAGAAGTGGCGCAGGTGTACGCGTGCAGGGGATAACAATCTTTGACATCGCGAAGCTGTCGGCGTAGATTTCATGGGTGGCAAGCGTGGATCCACCAGTCGCGGGAGGGGCCCCATGAATGTTTCGCTCACACCAGAACTCGAGGGATTCGTGAAGGATCTCGCTGAATCGGGGCAATATCGGTCCGCAAGCGAGGTCGTTCGAGCCGCAGTGCGGCTCCTCCAGGAGCATGAAGCGGAGCGCACCGCAAGATTGCGTGCACTTCAGCACCGAATCGAAACGGGCGTCGAGGAACTCGAACGAGGTGAGGGGCGGCCCGCCGACGAGGTCTTCGAAGAAATCCTGAAGGCACTTCGCTCCGAAGCCGCTTGAGGACGGTCCGGTTCTCCCCGTCGGCTCGCCGGGACCTGGCCGAGATTACGGCTCATCTGGTGGATGCCGCCGGGCGAGCGATAGCCACCGAGGTGGTGCTGCGGCTCCGATCGAAGTGTGACCTGCTTGCCGAGACCCCAGGGGAGCTCGGCACCGCCCGCCCGGAACTGGGCGCAGCAATTCGGAGCTTTCCCGTTTCACCTCACGTGTTGTTTTTCCGGTACCCATGTGACGAGTTGGTCGAAGTGATTCGGATCCTCCATGAACGGCAGGATGTGAAGAGCCAGGAGATCGAGTAGCTGGATTCGGCGGGTGCCGGCCAGGTCCTGAAACAGCCAACAACGGAACCGCAGTAGACAGGAGTTCCCATGACCGCTACACCCGATGTGCGCCCGGTCGGTGACCTCGCGGACGCCGATCGGCAAGACCGCTGCCCTCACTCCGGGGGTCCCGGCCCGATCGCGCAAGGAGGAATTCTACCATGAAGCGCCCCATCTCCTTCGCAACCCTGACGCTCGTCGGCATCCTCACGATCACCGCGTGTGAGTCGACGCCCCTCGAGACCGAGGAAGCCGAAGTGGTCGGCATCGAGGCTCACCTCGAGTTCAACCGGACCATGAACCCCGGCGAGGAGGTCGTTGCCACCATGTGGGTGCTCCCCCATCATGAGGCCGCGATCATGATTGCGGAGCAACTGGTAGATGATCCGGATTCCTTCGGGTCGATCTGGGGCCCGGTGGTGCCGGAGCCGGGAGTGGACGAGAACTACCGCTTCCACTGGGATCCCGATCGCACGCAACTCTTCCTTGGGTGGCATCCGCCCGATGTCTGTCGGATCCAGGGGCCCGTGCCTTCCATTGAAGAGGAGATTCTCAGCGGTAGCCGTACCGGGTTCTGCAATCGTCTCGTCCGTGTGCTGGAGATCCGCCCGGCGAGTTAGCTCATGCCCTCCTGTCGATCCGCTTCAGGGTGCCCTCCCTGTCGGAGAGGGGGTCCAGGCTCTCTTTCAGGAGTTCGGCGTCAAAGCGGAGCCCCCCCGATGAGCATTCCGAACACCCGCCCACTCGAGCGCCCACCCATCCATCCCGGCGAGATCCTGCGTGGGGATTTCCTCCCGGATTACGGGTTGACGGCTACTGCGCTGGCGAAGGCGGTCGGCGGCGTGTCCCGGCAGTCCATGAGCGAGTTCCTGTGTGAGCGCCGTGCGGTCAGCCCGGCGATGGCGCTTCGGCTCGGCAAGGTCTTCGGCATGTCGGCGGAGTTCTGGCTCAATTTGGAGCGCAACGTTGACCTCTGGGATGTAGCACACGGGCTCGAAGAGGAACCGAAGCTGCGTAGAGCGCGTGGAGCCCTGGGCCGCCTTCGGCGGACGCGGGAGGATCCCCGCACCCCTTCGGCGACTCACTGCCGGTAGCGCACCTCGCCGTCGACGATGGTCAGCTCCACCGACGTCCCCTGGATCCGTCGCACCGCTTCGATCAGGCACCGTGCGTTCGTCTCCACCACGTGCGACCCGATCCGCTTCCCGCTCGGCGTCATTACCCCGAGCGTGCAGCTTGACGCATGGGCATCTAGCCCGAAATACCTCTCCATGGGCGGCCTCCTGTTGGGGTGAGGTCTTCCGGGTTCTCGTACATTCCAGAGTGTCCCGTCCCTCGGGAGATCGCCAACTGCTTAGCTCGGCCAGCCGTCCCATCGATCCTCCTCCGGTCACGGACGCGCTACCCCTATGATGCCTATCCCCCGAGATGGGGGGGGCTGCTTGAAATGCTCACTTCCCTGCCCCGCTCGAACCAAACCCTCCGGGGTCAGCGTTCGCCCTGGCGGGCGCCTGCGAAAGACGGTCATTCGCTGCGCTCGTGGCATTCGCTCCAGAGCTCCTCTACGGCATCACCCTCTTCCTCGGTGAGCATTGAAAACTCGTTCTCACGGGCACGCTTCGACAACTGGCCTCCCTCCTGAGTGAGGAGCACTCCTGCGGCGGTCGGGCGTGGGGAAGAACCGGCAGCCCGGATCGGATGGTGCAGTCGATCCTCCCCCGAACGCACGCATCCCTCTCCCGCCTCTGGCCCCGCGTTGGGTGCGACGGGGGGGCATGCGGAAACCCGTTCGTTC
>SLFU01000148.1 GCA_007124095.1 Gemmatimonadota bacterium
ATGTGTCGGATCCGGCGGGTGTCGAGGAGATGGTGGCGCGGTTCATGGAATTGGCTGCCGGCCCTCCCGATCTGGTGGTTTCGTGCGCGGGGGTCTTCTCGCTGGCGAAAGTCGAGGAGATGTCTCCGGAGGAGCTCGAGAGATCGCTGGCGGTCAACCTCAAGGGGAGCATCTTGGTCGCGCGGGCGGTGCTACCCGGACTCCGGAAGCGCGGGAAGGGAACCGTGATCCAGGTTGGATCGGTGGCCGGTCGCAGGCCGCTGCCGGGAAACGCGGCCTACGGGGCCGCGAAGTACGGACTCAGGGGATTTCATGAGATCCTCTTGGAGGAGCTCAGGGGGAGCGGTGTCCGAGCAACCCTTCTCGAGCCGGCTGCGACGGACACCCCTCTCTGGGATCCGCTGGACCCCGATTCGAATCCGGACCTTCCGGATCGATCCGGGATGCTCAAGCCGGAAGAGGTTGCGGAGGCGGTGGCCTTCGTGGTCACCCGGCCCCCATGGGTCCAGATCCCCTTCCTTCCGATCGAGCGGGTGTGACGGGAAACGTTCACTGAGGTGGCGACGAGGCGGCGAATGTATACGGTAAGCGTGCAGGCCCACTATGATGCGGCCCACTTTCTTCGCAATTACAAGGGGAAGTGCGAGCGTCTCCACGGCCACCGGTACGTGGTGGAGGTGGCGTTCCAGACGACGGAGTTGAACGAGTCCGGGATCGCTTTTGACTTCGTCGACCTGAAGCGAAGCCTTCGCGAGCTGGCGGACGGGTTGGATCATCAGAACCTGAATGATCTCCCCGAGTTCAAGGAGGTAGAGACCAGTGCCGAGAACCAGGCGCGCTACTTCTACGAAGAACTGAGGAAGCGCCTTCCTGCCGAGCTGGCGGACGGGCTCCTCTACGCACGCGTTTGGGAGACGCCCACGCAGTGGGCTCAGTACGGAGCCCCGGGCACGGCGGTCCCTGCGCACCGCGCCTCCCGAATATCCTGATCGATCCGCCGTCTACCTGATGCACCTGCTGGTCACCGACCGCCTTGCATGCCCCCGCTGCGGCCCCCGTTTCGGACTGGTCCTTCTGGCCGACGAGCTTCGGGAGCGACGGGTGCTCAAGGGAGCCCTCGGCTGCGCGAATTGCCGAGAGCGATATCCGGTGGAGGACGGGTTTGGCGACTTTCGCCCCGCTCCCCGGACGCCTCAGGTACAGCAGGGCGTGGATCTCCGGGACGATCCGGAAGGTGCCCTCCGAATGGCGGCCCTCCTCGGGGTAAGGGAGGGGCCGGGGCTCCTCCTCCTTTCGGGCTCGCACGTTCGCCACGCACCCCGCCTCGCAGCGATGCTGGACTCGATCGAGGTGGCCGCGGTGCATCCGGCCCTTCGCGGGGAGCCGGAGACCGAAGGGGTCACCAGGATCGCGATCGGGGAGCGGTTTCCCTTCTTCACCGCGAGCCTTCGGGGTGTGGTTTTGGAAGGAGAAGCCGGTGGGGAATGGCTTCCGGAGGCGTTCCGGGTCCTCGCGCCCTCTTCTCGACTCGTCTACTTCGATCCTCCACCAGGGACGAAGAATCGGTTGGAAGCGGAGGGGCTGGAGCTCTTGATGGAAGCGGAGTCCGTTCTCGTCGGTGTCCGGAAGTAGTTGGGGATAAGCCCTTTCCGGGGTGGCGTCCCTCCGTTGCGTGGCCCCCTTCCCACCCACTAGTTTCGACCACGTGCGGTACCGCCCACCCCTTCGCCCCGGATGACATGGCCTGGTGGAAGAAAATCATCGGAGGCGGCGATGACTCCGAACGGATCGATTACTACGAAGAGGGGCTGGCCCTTCTCAGGGAGGGACGTTTTCACGAAGCGCTCACCTCGTTTCGCCTCTCCTTGAAGGAGTCACCCGGGGACCCGGTCGTGCTCCAGCAGATCGCGATCACGTACACCCGGATCGGAATGACCGAGGAGGCCACGAAGACGTATCGGCACGTTCTCCAGAAGGATTCCGAGGCGGCGGGCGCTCACTATGGACTGGCATACCTTCTTCTCCGGAAGGGTCAGGAACGAGAAGCGGCTCGGCACCTGGAGGCGTTTCTGGGAAATCCGCCCAGAGGTCCAGAGGCGGGAGAGCACATTTCGCACGCCCGCGCCACCCTCGCTCGCTTGAGAGGAGAGCCGGGCGCCTTCCGGTCACACGATGAATCTTCGACGTAACGCCACCGTCCGGTGGTCGGGGCGGGGCCATGTTTTCAGTGGCCACTACGGAGAAAGTGGATCGCTGGTTCTGGACAGCAGCTCCACGGAGGGACCGTCCCCTATGGAGGCCCTCCTCCTGAGCCTCGGAGGATGCATGGCCGTGGACATCCTGGACATTCTGGAAAAGGGGCGGGTCCAGGTTCGCGTCCTCGAGGTGGAGGTGGACGGAGAACGAGCGCCTGATCCTCCCAGGCGATATACCTCGGTCCGCATGATTGTCCGAGTCGACGGTCCCGGAGACGAGGAGTGGGGGAAGGTTGAGCGGGCGGTCGAGCTCTCCCGGGACACATACTGCAGCGTTATCCACAGCCTGCGTCCCGACCTGGACTTGAAGATCGAAGTCTCTGCATTGGACGACTGAGTCCCGCCGGTCGGCGAGGGATCCGGTCGCTTCCACCCAATCCCCCCACTCAGGAGTGGCACGATGAAGGCCCGTGAATACGCGTCGACCCCCGCGGATCTTCGTGAGGGGACTCTCCTGGAGCTCTTCTTCGAGGCGGTGGACCGGGCCGGGGATGATCCGGCACTGAGGTACCACAGAGACGGTGAGTGGCACGATCTTTCCTTCCGCGAGGTGCTGGAAAGGGTGCGGCGAGTGTCTGCCGCATTGGCTTCCCGGGGATTGAGCCGGGGGGATCGCGCCGCCCTCCTTTCCCCAAACCGGCCCGAGTGGGCGCTCGCGGATTACGGCTGTCTGGCCGCGGGGGTTGTGGATGTCCCGATCTACTCCACGCTCACCGCATCCCAGATCGCCTATATCGTGAACAATTCCGGGGCGCGATTGATCTTCCTGTCGGACGCCGAGCAACTGGCGAAGGTCGAGGAGGTCCGGAGCCGGTGCGAGTCACTCGAGCACGTGGTCGTCTTCGATCCCCCGGCGGAGCTTCCCGACCGGACGACGTCGTGGGTCGACTTCCTCGCAGAGGGCGAGAGCGGGGGTGGGGAGGGCTCCGAGGAGCGGTTCCGGGAGGAGGCTCTCTCGGCGCGCCCGGATGATACCGCCACGATCCTCTATACGTCGGGGACGACCGGGGACCCCAAGGGGGTCATGCTTTCGCAAAACAATTTGCACTCGAACGTGCGGGCCGCCTCGAAGATCCTCCTCCTCGACGCGAGTGATTCCACCCTTTCCTTCCTCCCCCTCTCTCACGTCTTTCAACGGATGGTCGACTACCTTCTCTTCAACCGCGGGTGCGTGATCGCCTACGCCCGGTCGCTCGAGACGGTGTCGGAGGACCTCAAGGTGATTCGGCCCACCGTGGTCGTCTCGGTCCCCAGGCTCTACGAAAAGGTCTATGCCCGGGTCACGGATGCTTCGGGGCTGAAGGGGACTCTGGTGAAGTGGGCCCGGGGCGTTGGGGACCGCTGGGCGGAGGCCAAGCTGGCGGGACGGGAGCCCAACGGATGGACCTCGCTGCAGTACCGCTTGGCGGAGCGGCTCGTCTTCCGGAAGATCCAGGAGGCGGTGGGCGGGCGCCTCCGCTATTTCGTGAGCGGGGGAGCGCCGCTCTCCCCCGAGATCAACCGGTTCTTCTTCTCGGCGGGCGTCATGATTCTGGAAGGATACGGGCTGACGGAAACCAGCCCGGTGACGAATGTGAACGGACCTGCGGATTTCCCCGAGAACTTCCGCATCGGGACGGTGGGAAAGCCTCTTCCGGGCACCGAGATCCGGATCGCCGAGGACGGGGAGATCCTCGTGCGGGGCCCCCAGGTCATGAAGGGATATTTCGAGCTTCCCGAGGAGACCCGGGAGGTCATGACCGAGGATGGTTGGTTCCGGACAGGGGATGTGGGGGAGCTCGACGAGGACGGCTTCCTGCGGATCACCGATCGGAAGAAGGACATCATCGTGACGGCGGGAGGAAAGAATGTGGCTCCGCAGCCCATCGAGAACCGACTCAAGGAGAACCGATTCGTCGATCAACCGGTCCTGGTCGGGGACCGACGTAAGTTTTTGTCGCTGCTTCTGGTTCCGGACTTCGACAACCTTGAGGCCTGGGCCCGCGAGAAAGGGCTTCCGACCGCCAACCGCCGAGAACTTCTGGAAGAGCCGGGGGTTCAGAGTCTCCTGGAGGAGGAAGTGTTCGGGGAGTTGGGAGATTTCTCCCGGGTGGAGATCCCCAAGAAGATCGTCCTTCTCGACGAGGAGTTCTCAATCGAAGACGGCACCCTGACCCCGACCCAGAAGGTCAAGCGGCGAGTAGTCGACGAGCGCTACGGGGAGGTGATCGACGCCCTCTACGAGGAAGCCGCTGCGGAGGAGGTGATGTTCACCGCCTGGTAAGGGGGCGGGGGATCGCCCCGCCCTCTTCGCCGAGTGCCCGCCCGGCCGCCCGCAACTCCGGGAGACTCCATGACCGATACAAGAGTAGTACTCGTGACGGCGCCCGAGCAGGAGGTCGCCGTCAGACTTTGCCACACGCTTCTCACCGAAGGCCTTATTGCGTGCGGGAACATCGTGCCCGGGGTCACTTCGGTATATCGTTGGGAAGGGAGTGTGAAGGAGGATTCCGAGGTTCTGGCGATTCTCAAGACAGGATCGGGATGCGTCGGAGAGCTGATCCGGCGAGTCGCGGAGCTGCACCCCTACGAAGTTCCGGAAGCCCTGGTTTTGAATGTGGATGCCGGGCTCGAACCTTACCTGAACTGGGTGA
>SLFU01000188.1 GCA_007124095.1 Gemmatimonadota bacterium
CCCAGGGAGCCCAGGAGATTCTCCTTGGCGACGCAGAGGTCGTTCTGTGCGGTGGGACCGAGTCGATGAGTCAGGCTCCCCATGTGGTCCGCGGGGCCCGATGGGGCCAGCTGCGGCTTGGTGAAGCGGGGGGCTTTTTCGAGGATTCCCTCTGGGAGGCGCTCCGTGATACACGCTGTGGTCTCACCATGGCGGAGACGGCCGAAGAGTTGGGAGAGCGGTACGCGGTGACCCGGGAGGAGGCGGACTCCGTGGCCTTCCTGAGCCAGGAGAGGGCCAGGGCCGCGCACGAGACCGGACGCTTCGACGCAGAGTTGGTTTCCGTCTCGGTGAAGGCGCGGAAGGGCGAGATCGACTTCGGTGCGGACGAGCATCTGCGCCCCGCGACTACGATGGAGAGCCTCGCCCGCCTCCCATCGCTCTTCCGGAAGGGAGGGCTGGTCACGGCGGGAAGCGCGTCAGGGATCGGAGACGGGTCGGCCTCTACGGTCCTCGCCTCGAGGAAGTGGGTGGAAGCGCGAGGAATTCGACCGTTGGGCCGCCTGGTCTCCTGGGCCTACATGGGAGTGGAGCCGCGAATCATGGGGATCGGTCCGGTACCCGCTTCGCGCCGGGCGCTCGAGAGGGCGGATTTGGGACTGGGCGACATGGATCTCGTCGAGGTGAACGAGGCCTTCGCCGCTCAGTACAAGGCGGTGGAGCGGGAGCTCGAGCTCGATCCGGAGCGCACGAACGTCAATGGTGGGGCGATCGCGCTGACACATCCCCTCGCGGCGTCCGGGGCTCGCCTCACGATTCATCTCTTGCACGAGCTCGCAAGGCGTAACGGACGATACGGACTGGCCTCGGCGTGCATCGGAGGAGGCCAGGGAGGAGCCGTGGTCATCGAGGTGGAGTCGACTTAGGCGCCGGCGTGCGATTCCGGCAGGGGGAGCGTTCGATGGTGAAGATCGAAACAGTGGGTGTGGTCGGATGTGGGCTGATGGGGAGCGGGATCGCCGAAGTGATTGCGCGTGCGGGGAAGCAAGTGATCGTCCGGGAGGTGGAGGAGTCGGCGCTCGAAGCGGGGCGAAAGCGGATCGTCACCTCTTTGGACCGAGCGGTGGAGCGGGAGAAGCTGGCCCCGGAAGAGCGGGAGCGGGCCTGGGACCGGATACGCTTCACCACGCGCCTCGAGGAGTTGGCCGACCGGGATCTGGTCATCGAAGCGGTCATCGAAGAGCTGGCGGTGAAGAACGAGGTCTTCGGGACCCTCGACCGGCTCGCCCCCGAAGAGACGATCTTCGCGACAAACACGTCCTCCCTTCCCGTCACGGAAATGGCCTCGAGGGTCCAACGACCCGATCGGATGGTGGGTCTACACTTCTTCAACCCAGTTCCGGTCATGAAGCTGGTGGAACTGGTGCGGACCATCGAAACCTCCGATGAGACCTACCAACGGGTCCTGGCCTTTGCTCGGAGCCTGGGAAAGGAGCCGGTTTCGAGCCGGGACACCTCCGGCTTCCTGGTGAATCTCTTGCTCGTTCCTTTCGTCCTGGACGCGATCCGACAGGTGGAGCGGGGAATGGCCTCGATCGAGGACATCGACACCGCGATGGTTCTGGGTCTGGGTCATCCGATGGGGCCCCTGACTCTCTGCGACTTCGTGGGGATCGACACCTTTCATCGAATCTCGGAGATCATGTACGAGGAGTACCGCGAGGTGCGGTACGCCCCCCCTCCGCTCCTCAAGCGAATGGTCGTGATGCGGCGATACGGGAGGAAGTCGGGGAGGGGCTTCTACGATTACACCGGTGACGAGCCGGTCCCCATTCCTATCTGAGTGCGTTCCGACGGGAGGAAATGAAAACGGTCGCCCCGGAAATCCCGGGGCGACCGTTTTCGGAAGCGTGTCGAGCTGTGATGACCTCGGTCGGGCTTCTAGCGGCGGGGTTGGCTGTCCCGACGCTGACGCCGCCGCTCGCGGCGGATCGCGGCTTCGCGCTTCCGCTTCCTCTGGGCGCTGGGCTTCTCGTAGAAGCGGCGCTTCCGGAGCTCCGAGTAGAGGCCGGACCTCTGCACCTTCCGCTTGAACTTGCGGAGTGCCCGCTCGAGGTTCTCACCTTCCTGAACAATCACTTCCAAGAGACTCACTCTCCTCGGTTGAACCAACTCAAAATCCATACAAGGTGTCTAAGCTAATAGGTAACCCCGCCCGGGTTCAATGGCTCGGCTGTCGGGCTTCGGATCCCTCGGCGGCGGCCGGCCGGGCGGAGCGCTGCTCAGGGGAGTCGGCCTGACCGGTGAAGCGTGTGGGTGTAGAGCCGATACGCCTCCGGGTGGGCGAGATAGTCCTGGATCCAGACCTCGAAGGGCGGGAGAGGGAGGCGGCTTTCGATGAACTCCACGACCATCATGGCGAACTGGAGCTGATCTTTCGCACCGAAGTCGAAGCTTCGGCCCTCGAGCATCCGGCCTACTGCGTCCCGGAAGTCGTCCGGGCGGACCAGGGTGATCAGGTGAGCCACTTGATCCAACCGGTACGAAGCGTAGATCGACTGCAACTCGGTCAGGGTGCGATCGTTTGCGGAGCTCCCATCCCGCTCCCACTCGCCCGCCAGCTTGCGCGAGTTCCGTTGAAGGAGGGCACGGAACCATTTCTTGAGCTGCGGGGGGTCACCGTCGGTGAGCGCCCGGGTATGGAGGGCAGAGGAAAGGAGACCGGAGAGGAGGGGGCGGCCCAACCCTCGGGCCTTGCGGTCGATCTGATTCTCCGAGTCCTCGAGAAAGATCTCTGCGGTTCGAATCTCGTCCTCCTCCGCTTCACCGTCTCCCGGGCGGAAGGAAAAGTATCCGCGCCACCGGCCGCATTCCCCCTGGTACGTCACGAGAAAGCACGACCAGTTGACCCCGTCCTTGTCGAGGAATCCCACGGAGCGTCGTCGGAGACGATCGGACTGCACGAATCCTCCGGGTGAGTGGTAGCGGAGATCGCGGGCCAGGCCGGAAGATGGGGATCTCCCTCGCACCCGCGTCCGATGCGGAAAGCAGGAAGATGTCGGATGCAGTCGGCGGTAGCAAGCATGAGCATCCACTGCAGGGGGAAGGTCGCGCCTTCCTCGATCGTTCCCGACCGCCCTTCCGGTGTGTCTTGCGGGTGCGGGAAACGACTTGTTATTCTGGGGGCCCTTCGTCGGGGAGTGAGCCCTCGACGGCCTACCCCGGACGAGGTGTCCATGGCGGTTCAACTCGGTGGCTACACCGCCCGGGAGATCAACTCTCCTCTTACCGGGACCCTCGAGGTTCCCCTGACCCGTGCGGTCATTCCGTACCGGGCCCGCGGAGAGGGCGCTCTCCACGGCGGGCGCCTCCACGACATCGGCCTCGGGGCCGTGGTGGACGGAAACGATCCCTCCCGGGCCGATGTGGTCGATCTCGGGAGTGCCCAGCTCCGGGTGGTGGATCTCACCGGTCCGCTGGTGGTTCTTGGATGGCTCTACCCTTCCGGTTTGAGCAGCTTGCGGCGGACCGTTTTGGAAGAGGAGACCGGGGACCGGGAAGGAGCCCGGTCCTTCACCTTCAAGATGGCGCTCCGGGTGTTGGACGGAGTAGGATTCGGACCCCTCACGCGGCCCACCCTGCTTCGGATCGGCTTCCGAGATCTGTGTCAGGACCTGGACCTCCACGAGGGCACTGCGGTCCGATTGATCCTTCCGGCCGGGGGAGTGGCGCGCGTGCACCTGGATTATGACGGGACCACCCTGGTCGTTCGCACCGGGAGATCGCGCAGGTGTCCGGATCTGGAAGGAGCGCTTACGGATGCGTTTCCCGAGCGAGAGCTCTTCCGGACCGTGCTCCGGGATCCGGTCGGCACGGAAGGCTACCACCTCCCCTTTCCGACACCCCGCAGTCTGTCGGAGGTCCGTGACCTCATGAGTCGATTGCGGCGCGGGTTGATCGAGCTGCTCGAGCGCTTCGAGCCCGACCGGTGTCGATCCCTGCGGGCCTTGACGGGCGTCCTCGGGGCTCGCGACTCCCTCCGCTCCCTCCGCGGACCAATCGATCCCCTCTCTCTGGAACGGGTGCCTCGTTCTCCGTCGGGAGCCTCCGGGCGGAAGGGGGTGCACTGATGCCCAGCGTGTCCGAAGGGCGGGTGGCCCGGACAAGGGCCCAAGGAGTCTCACCTTCCGAGCCGAGTCCGGCGGACCGTGTCCCTGCCTCGGAGGGGCTTCGGCAGCTGTACGAGAGCTACTGCGAAAGGGAGACCCGGGAGCTGCTCTCCCTCATGCCGCGGGCGGGCCTACGCCGCTTCTACCGGGAGGCGAGGGCCTGGGAGGCTGAGAGGCGAACCAGGGCGGCCGGAAACGGCCCGGCTCGTGACCCGATGGCGCTCGCCAGGCAATTCGCCCGGCACGTGCTGCCCCTTCCCAGCTATCAGAGTTGGGTCGGGGCGTACCTGGCAGATCGCGCCCCCTTCCTCCAGCGGCTGGGAATTCCGACGGTGCCTCGCCGGGCTGAACCGGTCGTTGTGGCAGTGAGGGCCTTCGGCGACGGTTGGTATGCTTCCCTCTGCCTGTCCGAGCGTGAGCGGCGCTGGACAGGGTTCATCGAGTTCCATCGGTCTGATGCTACGCAGCGCTGCCGGACCGGGGACGTCTTCAGGGGAGGGGACGTGGACGACATCCAGCGCCGCTTCCACTCCTTCGATCTCGAGACACTTCGGGCTTTTCTTCGTTCGGCGCTCCCGTGACGGACCTCCGGGGTTCGTCGCGGGTTGGGTTTTTTCAAAAAAACTCCCGCTCCGGCG
>SLFU01000064.1 GCA_007124095.1 Gemmatimonadota bacterium
AGAATTCTCGACGGCTACGACCACACCTTTCGGGTGCCTCGAGCCGAGGAGGACTTGCGTTGGGTCCGGGTTCGAGTCCTGCCCCTCCGGGATCAGCTCGGCAAGGTCGAGGTCCTTCTCGGCACCATGCGCGATGTGACGGCCACACGGCGCAGGGAAGAGGAGCTGTCCAGGGCCCGGAACTCCCTCGTCGAGGCGCAGTGGCTCGCGGGAGTAGGCTCCTGGGGGTGGGACATTCCCGAGAATCGAGTCGAGCTGTCCGATCACCTCTACCACATGCTGGGCTCCGAACCCGGTGGGTTCTCGCCCTCCCTGAGGGAGATCCTTCGCCGGGTCCACCCCGACGATCGCGATGTCGCCATTCAGTCCCTCAAGGATGCGGCCGACTCCGGGAAGCCCCTTCGAGCGGAGTACCGGATGCGCCGTGACGACGGAACGACCTGGTGGGTCCAGGCGGCCGGCCGGCTCGTCCGGGGCCCAGGGGGCGAGCCGCTCCGCTTGGAGGGAATCGCACTCGATATCACCGAAAGGAAGCGCCTCGAAGAGGAGTTGAGGGAAGTCCGCCGCACTGCCGAGGGGGCCGAGCAGGCCAAGTCCCGATTCCTGGCGAATCTGAGTCACGAGATCCGAACGCCGCTGAGTGGGATCATCCAGATGGCTCGGACGCTGGCGGAGCATCAGCTTTCCGTCGCTCAGCGCGAGTGTGCAGGCGCGATCGAGCATGCGGGCGCGAGCCTCCTCGAGATGGTCAACGAATTCCTGGACTGGGCTCGTATCGAGGCCGGGCGGGCCGAGCTTCAACACCACGAGTTCAATCCGGAGGAGATCCTTTGGGATCTGGCTCATCTCTTCCAGCCGGTGGCCAGGGAGAAGGGGGTTGGTTTCTCGATTCAGGTCTCCCCCAGACTCCCCGTCCGGATTCGCGGACACCGCGAAGCGCTGCGTAGGGTCCTTTCGAACCTCGTGGGAAACGCGGTCAAGTTTACCTCAGACGGATACGTGTCGGTGACGGTCGGTGTCCCTTCATCCGATCAGGAACGGGCCCGGCTGCGCGTCGACGTGAGGGATACCGGGATTGGGATCGGCCGGGGAGACCAGGAGCGAATCTTCGACCAGTTCGCTCAGGCGAATGCCTCCATCTCCCGTCGATTCGGAGGCACGGGGTTGGGGCTCGCGATCAGCAGGGAGTTGGCCGAGCTGATGGGAGGGTTCATCCGGTTGAAGTCGGAGTTGGGGCAGGGCTCGACCTTCTCCTTCGAGTTGGAGGTGGAGTTGGCCGGGGCCGGGGACGAGGAGGCCCTAGGACCCCCGCCCGCCCTCCTCGGCCGCCGCGCACTGGTAGTGAGCGAGGCGCCGGCCACCCGGGAGGCGATCTCGGAAGCTCTTCAGCGGTGGGACCCCACGATCGGAACCGTGGAGGCCACTTCCGGCAAGGAGGCGCTTACCCTTGTCGAGGAGGCCTGGAAGACGGGCCACCCGATTCCTCTCGCGATCGTGGATCCCGGCGTGGGTAAAGGGGAGGAGCCGGCCTGCCGCCTCGCCGAAGACCTTCGGGGCCATCCGGGAGGGAGCGACCTGTTCCTGGTGCTGCTCCGCCCGGAAGTGGAGTTGTTCGAGATTGCTCGGCCCGCGCGAGCCGGTTTTCGGGCTACCGTCCCGAACCCGCGATACTCGACGGACTTTCTGGGCACCCTGACGTCCGGTGTAAACCGGAAGGAGCGGATGGGCCCGATTCCTCGCGCAGTCGAGTCCCGAAGCCCATCGGACCCGGCTCCGCCGAATCGACGGCGGTCCGGTACGCGGCTGAGTGGGCGCGTTCTTCTGGCCGAGGATTCGTGGGTGAACAAGGAGGCGCTCTCCCACGCCCTGGAGGAGATGGGGTGCCGGGTGGATGCGGTCTCCACGGGAACGGAGGCGGTGCGGGCCTTCCGGGGCGGGACCTACGACATCCTCTTTGTGGACATCCAGATGCCGGGCCTGGACGGCTTCGAGCTAGCAGAGCGGATCCGGGAGGAGGAGAAGTCCCGGGAGGGAGATCCGGTCCCGATCGTGGGCCTCACGGGGCATGCCCACGCCGGAATCGCGGAGGAAGCCCGTGCTGCGGGGATGGACGAGTGCCTGTTCAAGCCGCTCGACTCTAGCGCATTGCGGGGGATCGTGGATCGATTCCTTCCGGAGACACCGGAGGCCGATCCGCCGACCCTTTCCTGACCGATTCACCCTCCGGGACGTAGCGGCCGCTCGCCTCGAGTCCCGACCTTCTCAGCGCGTCCTCGAGCTCACCGGCGGTGGCGGGCTTCTGCACCGTGATGGCCTCGCACAGGTGCGCCGGGAGGAACTCCAGGTTCATGAGCGCCGTGAGAAAGATGAAGGGGAGCTGCAGCTCTGCAAGCCGTTTCGCCACCGGCGTGACCGGCTGTCCCTGCAGGGTGACGTCCAGGACGGCGCCGTCCACCTCCTGCTCCTCGAGGAGTGCGAGGGCCGCCTCCACGGAGGGCGCGGGCCCGACGACCTCGTAGCCGAGCTCATTGAGCAGGGATCGATAGATCTCCGCGACCATGAAGTAATCCTCCACGAGCAGGAGTCTCGTGGGTGCCTGTGCGCTTCCAATCGGGGACACCGAATCATCCTCCCTGTAGTTTGAGTGGGATGCGCATCTTACAGCGTACTCCTTCCGGCCGAAACTCGAGCTCGGACGTCCCTCCCATTTCATAGGGAATGCCTTGCTCGATCAGCTTGGTTCCGAATCCTGAGTGCGAAGGGGGACGGACTCGGGTGCCCCCGGACTCGGTCCAGATCAGAGATACCTCGTTCCTCCTTCCCGACCGCCAGCGGATGGAGACCGTTCCCCCGGGATCGGAGAGCGATCCATGCCTCACGGCGTTCGTTCCGAGCTCGTGGAGGGCCATGGCCAGTGGGAGCACGGCGAAATTCGGAAGAGTCACCTCGTCCCCATCGATCGAGATGCGGTCACGACATCCCAGAGGCTGCACGGTGAGCTTCACCAGCTCGTGCAGCATCGCCCCCTCCCAGTCGCTCGCCGCCAGCGCTCGATGGGCGACGGCCAGCGAGGTGAGGCGTTCCCGGAAGGTGCGGGTGAAGCTGTCGATCGAGTGGTTGGAGTCCAGGCGGGTCTGCTCCAGCAGAGCCTGGACCAGTGCAAGGGTGTTCTTCACGCGGTGGTCGAGCTCCCGGACGAGGAGCTCTCGCCGACGCTCCGCCCGGACCCGGGCGGTAATGTCCAGGTCCGAGATCGTGAGGAACGCTCGATCATCGTGACGAGTGCAGTGCACCTCGTGGTGCACATGAAATACGCTCCCATCCCTTCTGACCCGCTTCGTCGTCATCGCCCCGGTCGACTCCTCCACCCGCAGGCGGGTCAGGAAGGCCGCTTCCTCCTCCCGGAGCGACTCCGGAACGAGCTCGAGGTAGCAGCGGCCGATCATCTCTTCAGGGGAGTGGCCGTAGACCCGCTCGGCTCCCCGGTTCCAGCTGGAGATGGTCCAGTCCTCGAGCAAGATGATGAAGGGCAAGGAAAACCCCTGGATCGACTTCGACAACGTCATCGCGTCCACTTGCGGCGCCCTCACGTCGGAGTTGCCGGGGAAGGCGAGCCGTGCCCCGTCCGCGTCCTTCCGGAGGGGAGTTTCGGCGTGTCCGTCGACCAGCTCCAGGAGAGAGCGCAGCTGGCCGAATCCAGATGCATTCCTACCACACATGTTGCGCCACTACCTGAGGGAATGAGGTCCAGAAAAGGCCGAAGTGAGACCAGTCCGCCGCTTGCCGAGGCGTAGAGGGCGACCGCGGGAAAGGGTAGTTTCATATTCGCCTCCTCATCTCCTGCATGGGTCCGGGTGACCGGAGGGCGACGCGGTTCGGAGGTTCCGGGAGCATACGGAATCCACCAGAAAGCGTGCCTTCCCTCTCCTTCAGACGCAAGTCTCGGGCCTGGGGGCGGGCTCTGGGGAAGCCGTTCGGGATGGGGGATCGGCCTTCCAGCAGGCGCTGCCTTAGGAGACGGCGCCGCCTTCGAAGCAAGGGCTCCCTAGGGCGTCGCGTCCGCCGGATACCGGAAGCGTCCCCCTCCGGAGGCCTTGGCGGCGTACATGGCCCGATCCGCGTGATTCAGAAGCTCCCCGGGCTCCCGAGCGTCGGAAGGGAAGACCCCGACCCCGATGCTGGCGGACAGGCGGATCTCGGTCCCCCCGACGCGGAAGGTCTCCGAGAGGCGCTGCAGGATGTCCCGAACGGCGATCTCGACTCGGCTGGTGTCCTCGAGCTCGGACATGATGACGGTGAACTCGTCTCCGCCGAGGCGGGCGGTCGTGTCGGTACTCCGAACGCAGCTGCGGATGCGGATTGCGGCCTCGAGGAGAAGGGCGTCCCCGACTTGATGGCCGAAGGTGTCGTTCACCTCCTTGAACTGATCGAGGTCGATGAAGAGGAGGGCCAGGGCCTGACCATTGCGGCGGGCCTTTCTGATCCCCTGGCGGAGCCGATCCTGGAAGAGGTGGCGATTCGGGAGCCCCGTGACGAAATCATAGTTCGCTCGGTTCCAGATCGCCTCCTCCACCTCCTTCTGCCGGGTAATGTCCCGTATGACGACGATCCGACGGAGAATTTCTCCCTCTTCGCCCCGGACGGCATGGATCGACATCCAGGCAACGTACGCCTCGCCGTCCTTTCGCTGGTTCCGAACCTCTCCCTGCCAGTGGTTCGCGGCCGTGAGGGCATGTGCCGCCCGTTGGTGCACTTCCCGGTCCTGGTGGGAGGCCTGGAGGAG
>SLFU01000065.1 GCA_007124095.1 Gemmatimonadota bacterium
ATGTCGATCGCCACGAAGGCCAGAGCGACCAGAATGGCGGGCAGCGGAATCACGAAGAAGAGGAGGACCTTCGCCCTGGGAAAGGCGAGGGAATAGAAGAGGAGCACCCCGGCCAGGGCAGACGAGGCCCCGAGCGCCGGCTGTTCGGGCCCCTCGATCAGGAAGTGGGACACCCCGGCGTGGGCCAGCGACCCCACGATCCCCGCGGTCAGGTAGAAGAGGAGGAAGCGACCCGCCCCCATGGCGTGCTCCAGCGGGGGGCCG
The DNA here is from genome assembly GCA_007124095.1 of Gemmatimonadota bacterium. Lineage (GTDB taxonomy): Bacteria > Gemmatimonadota > Gemmatimonadetes > Longimicrobiales > Gaopeijiaceae > SLCK01. Next base: position 265 of record SLFU01000065.1, read on the forward strand.
AAGCTCACCAGCACGATCATGTTCACGAAGAGGTGCAAGAAGAGGAAGTGGGAGAACACGGCGGTCACGAGGACCCATACGCGGCCCCCGGCCAGGTGCTCCCAGCTCACGAGAAAGTGGCCCCCCATGAGCTCCACCGGCACCCCCGGCCATTGCCAGAGGAGGAACACGGCGACGTTCACGGCCAGGACGGCGTTCACCACGATCCCACGGCTCATGGTCCGGCTCCCCTGCCGCGCCGGAGTCCTACCTGAATCCCGTCGGCCCGAAGAGGATGCCTCCGGTTACCACGAACTGGTCGGCATCGGAGATGACGCCTCGCGCCTCGATAAAGGGCGTGACGCTCGCTCCGGGGAAGCGGATCCCTCCCCCCAGATTGAGCCCCGTCTCGTTCGTGCTGGAGCCGTCGACCGAGAGTCGGGTTACGTTCAGTCCGCCACCGATGTAGGGGACCACGGACGGCGAATCCGGAAGGTGGAAGTGGTAGAACAGGTTGGCGTTCAGGTCGAGCCAGTCCACGTCCCCGTCGGGGAAGAACATGTCCACGGACCCGAGCGCCTCGAAGTTCGTGTTCTGGATGTTGATCAAGGCCCGGCCGCCGGCCCCGAAGTCCGCCTCGCTCCCCCAGTTGCCCTGGAGCCCCAGGGCCACCTGGCCCTCGGCGTGCTGCGCCGAGGGCCCTGCCAGCAGGACGAGGCCCACCAGGAGAGCCGTGAGCACCGCGAAAGGGCGTGCCATCGTATTCATGGGTTCCCGTCTCCGATTGAAGGCAAAGCTCATCGTTAGACCGTACCGGCCTCCCTACCCCCGCGGGACCCCGGGGCGCGCCCGGACACCCGGCGTGGAGGTGGAGGCCCGGTGGCGTCGAGGCGCAAGACACGTACCTTCGAGTGGAATTCCGGGATGTCATACACATAAGGTCCTGATAAAGAAGGACTTCCTGTGACGGGTGGCGGTCCGCGAAAAAGGGGGGCGCCGTCCGACCCGCCTCAGTGCACCGGGGCATTTTTCCCTGGGCCAGAAGAAGGGCTGGGAGAGAAGAATGCAACCGATGGTGGAGTCCTCGGATTCACTCCACAGGTGTGTCAGATATACGCCCGGCGGTACCAGGTGAGACAGGATCCGCATCGAATCCCCTCGGGCCCTCAGGTGCCGAGGATCTCCTGCACCATCCGGATCAGGTCACCGGGCCCGAAGGGTTTCTGCAGGAAGCCCGATGCCCGGGAGCGGACGTCGTCGCCCAGTTCGCGGTCGGGGTAGCCGGAGGTCAGGACAACGGGAAGACCGGGGCTCGTCTCACCGAGGTGCGTGAGGAGCTCGACGCCCCCCAGGATCGGCATGACCACGTCGCAGAGCACCAACCTGATTTCGTCCGCGTGCTTCTCCTGGAGCGCGATCGCCTGCCTGCCGTTCTCGGCCGTGATCACGTGGTAGCCGGAGTGCTCAAGGGATCTCCGGACGATCTTCCGGACGGCAGGGCCGTCGTCGACCACCAGCACTGTGACGGCACCGTCTGTCGTGTGCTGGATATTCGTTTCGGGCTCCGCCTCCCCGGGTCTCTCCTCTGCGCCCTCGGCAGAGCCTTCGGCCGCGACCAACGGCCAGAGAATCTCGAAGGTGGTTCCCTCCCCCGGTTGCGTGTCCAAGAGGAGGTGGCCGCGACCCTGCTTGACGATGCCGAAGACCGTGCTGAGCCCAAGCCCGGTTCCGTGTTCCGCCGGCTTGGTGGTAAAGAAGGGCTCGCAAATCCGTTCCGCCACCTCGGCTGACATTCCGATGCCCGTGTCCGCCACAGTGAGGCGGGCGTAAGTGCCCGGGGGCGCCTCCCAGGGGCCCGACGCCGACGACTCGGAAGTGATGATGCAACGATCCACCCCGAAGTTGATCTCTCCCGATCCCTCCACCGCATCCACCGCGTTCACGGCCAGATTCATGATGATCTGGTCGACCTGGGAGGGATCCGCCTGCGCGGTCGCTGGAGTCGCACCCAAGTCCACCTTCACCTCGATCCGGCTGGGAATCAGGCGCCTCAGGAGGGGCTCGAAATCTGCCAGGGATTTGCGCAGGTCGAGAATCGTCTCTTCGACCACCTGGCGGCGGCCCAGTGCCAGGAGCGGTCGGGTGAGCCGGGTGGCTCGATGCGTTGCATCGATGACTTCCTGCATGTCCCCCTGGAGTGGGGAGCCCGGTGGGAGCTCGCCCAGCATCAACTCGGTAGTGCCCTGGATCACCGTAAGAAGGTTGTTGAAATCATGGGCGATTCCGCCCGCGAGCACCCCGAGGGCCTCCATCTTCTGGGACTGCCGCAGCTGGGCCTCGAGGTTCCGGGTCCGGCTCATGTCGGAGGACACCCCGATCACGCCCACGAGCCGGTCGTGCTCGTCCAGGATGGGAGCATTGGTGACGAGCGCCGGAAACGTCGAGCCATCCTTGTGCCTGACCTCGAACTCACCGGTCCAGTGGTCGCCGCTCCGCAGGACCGCCATGATGGACTCGGCCTCGGCCACGAGTCCCGGGGAAGGCGTCACCTCCACGATGTCGCGTCCCAGCACCTCCGTGGCACTCCAGCCGTATATGCTCTTGGCGGCCCGGTTCCAGTAGGTGATCCTGCCACGCAGGTCAGTGGCGATCACCGCCTGTCCCACGGAGTCCAGGAGCCGCGCTTGGAACCGGTTCGTCTTCCACGCGCCGGTCTGGTCGCTGAAGTCCTCGACGGCGAAGAGGACGGCCGTGGGTTCAGCGTCGTCCGGGGCGAGACGCACGGGGGAAATCGACAGCAATACGTCCACTGGACTCCCGTCGTGCGTCCGGCAGGTGAAGTGGACGCCCGCAAGAGATTCCCCCTGGGAGGCACGCCGCCGCATGTCGGCGAACTCCTCGGTATCCTCGTCGCCCAGGATGGGGAGGGGGTTGCCGGAGACCTCTTCGGAGGACCACCCGAACACCCGTTCCGCCGCCGGATTCCACACGAGCACCATGCCGTCCCGGTCAACGCTGAAGAGGGGGATGGGCGAGGATTGGATGAGCGCCTTCTGGAATGCTTGCCCCCGGCGCAACTCGTCCTCCGCCCGGATCCTCCCCATAGCCTCTCCGAGTCGGTCCGCGACGCTGGCGAGGAGGCTCTCCTCCTCGGGAGTAAACGTGGCCCGGCCCTCCTCCGGGGGCCTCGAAAGGGCCACCTCCACCTCTCCCAGTGGATCGTCTTCGGCGGCGATTCGCCTGGCCAACCTCCACTCCGTGCGCCGGAACCCCTTGGTCGTTAGTTCCTCGTCTCCCAACCGGATTCGAGCGCCCACGCGCGGCGTGGAACGGAACCCCGACGGGAGGGCGTCCACGACCTCCTGGAGTGACGTGCGCCACTGCTCATCCACCCTTCGAAGGGCACGGTCCACGGTGAAGAGGCAGGAGAGTTTCTGGACCCTCTCCTTCAGATCGGCCTCGCCCTCCTCGAGGGCTTTTTCGAGCCACAGCAGATAGGGGTCACCCGGGGGGCGAATCGGTGGGGGGCGCCGCAGTGTCCCGTCTTCGTCCTGGAAAGCCGAACCCATGCATACCGTCCTGATGATGGGCGGAAGACGTGCGGAGGACGTGCAAGCAGATCTTGCCCAAATCTATGCCCCGGCTCTGGGCCCGTCCAGTTGGCGCGCGGTCAGAGATCTCGGCCGTGCACCTGGATCTTCCGGTAGAGGGTGCGCTCACGGTCATCGGGCCGGAAGGAGTGGGACGGAGTACAGTGCCGCACCGCTACAACTGAACCTTGCGTGAGTGGAACGTCGCCCGATCGAGGGATGATTCGCCGAATAACCGTACCCCGATCGAGCGATGGTGCGTGGAGACAGTACGTCCCCAAATTAAGGGTGTTGACGGCTGCGGATCAGGCAAGCTGGATCTCACTTTCGAGAAGGAACACCACGATGAGCACCACCACCATTCTTGTCGTCATCGTCCTTATCCTCCTGTTCGGCGGCGGTTGGGGTTATTCCCGTCGGCGTCGATAGCCCGACCTCCCCCCCGGGTGGGACCTACCCAACGGCCCCCCCCCGGGGCCTGGGGTGCAATGGACCGCTCCCGGCCTTGCCGTCTGGAGGAGGAAGGCGGCGGCGACGGCGACGGCGATTGAAGGACGGACAGCGAAGGGTGCCTGCACACGGCAAGAGCCCGGGACGGGCGAAGCTGCCGATCCTCTCGGCACCTTCACCCACCCACGGGCGCGCGCTCCTACTAGCTCAACTTCTCTGTCCCCCGGGACCGCGTGCTACCCGGTGCGCCGGGGCATCTGCTGATCGTCGATGGTCAGACTCAGCGGCGCACTCCGCCTTCGCCCAGCTGCCCCTCGCGAATCCAGTAGGGGGTCGTGCCGTAGTGATCGTGGATCCCTTGACCCCAGGTCGGGTCGGAGAAATCCGGCCATTTGTCCTTGTCGAAACCGGGTGCGTCCTCGAGCACCTTCTTGTCCACGTCGAGGAGGAAATACTCCTCGTCCTGGACCAGCGTCAGCGCCTTCCAGGGAACGGCAA
>SLFU01000233.1 GCA_007124095.1 Gemmatimonadota bacterium
AAGTCCAGCCGCTCCTGGTGAGTTCCAGGGGCGACCTGGTCCAGTACTGCATCTGGTCGTTCCCCCTCATCGGTGCGCTGGGACTGCTCGCATGGCGAGCCTCCAACATCGGATTGGGGCCCGCGGACGAGCCCGTCATCTCGGACACCGCGCTCTGGATGATCCTCGGAGGGCTCGGTGTGGTCTTCGTCATGCACATCATCAAGACCCTCCAGGTGAACCTGCCGCACCTCCGCCGCGGCGTCCCCGAGGAGGAACGCTACTCCTTCCACAGCGTGGCGGCCCTCAACACCACCTACTTCGCCAACTTCGGGGCCGAGCTGGCGGTGGTCTCCATGCTGCCGGCCTTCTTCGAGGCCACTTTCCAGATCTCGCCCACCTACGCTGGGATGCTGGCGGCGTCTTTCGCCTTCGTGAACCTGGTGGCCCGGCCATTGGGCGGGCTCATCTCAGATACGATGCGCAACCGGAAACTGGTGATGTTGGGCTACATGGTGGGGATCACGCTCGGGTTCCTGGGGATGGCCTTCATCGACGGGAGTTGGCCCATCTGGGTGGCGGTGGCGCTGACCGTCGCATGCTCCGTCTTCGTGCAGGGGGCCGAGGGCGCCACCTTCGCCATTCTGCCCATGATCAACAAACGGATGACGGGGCAGATCGCAGGAATGGCCGGCTCGTACGGGAACGTGGGTGCCGTGGTCTATCTGGTGATCTATTCCCTGGTGGACGATCGAACCTTCTTCCTGGTCCTCGCCGTCGGCGCATTGATCAGCCTTATCTATTGCCTGGTCTTCCTGGAGGAGCCCGAGGGATCCTTCGCAGAAGAGCTTCTGGTGGAGGAAGCGGACCAGACCGGGATACCTGCGTGACCGTCGCGAATCAGCATCAGCGGGCGCGGAGAGCCATCCTCCGGCCGCGCGCCCAAAGGAGAAGGGGAAATGAAGGTCGTCATCGGCTTCGACGGGTCCGAGGCTGCGCACAGGGCGCTGGATCGGGCAGTGGACCTCTTTGAGCCACACCGGCCCGAATTCGTTCTGGTCCGAGCCCTGACACAGCCTATGACCCAGAGCGACCTCGCCGAGCGTGCGTTCAAGGAGGCGCTCCGTCAGGCTGAAGAGGAGATGGAGGGGGCCGCCCGGGCCCACCTTGCGGGCCGGGAGGGCCGGATGCGCATCCGGATTCTGGAGGGCGAGGCTCGCCATGTACTGGAACGGGTGGTGCAGAAGGAGGATCCGTCTGTGGTGGTGCTGGGGGCGCGAGGACACGGAAAGGTGGCCCGGGTCCTTCTGGGGAGCGTCTGCCGGTATGCTGTGGAGCACTTTGACCAGCCCGTCCTCGTGGTGCGATGAAGAGTGCTGCGAAGACCGTCGGCCGAGACGACGGGAGGAGATGATGGGCGCGCACAGTTGGGCCCGGGTGGCCCTTCGAGCAATCCTGCGGGTGCCCATCTTCTACAAGATCCTGCTCGGTAACCTGACGATCGTCACGGCGGCGATGGCCACGACATTCTGGTTAAGTCGGGTCACGTGGACTCCCGCGGACATCGGACCATCAGGTGCAGCGGTGTGGACCGGGTTGGGCATCGCGGTGCTCCTGTTGTCGCTCGGGGTGAATGGATTGCTCGTCCGCCTCGCGCTTTCGCCCCTGACGGAATTGGAAGACGCCGTCGTCGAGATCAACGCTGGCCACCCGTCCCGCCGCGCGTCTGTGTCCCCGCTCGCGGACCGGGACCTCGAACGGGTGATCGGAAGCTTTAACGAGATGCTGGATCGAGCGGCGGCCAATCGGGAACGGCTTCGAGAGCTTTCCGCCAGATCCCTTCGTGTCCAGGAAGATGAGAGACGGCGTATAGCGAGAGAACTGCACGACGACACGGCACAGCGAATGGTCGCCGTCGCCCTGAGGCTGGGATTCGCCCGAGAGCGCCTGAAAGGTCATCCGGCTGCCGGGCAGATCGATCAGGCACATGGCGAACTTCTCCAAACGGTCGAGGGATTGAGGCGCATCGCGCGGGGCCTCCGTCCTCCGGCCCTGGACGAACTCGGACTCTTCACCGCCGTTGAGGTCCACGCTCGGGAGATGAGGGAGCGATCGAGCATCGAGGTCGAGGTGGAACGCCGTGAGGCGTCTGGAGCCCGCCATCCTTCCCCGTCGCCCCAGAGCGAGTTGGCTGCATACCGGATCGTGCAAGAGGCGCTCTCCAATGCACAGCGGCACGCCCGGGCAACAAAGGTCAAGGTCACCTTCGAGGAGCGCGACGACGCACTGCGCATCACCATCGAAGACGACGGCTGCGGGTTCGATCGAGCCGAACCAAGGGCCGGCGGGGAAGAAGGGGGGTTGGGCTTACTCGGAATGGAGGAGCGTGCCGCCCACGTCGGTGGCCAGGTCGAGATCGACAGCACGCCCGGAAGGGGTACGCGGGTTGCAGTAGAGATCCCCCGGCCCGAAGTCGAGGACGAGCTCCTCAAATCCGGAATGGAGGTAATTGGCGCATGAGTTACGACGCAGGGGAGAGAAAGGAAATGCTGCCAGGAGAGCGTCGGCTGGGTGCCGTGCTCGCGGGAGGCAGAGCGGAACGGTTCGGGGGCTGCAAGGCCCGTGCGCCCTTCCTGGGTGAACCGCTGGTGATACGAGCCGTCCGCATGCTCGAAGCCATGTGTGAGGAGGTCGTGGTCGTCACCGGTGACCCGGAAATCGCATCAACCGTCGAGTGTGATATCCTCCGGGACCGTGTCCCGGACGCGGGGCCGTTGGCCGGGCTGCACGCCTCTCTCTTCGAGGCCCTCCGCCGCGAAATGAAGGGGGTAATCCTGTTCGGCTGCGACATGCCCCTGATCTCGCCGGAGCTCCTGTCCCTCGTCGGCCAGGAGGGCCTCGCCTCTGATGCCCTCGCTGTGGTTCCGGCGGCGGGCCCGAAAGGGGTAGAGCCCCTCTGCGCGTGGTACCGAACCGGGTGCCTGGACGAGGTCGAACGTCGACTCCTCGCGGGACAACGGTCGCTTCGGGCTCTGCTCTCCGTCCTGGGGGCGCGTCGAATTCCTCCGGCGCACCTCGCCCAAGTGTGTGAGCCGGCAACCGCCTTTCGAAGCGCGAATACGAAGGTGGAGCTGAGGTTGCTCGAAGCAATGGCGGCGGGCCCCTCCTCGATCGAGTCCCTGGTGCCCTCGGGGAGCCCGTCGCCCATGGAGGCCACACTGGCCCTGGAGTCGACCCGATGAACCATAATCCAATCCCTGTCTGGCCCGAATCGCCGCTCCCTCCGATCGTCTGCGTTGTGGGGTACAAGGACACCGGAAAAACCGGCGTCTCAGTCCGCCTGGTCCGCGAACTCCGTCGTCGAGGATACCGAGTTGGTGCGGTGAAGCACGGACACGGATTTCAGTTCGATCACCCGCGAACCGACTCATGGCGATTAACGCACGAAGGGGGAGCCGACCCGGTGCTCCTGACGGGTCCGGAAGGCTTCGCGCTCCTCGGCGAATGGGATGAGGGAGGTGAGCCCCACCTCGAGGACCTTGTTCGGAGGCACTTCGATGATCGAGATGTGATCGTAGCCGAGGGATTCAAGCGGGATCATTTTCCTAAGATCGAGGTGCACCGGCGGGGTCACAACCCGAAGCTCGTGTACGAATCCTCCGGCCCGCTCGCCGACACCTTCCTCGCCCTGGTCACGGATGCGGACGACCTCGACGTGCCACTCCCCACATTCGCCTCACACGCACCCGAGACGATCGCCAGCTTGGCGGAATTGGTTGTGGTGCGCGTGATTGAGCCCCCCGCGTGTGCGACGCCGTGCGGGACGCAGATGCGCAATGCAGCAGGATCACCGAGGGCCACCACGAGCGCGAAGAGCGGGTGATCCCGATGGGGACCGTCGACGCCCCCACCGGGATTGCGACCCCGAGCGGTACCGTGCTTACCTCCGAGTTCGAGGACATCGCCGCGCTTCAGGGGATCCTGGACGATGGCGCGCCCGCTCCACTGCGGATCAGAAGCGGTAGCTGTAATTCACCTTGAGGGCACCACCGCGCGACAATGTCGTGAACTCCCTGTCCAGGAGCCTGGACACCTCGTTCTGCCAGTTGTGGGTCCACACGAAGAAGATGTCGCTTCCGGGTCGGACGATCCAACGGGCACGGGCGAAGAGGCCCATGACATTGGTCACGTCGTCGTACTGAATGCTACCAATGACCCCGGCAAGAGGGCTGAATCCCCAGGACCAGGAGAGCCGGATCAGGTTCGTGTCGAAGTCGCCCTGGGGAAGCCGCACCTCGTTTCGCTCGTAATCGGCGGAAAGATCCACGCCCCGGCGAGGACGCACCGTCCCGGAGAGCTCGACCTGGCTCCTCTCTCCCGACCAGAAGTCTGATTGCCTGATGACCGCCGTGCCGGAGAGGGTGCGTCGTCCCGCGGTCTGGAATCCCACCGACCAGTTCCAGGCATCGTAGTCACCGGGCTCGATGGTCACCACCTGATCACCGTCCTCATGCACGTTGAAGCTCTGCTCCAGTCGCTCAAACCCGCGCCCCCCTTCGATGGCGAACTGATCCCCGCTCTCGAAGTTTACCCGTAGAAAGGTGAGATCTACGTTCCGGGTCAGGAGCCGGTTGTTCATGTCGGTGAGGTACTCGAAATAAATCTGGTGCTCCGTCTGGCGAATGGAGCTCCAGCGCTGCGGACGGGGAGCGATGGTGAGGGTAGGCTGGTGCCGACGAAATCCGGTCCGCTGGGCGAACCCAACCGCCGGATCCCACGCCTCCCCGAAGTCCCGATA
>SLFU01000115.1 GCA_007124095.1 Gemmatimonadota bacterium
CTTGCCCGGGCGGGGAGAGGGGCGCGCGGGCTGGAGCGGACAACGATGAGACCAGTTTACGCAGCTCGAGGGGGGAAGCGGAACAGAAAATTCGGCAGGGAGACCGCCGTTCGGCCTTGCGGTGGCCGCAAGGTGCGGGGCACTCTGAACGGGCCATGCCCGAACTCTACCACGGCCCCACGACAGACTTCCTGGAGAAGTCGCAGCAGAACCGGATCGCGGAGGAGCTGCGCGGAGCCTTCTTCGAGCACTACGGTTACGAGCCGCCGGACTCGGAGCAACGAGCCTGGCGCAACTCTCTGCGGGCCCTGGAGGGAGCGATCCGGCTCGGCGGCTTCACCGACCACGGCCTCCTCCTCGAGTACCAGCTCCCCCTGAGCTCCCGGCGCCTGGACGCCATGCTTACCGGTAAGGGGCCCGACGGAGATCCGTCGGCGGTCATCGTGGAGCTCAAGCAGTGGGACCACGTCGAGCCGTCCGACGTGCCCGAGTGCGTGGGGGTGCGCTACGGCGGGCGGATGCGGGACGTGCTCCATCCCTCGGCCCAGGTGGGGCAGTACCGGCAGTACCTGGTGGACGCCCACACGAGCTTCCATCCCGGCGGGGTTCGCCTCGACGCGTGCTCCTACCTGCACGACTTCCTCTTCGACGAGGGCTCGGAGCTGATGTCGGACCGGCATGCGAACTTGTTGGGCGTGTACCCTCTCTTCGCCGGAGACCGGGTGGACGATCTGGTGCAGTACCTCGACGACCGCATCGGCGGCGGCCGGGGTCAACAGATCCTGCGGACGGTGCGGGAAGGCCGGTACCGCCCGCACAAGAAGCTCCTGGAGCACACGGCCCGGATGATTCGAAACGAGCCCGCCTACGTGCTCCTGGACGAGCAACGGGTGGTGTTCAACTCCATCGTGGCACACGCGGCTCAGGCCCGGGAGGTGGACCACAAGGCGGTGTTCGTCGTCCGGGGCGGGCCAGGCACGGGCAAGTCGGTGCTCGCCCTGAACCTGGTGGCCGAGCTCTCGGAGGCCGGCTACCTGACGCATCACGCCACCGGCTCATCCGCCTTCACCCAGACGGTGAGGAAGGTGGTGGGATCCCGGGCCGCCGAGCAGTTCAAGTACTTCAACAGCTACCTGAACGCCGAGGAGAACGAGCTGGACGTCCTCATCTGCGACGAGGCGCACCGCATCCGGGAGCACTCATGGAACCGGTGGACCAAGCGGAAGGCTGAGGACCCGGGCCGTCCCCAGATCGACGAGCTCCTCTCCGTGGCCCGGGTCTCCATCTTCTTCATCGACGACCTGCAGGTCGTCCGCCGCAACGAGATCGGGCAGAGCGACGAGATCCTGGAAGCGGCCGAGGCGCGAGGCGCCCGCCTCTTCGAGTATGAGCTCGACGTGCAGTTTCGCTGCGGGGGCTCGGACGGGTTCGTGCGGTGGGTGGAAAACACCCTGGGCATCCGGCGGACGGCCAATGCGCTGTGGACGGGCGACGACGACTTCGAGTTCCGGATCGTGGACTCTCCCGAAGTCCTCGAGGCCATGATCCGAGGGAAAGCAGAGGAGGGCGATTCCGCCCGCCTCGCCGCCGGGTACTGCTGGCCCTGGTCCGAGCCTCGCCCGGACGGGACCCTGGAAGAGGACGTGCGCATCGGGAGCTGGAAGCGGGCCTGGAACGCCAAACCCAACTCGGGGCGACTGGCCCCGGGGATCCCGAAGTCGCACCTTTGGGCCAACGAGGAGGGCGGGCTGGACCAAGTGGGTTGCGTGTATACGGCGCAGGGATTCGAGTTCGACTACATCGGCGTGATGTTCGGCCCCGACCTCGTCTACCGGCCGCGGCGGGGGTGGGAGGGGCGGCCCGCCGCCTCTCACGACGGCGGCCTCAAGCGGGGCACCTCGCCGGAGGCGTTCACCGACCTCGTCAAGAACACGTACCGGGTGCTGCTCAGTCGGGGGCTCAAGGGGTGCTTCGTCCACTTCATGGACGAGGACACTCGGACCTTCGTGGAGAGCCGGTTCGACCACGGGTACGGCCGACGAGACCCGTGGTCCGGCCCGGGCCGCGCGGCGGAGGGAGGCGCAGACTATGAGCCGGGGTGAGCTGGAGGAGCTGGCGGGTCGGCTCAGGACCTTCGCTCGCGCCCGGGACTGGGAGCAGTTCCACACCCCCAAGAACCTGGCCATGGCCCTGTCCGTGGAGGTTGCGGAGCTCGTGGAGCACTTCCAGTGGCTCACCCCGGAGGAGGCCGCGGCCCTGGCCCGGGATGCGGGCTCGGTGGAGGAGCTCGGCTCGGAGATCGCGGACGTGGCCATCTATCTGCTGCGGCTGGCCGACGTGCTCGATGTGGACGTGGCCGCCGAAGTGCGAAGGAAGATCGACCGGAACGAGGAGCGGTTCCCGCCTGAGCGGGTGAGGGGGCGGGCGACGCTTCCGGACTCCGGGAAGGACGAGGGATGATTCGCGTGCCGGCGCCGATCAGGAGGGGCCTGCGATGAACGCGTTCGTGGCCCCAACGGACAGGGATTGGTTCGACTTCCTCGCGTCCAGGGCCGCGAAGGAGGGTGTGGACGAGGTCAATTTCTGGATGCCGAACCCCTGGGGAGGGAGCTTCAGGGTCCTCGAGCGCGGCCAGCCCCTGCTGTTCAAGCTGAAGAGCCCGTGGGACGCGGTCGCCGGCGGAGGCTTCTTCAGCCACTACACCGAGGTGCCGATCAGCCTGGCCTGGGACGCCTTCGGCGAGAAGAACGGGGCGCCCACCCTGGAGGACGTGCGGGCCCGAATCGGTCGCCTGCGGAGGGAGGTGCCCCGCCCGTGGGAGGACTACACAATCGGATGCATCCTCCTGGCCGAGCCGTTTTTCTGGGATGAGGAGAACTGGATCGACGGACCTCCGGGGTGGAGCCCGCAGATCGTTCGCGGACGCACGTACGACCTGCGGGTGCAACCGGGGAAAGGACTGTGGGATGAGGTCATTGAGCGCCTCACCGCCGACCGGGTGTCGACGGACCGCGTGCGGGAAGCGCCCTCCGAAGAGTTCGGGGGAGTCGGAGACCCGGAGGAACGCCCCCACCGCATCGGCCAGGGAACTTTCAGCTCGATGATTCGGGACTTCTATGGCCGGGCGTGCGCCGTCTCCGCGGAGCGTGCCCTGCCGGCTCTGGACGCCGCGCACATCCGGCCGTTTGCAGACGTACGAAAGCACTCCATCCGGAACGGGGTCCTGCTGCGCTCGGACGTTCACCGGCTCTTCGATGCGGGTTACCTGACCATCACTCCGGAGCTGCGGGTCGAGGCCAGTGGACGGATGCGGGAAGACTTCGACGACGGCGAGTCATACCTTACCCTGCACGGTCGAACCGTCCACGTGCCCCGAGAGGAGCGGTGGCACCCGGATCCGGAACTCCTGCGGTGGCATAATGAGAATCGGTTCAGGGGGTGACGGGCCAGGCGGAGGCAGAGATGGCCAGAGGGATCCGGCGGGTTCGCAGAGGAAGATTGTGCACGGCCAAGCTGCCCATGTCCATGTCGGCACATCGGGATCTGCGCTTTCCCGCATTCAGCCGGAATCAATGAAGTCACTGTTTGAAGAGCTGAGGAAACGGGGGTCTGAGTGAGGCGAGCCAGCATGACCAGGCCCATCGATCCGAATGACTTCCTCTTCCGCCTCGAACAACTCCAGGTCTGGCGTCGGGGTGGGGAGCGGGCACCTCACAAGCCTTTGGTCCTCCTCTTCGCCCTCGCCCGGATCGAACGCGGCGAGCGGCGCCTGGTCCCGTTCCACGAGGCGGCGGAGCCGCTGGACCGTCTCTTGGAGGAGTTCGGTCCGCCGAGGAAGCAGCATCACCCCGAATACCCGTTCTGGCGGTTGGAGCGGGACGGAATTTGGCAGGTGGCCTGGCCGCCTCCCCTCCAGTTGCGCGAGCGTCGGACCGTGGATCCGAGCCGGTCCCAACTCATGAAAGAAGGGGTGGAAGCCGGATTCACCCCCGAGATTCACGCGCTGCTTGAGTCTAACGCTCGACTCCGGCGGCAGGCGGTGAAGCTTCTGCTCGAGCAGAACTTCCCATCGTCTCTCCATGATGAGATCCTCACGGCTGTCGGCATCGACCCCGGGTGGGAGACGGTGGAACGCAGGGTGCGTGATCCTGCCTTTCGTGAGAAGATCCTCATCGCGTGGGAGTATCGTTGCGGCGTCTGCCGCTTCGACCTCCGCCTCGGCACGGTCCCCATGGCGCTGGATGCGGCCCACATCCGGTGGAAGCAGGTAGGCGGTCCGGACGAGGAGTCGAACGGGATTGCCCTGTGTGCCATGCACCACCGGCTCTTCGATCGCGGTGCCTTCACGCTGGCGTCGGATTCGGCTGCACCTGACGAGGAGCCCGTCCACGTCGTCGTGTCACAACGAGCCGTAGGTGGCAACGCGCTCCAGGACTGGCTCCTCAGCTTCCACGGCAGACCGCTGGAGGGTCCCCAACAACCGGACCAGCGCCCGGCCGAGCAGCACTTGACATGGCATCGTCGCGAGGTGTTCCGGGGGCCGGAGCGGCGCGTCTGACCCACCGTCTGGCTTCCCATTCGCATTCGCGAAGGGTCGGACTTACCCTCATCCCATGTTCGCCTTCGGTGGCTCCATCCCCGATCTGCCGTACCGGCTCGCCGCCTTCGAGTGGTTCCGGGCCCGTACGGCGGAGCACGGGGAGGTGCTTCCCTGGGAGCTCC
>SLFU01000185.1 GCA_007124095.1 Gemmatimonadota bacterium
GAGGGAGGGCCGCGAGTGCTCTCGAAGAAGATTGGGACGACGAGGAGTGGGAGGAGGACGATTGGGACGAGGAGGACGATGAAGAGGGCGAGGACGAGGACGGTTGGGACGAGGAGGACGACGACTGGGAGGAGGAGGACGAGAGCTAGCTCGGCAGAACTTGCAAGACCTGCAAAACTCCAAGACTTGCAAAGCTCAAAGGGCCCGAAGCCCGGGGATCCGCCCCGTTCGCTTCGGTGTAAATGAGGGAGGCATAGCTCCCCCGCTCGCGAAGGGCCCCACCCGGGGACGGTCGATCCGTCAATCCGGCCGTCGATCCGGGCGAGGGGCCCTTTCGGGGGTGCCCGCACTCATCTCGGTGGTCCGAATCTCATCCCCACAATCGGAGCGTAGGAGCGTGACCCTTCGGCCCTGGACCTTCGCCCTCGTCCTTGTGTTGGCCTCCGTTGCATGCGCGTCGAGCGGCCCTCCCGCCTCCGCGCCAGGCCCGGAACCCGGCACCGCGCCGCCGGACGCCGCCGCCCTGGAGGGACCCGCGCCGGAAGCCCCCGAACCGACTCCGGAGCTCCTCGCCGGCGACCGGGTCGCCGAGATCCGCCTCACTCGGGATCCGATCGAGTTGGAAGTCGGAGAGACTGTGAGCCTCTCGGACCTCGACCCGACCCCGGTCGACGCCGACGGTGTGGCGGTGGAAGGAGCGGCCCTCCTTTCCGCCCCGCTTCAGGGCCGGACGGCCACGATGGATGGGGGCCGAATCACTGGCCATCAGGAGGGGGACACGGAGCTGCTCTTCGCGGTGATGGCGCCCGGAGACGGCGGAAATCCCTCGCCGCGAATCTTCCCGAAGCGTGTAGTCGTCCGGGGAGCTCCGGTCACCTCGCTCGAGGTGATTCCGCCCACCCTGTCAGTCTACGAGGGGACGGCCGTACCGTTTGATGTCCGGGCCCTGACGCAGGACGGAACCACCCGCTCCCGAATCGAGTTGGAATGGAGGAGCCGAAATCCGGAAATCGCATCGGTGAGCCAGGGCGGTTTCGTGCGCGGGCACCGCGCCGGCCGGGCCACCCTCGACGTCTCCGCGGAGGGGGTGTCCGTTGCCCATGTCGTCGAGGTCCGGGAGAATCCGGTGCACTCGATCGAGCTCTCCCCGGCGAGCGGGTCCGTCCGCACCGGGGACGTGGTCCCGTTTCGCGCGGTGCCGAGGACGGAGGACGGACGAGCCGTCGAGGACATCTTGCTGACCTATTCCGTGAGTGGGGAGGGGATCCGGTCCGATCTCGGCGCCGCGGTCTACGAGGACGGGGCCTTCGTCGCCGAAAGGCCGGGCAACTACCAGGTGGTCGCGAGCACCGGCCATGTCTCTGCAAGCGCCGTAGTTGAAGCGAGGGCCAGGGACGTGCGGGAGGAAGCGGTGCAGGTCGGACTGGGACTGGTTTCGCATACCCCTACCTCAGACCTCTGGGTTTTCCAAGGCCGCGACGGACGGGACTACGCCTATATCGGAACCCACGCGGGTGGTCAGAAGATGTTCGCGTGGGACGTGACCGAGCCATCGCGGCCCGTGCTCACGGACTCGGTGGTCGTAGATGCCCGAGTCGTCAACGACGTGAAGGTCAACGATGACGCGTCCCTCGCGGTCATCACCCGCGAAGGGGCGTCGGACCGAAGGAATGGGATCGTCATCCTGGACCTGACGGAGCCCGCGCACCCCGAAGTTCTCGCGACCTACACCGAGGGTCTGACCGGTGGTGTCCACAACACCTTCATCGCAGGCGATCTGGTCTACGCAGTGCACAACGGGACGCTCGACGTGCACATCATCGATCTCTCGGATCCGACGGCTCCCCACGAGGTGGGGCGCTGGGGGATCGATCGGCCCGGAAAGTACCTGCACGACTTCTGGGTGGTCGATGGAATCGGCTACGCCTCCTACTGGGACGACGGGGTCTGGATCCTCGACGTGGGAGACGGACGCTGGGGAGGCACCCCCACGGAGCCAGTGGTCATCTCATCCTATGAATACCCCGAGGGGCACACGCATGTCGCCTTTCCTTACCGGAACTCCGACGGGCACGACTACCTCTTCGTCGGCGATGAAATATTCGGGTGTGAGGAGTGCGTTTCACGGGCGGGCCTCCATGAGGACGGTCCTCGGGGCTTCGTGCATGTTCTGTCGATGAACGACCCCGAGAACCCTGTGGAGGTTGGACGCTACGAGGTGCCGGAAGCTGGAGCCCACAACCTCTGGGCCACCGACGACCGTTTGTACGTCGCATACTATCAGGGCGGCTTGAGGGTGGTGGACATCTCGGGGGAACTCCGCGGAGACCTCTACCGCCAGGGGCGTGAAGTGTCCTGGTTCCCGACCGGACACCCCGAAGGCTACACCCCCAATTCTCCGATGGCATGGGGCCCCCAGCCCTACCGGGAGAACATCTTCGTCTCGGATTTGAACTCCGGGCTGTGGGTGGTTCGACTGGAGCCCGGGTCCTCGGACCCCCTGATCCCCTGAGCCCCGGGTCGCGAGGAGGGACGGTGGTCGCTCGGTCTGGGAACGGCTGGGTCCTCCTGGGACTCCTCTTCGTCTCGGCCGCATGCGCCTCGAGCGGGGGTTTCGGATCAGGGGATGCCGAAGACGCCGCGGATCCCCCTGGGCTGGAGTACCGGCTCTACGTAGCCAACGAGTCCTCCGACATCGTGAGCCGCGTGGTCTTCGTCCCCGCGAAAGGGGCGCGCGTCGAGCGCGAGATCCGTGTGGGCATCATGCCTGCCGACACCGACGCCCCCCACGGCCTCGCCGTCTCGCCGAGCGGGGAGCACTGGTACGTTACGCTCGCGCACGGCACGCCCGACGGCTGGCTCTGGAAGTTCCAAGCCGGAAGCGACCGCCTGGTCTCACGCATTCCCCTCGGTCGTTTTCCGGCCTCCCTGGGAACGACCCCCGACGGGCAGTTTGTTCTCGTCGTCAACTTCAACCTGCACGGGGACAGGGTCCCCTCCGATCTGTCGGTCGTCTACGTCCCCGAAATGACCGAGGTGACCCGCGTGGTGAGCTGCGTCATGCCGCACGGGAGTCGCACGAACGCCTCCGGGACCCGTCACTACCACGTCTGCATGCACTCCGACCAGCTCGTGGAGCTCGACCTCGGCTCCTTCTCCATCTCGAACCGGTTCCTCCTCAGACCGGGCGAGGAGGGGCTCCTCGACCCCGACGATCAGGGAGACCGTGAAGATCACCACCTCGCCGGAAGGACCGATCATCTGCACGACCATGACGACGAAGACGAAGAAGCCGAGCTCCACGCGATGGGGGTAGCCGGCCAGGCTGAGATCTGCTCGCCCACCTGGGTCGCAGCGGGGCAGGGGGAGCGGGCGAACCGATTCGTCTACGTGGCCTGCAATGCGAGAAACCAGGTAATCGAGATCGACGTGGACGCATGGTCGGTGACGCGCCGGTTTGACACTGGAGAGGCCCCGTACAACCTGGAAAGCTCCCCGGACGGGCGCCGCCTGGTGGTGAGCCTCCGGGGGAATCAGGCAATCGCCGTATTCGATCTCGACTCCGGCCAGGAGCTCGCCGAATTGGAAACCACCCGACCCATCACGCACGGAGTCGTGATCAGCCCGGACAGCCGCTACGCCTTCGTTTCGAACGAGTCGATCGGCGCTGTTCGGGGCACGATGGACGTCTTCGACCTTGAGCGGCTGGAACGGGTGGCATCGATCGAGCTCCAGCATCAACCCACGGGCATCGACCTCTGGAGAGTCGACCCGGCCGGAGGGGGTCCGCCCGTCGAGGGAGGAAAGTGACGGACCCTCCAGGCCCCGAGCGAGACTCCGGCTACCCGGTTCCGAGCGGAAGGCACCGGGTGGTGGGAGAAGTGCGCCGGAGCCGGTTTCTCACCACGCTCGCTCGAGCCGCCGATCCCGACGGGGCGCACACCGTAATCCGCGCAGTGCAAGAGGAGTTCCCGGACGCGACCCACCACTGCTGGGCCTTCGTCGCCGGCCCCCCGGGGGACACGGGCCACATCGGAATGAGCGACGCGGGGGAACCGCACGGAACCGCGGGCCGACCGATGTTCACCGCGCTCCTGCATTCCGGGGTCGGGGAGATCGTCGCGGTGGTCACACGCTACTTCGGCGGAGTGAAGTTGGGAACGGGGGGACTGAGCCGTGCTTATTCGGGACAGGTCGTCTCGGCCCTCGAGTCCCTCCCCACGGCGGCAAGGGTCGATCGCGTGCGGGTCCGGATCGATGTCCCCTTCGCCGCAATGGACTCCCTCTACCGCCTCCTGGACGAGCTGGATGCCAGGGACCGCGAGGAGAGCTACGGCTCGGGGCTGGAGTTGAGCACGCGGCTCCCCCGGAAGGAGGTGGAAGGGCTCCGCGAGGCGGTCGCCGATTTCACCTCGGGCCGAGGGCGGGTGGAGTTCGAGCAGGATGGCGCAGGGGTTGAACCGCCCCGGGAGCACGGCTAGCTTTTTGGGCCACCCGAGGGCCTGTAGCTCAGGTGGTTAGAGCGCACGCCTGATAAGCGTGAGGTCGGTAGTTCGAGTCTACCCAGGCCCATTGTCGTAAAACAAAACCACTCCGCTATTTGCGGGGTGGCGCTGAAGCCCGGGCGAGGGCTCCCCATTCAGAACGTCCAACCCAGGGAGAGGCGCGCCAGGGGCAGGGCCCGCCAGGCGTCGCCCCGGTCCGAGAAGTAAA
>SLFU01000167.1 GCA_007124095.1 Gemmatimonadota bacterium
ACGACCTTCAGGACATCGCCGCACGCGCCCGCTGGGCCAGCGAGCCCTCGCGCCTTCGCAATGTCGCCAGGGCCATGTACCTTCGGCTCCGCGAGTCCGCCCGACTCTGGATGGCCGGCAACTCCTTCGTTCCTCCGGACCTGCCTCGCCTCAAGCAGATCCTGACGAGCTGGCCCCGAGGCGCCCCCACCTGGCTCAAGTCCGCAGAGCCTGAGCCTCCGACGGGCTATGGTCCGACGGGCTATGGATAGACGTGTGCCGGGCTGAGGCCCTCCCTCTCTCCGGTTGCCCCCAAAAGTGCCCCGCCATACCTTCGCTCCCCACGCCCAGGGGGTCAGCACGCCCAGGGGGTCAGCAGGATTCCCCGCCCATTCGGATCCAGGAGGGATCATGTACCTCGTTCGCAATGTCTTCCAGGCGAAACCGGGTCAGTCCAAAGCACTCGCGGAAAAATTCAAGAATGCGGGACCGGCGATGACAGAGGCCGGCCTCGTGCAGAGCCTGCGGGTGCTGACGGATGCATCGGCCGGGTTCTGGACGGTTGTGGTCGAAAGTGAGGTAGAGGATCTCAACACCTACATGGACATGGCCCGGATCACGAGCAAACACCCGGAAATCGGAGAGACGATGAAGGGCTATGCCGAGCTCACGACGGGTGGGCACCGCGAGATCTTTCGGATCGAATAGGGACTGGCGAGATCGCGTGCGAGCTCCGGAGGTCCTCCACCGGGTCGCCCGCGGGGGTCGCCGTGTGCTCCTCCGAAAAGGAGCTCTCGATCTTGACGAAGCGCTTCCCCGGGCGCCAGTATCCGCAAGGACCTCTGGGCCTCATCCAGGCCCTCTCGTCGACCTATCCCCCACCCTGCCCCCATTCGATGAACCTGCACCGTGCGCTCGGCCTCTGCCTGCTCGCCGCCGTCCCTCTTGTGCTGGCCAACCCGTTGTCCTCTCAGGAGTCGTCGGATGGCGGCGTTCGCATCATCGGCCCGCCTCCGCCCGTTCCACCCGAAGTGATGAGCCGCGACGAGCGGGGTGGGGCGACGTTGCGGGCGGTGCGCCTCACGGAGCGTCCCACGCTGGACGGGCAGCTCGACGAGGAGTGGTATCACACCGTGCCCCCGATCACCGGCTTCATTCAGAGCCTGCCCGACGAGGGAGCCCCGGCGACCGAGGAGACGGAGGTCTGGATCGGCTTCGACGACGAGAATATCTACGTCTCGGCCCGCGTATGGGACTCGGCGCCGGAGAGTGAGTGGATTGCCAACGAGATGCGGCGGAACACGACTCAGCTCCGGCAGAACGACACCTTCGGCGTCGTGCTCGACACCTTCTACGACCGTCGGAACGCCGTGACGTTCTACGCGAACGCGCTCGGCGCCATGGCGGACTTCTCCATCACGAACGAGGGGAACTTCAACCCTGACTGGAACCCCGTCTGGGATGCCCGTACCGGGCGGTTCGACGGGGGTTGGACGGTGGAAATGGAGATTCCCTTCAAGTCGCTCCGCTACCGGCCCGGCTCGGAGCAGGTCTGGGGCATACAGCTTCGCCGGGTGATCCGCCACAAGAACGAATGGGCGCATCTGACGCCCGTCTCTCGTGCGGCGGCCGGACCGGGCTCGCTCGGGATCTTCCGCGTCTCGGCGTTCGGGACGCTGGCCGGAATCGAAGCGCCTCCGCCGAGCCGGAACCTCGAGGCGAAGCCCTACGCCACCTTTGGGCTGCGCACCGAGCGCGCGGACGAAGTCGGGCTCAACACCGACCCCTTCGCCGACGTTGGGCTCGACGTGAAGTACGGACTGACGCAGAACCTTACGCTCGACCTCACCTACAACACCGATTTCGCCCAGGTCGAGGTCGACGAGCAGCAGGTGAACCTGACGCGCTTCGACATCCTCTTTCCCGAGAAGCGTGACTTCTTCCTGGAAGGTCGCGGCATCTTCGGCTTCGCGCTCAGGCCCGGCAGCGGTGGCGGCGCATCGACCCCGAACACGCCCGTTCTGTTCTTCAGCCGCAGGATCGGGCTGCACGACGGGGAGCCGGTGCCGATCCGCGGAGGAGCGCGGGTGACCGGGAAGGCGGGCCCGTTCGACGTGGGCGCGCTCAGCGTTCAGACCGGCTCGGTGGGCACGCTGGGCGTACCCACCACCAACTTCAACGTCCTCCGCCTCCGGAGGGACGTACTCGAACGGAGCAGCGTCGGCATGCTCTTCGCCGACCGCTCCAACTCGCTCGACGCCGACGGCGCCAATCGGACGTACGGAGGCGACGCCTCGTTAGTGTTCTTCGAGGACATGAGTCTGGTGGGCTATTACGCCCGCACCGAGACCCCCGGGATGCAGGGCGAGAACGACAGCTATCTTGCCCGTTTCGCATACGATGCCGACCGCTGGGGGCTCGGCCTCGACCATCTGCTTGTCGGCGCCCACTTCAACCCCGAGATGGGCTTCCTCCGCCGCGCCGATTTCCGGCAGAGCCTCGCCTCCGGGCGCTTCAGTCCTCGACCCGCGTCGCTCGAGGCCGTGCGCAAGTTCACCTTCCAGGGAAACCTCAGCTACATCACGAACGCTCGTACGGGCATCGTCGAGACGCGAGACCGCCAGCTCGACTTCCGGACCGAATTGGAGAACAGCGATCTGTTCACCGCCACCTTCACCGACGTCTACGAGGCCCTCGGTCGACCATTCACCATCCCCGGCGGTGTGACGATCCCGGCCGGACAGTACTCCGACCGCCAGTACGAGATTGGTTACAACTTCGGCCTGCATCGCCCCTATTCCGGCAACCTGAACGTTCAGTACGGCGGATACTATGGCGGGCAGCGGACCTCGGTCAGCTTCGATCGCGGCCGCATCGGGATCCGGCCGCAGCTCTCTCTCGAGCCCGGCGTCTCCTTCAACTGGGTGGAGCATCCCGAGGGGAATTTCGCGACCCACCTGGCCGTTACGCGGGTCAACTACAGCTTCAGCCCGCGGATGTATTTCAGCGGGCTCGTCCAGTACAACACCAATACGGAGACCCTCGGGAGCAACCTCCGCTTCCGCTGGGAGTACGCCCCGGGCAGCGAGCTCTTCATCGTCTACACGGACGATCGGAACATGGCCGTGCTCGATCGCTTCTCGGAGCTGTCCAACCGCGGACTGGTGATCAAGGTCAACCGTTTACTGCGGATCTAGACCCATCGGCGCAACGATCGGAAGAGGGCGCATTCAAAGGAGCAGATGATGAAGCGAGCAAGGCGAAGCACATCCCCGACGGCGTTGCGACGGCAGGGTGGGGTCTGGTGCCTTGTCGGTGTCCTCCTGATAGGTCTCGCGGCCTTCACCGGTCGTGATCTCGCCGCGCAGACGGAGTGGGTCAGTGAGCGGGCCTCGCGAGCTGATTTCAGACAGTTGGATGGCGTTCTTGGGGATGGAACCGAGTGGATCATCAGGGTTCCGTCGAACTGGAACGGTGTCCTGCTGCGTGATCTTGACATCGCCGGATGGGCGAGAGACACGCCTCTCAGCTTCTACCTGCTCAATGAAGGATATGCGTTGGCCGGAACGGCACGGCACGAGCGTCGATACGCAGGTTTTTATGATCCTGTAAGGGAGATCCGTCACCTTGAGACGGTGCACGACTTCTTCCTGGAGCATATCGGCACCCCCGAGACCGTGATCCAGTACGGATGCTCGGGAGGCGGCCACGTCACACTGGCGATCGCTGAACAGTTCTCGGATCGAATTGATGCTGGCATCGCATATGGTCCCCACACCCCGGTCTGGTATCAGAACCATCTGCTGGATGGCTGGTTCGTCCTTCAGACGCTCCTCGCTCCGGAGCTCACGATCGTCAATCTCCCGGACCTACCAGGACTTCGTCCCAGACATGAAAGGCTGACTGCCCAATGGCAAGAGGTGGTCAACGCTGCCCAGCGCACCCCGGAGGGGCGGGCACGTCTTGCCCTTGCCGTGACGATCGGTCAGTGGCCGGCGTGGGTAACTCCAGGCACGGAACGACCGAATCTGGACGATGTTGAGGAACTCCAATACGCCATGTATCAGACGGTGCACAGGCTCACCAATTGGCCGGGCGGATATGTGAGGGACATGTTCGAGCGCGCAGCTTCCGAGTGGCGGACTCAGCTCTCGTGGAATACGGGTGTGGATTATCGAGAGTTTTTCGAGAACGGAAACGAGTCGCTCAAACGAGCGGTCCGGGAGCTCTACGAAATGGCGGGAGCGGATCTCGAGGACGATCTTCGGACGCTCAATGCGGCACCGCGTGTCGAGGCGGACAGCGTGGCGATTGAGTACTGGAGTCAACCAGGTCGTACGCAATGGGGCGATCCGCAGGTCCCGGTGCTGCGGGTGCACGACATCGGTGATGACATCGTGATGCCGGCCCTTTCGGAAGGATATCTGGAGCTGATTCAGGAAAACGGGAAGGAAGAGCTGTATCGCGAGGTGTTTACGGCGAATCCCACGCATTGCGGATTCGAAGTCGGTGAGGTCGCTGCTGCGGTCGAGACGATGGTGCGGCGCCTGGACACGGGTCAGTGGGGAAGCACCGATCCGGAGGCGCTCAACGATCTCGGTTCATCGCTGGCCGCCTCGAGCTCTCCGCAGTTTGTCTCCTACGAGGAGCTCCGCAACCAGCGTTTCAACCGTACGTGGACGCCGTCCCGAGACTAGCCGC
>SLFU01000038.1 GCA_007124095.1 Gemmatimonadota bacterium
GGCAGGTCCGCAGGGAATCGCCGGGATGTCACCAAGGACAGCTGCCAAAGGACACCGTAGTCGATCGGAAGGTGTTTCTGACCTCGGTGAAGTCCCCTCGCCGTACGCGTTCCCGGTAGGTGTCGCCCACCTCTTGGGAGCTCAAGAAGAAGCTCCACATATACCCGCCTCCAGCGCTTGACACATGCAGACTTACACCGCTCAGGACTGCAGATACTGGAATCGGTATACATTGTACAGTGTCGCAAACCCGAACCTTCGGAGTCGAATGGAGGAGGCTCAGACCTCCTGGCACCTGCAACTCTTCTGGTGGGGGAGACATTATGAAGTCTTCCTCGAAGGGAAGCTCCTCACAGCCAGTTCGGTCACAATGGAATCGCCCGGAATACTCACACCGGACCTCGGCTTCGGGTTGCTGGGCCTCGCCGTACCCAGGCGCTAGTGACCACCAAGTCACAAGAACCAATATAGCTCCCCTCATTGGCCTCCTTCTCCTGATTACGCCCTTCCTGACAATTCAGTGGGTGTACTGAGCTGTCTTGCTACTTGCGCGGCCCGAATATCTACGAGCACTCGCGCGGCCTCACTCTGCCGTCCCTTCACTGCCCCGGCTGACTGATCTCGGGACCCCATCCCTCCTCGAGACCGTGTCCGTGTGCGTGTCCGTGTCTGCCCCCAAATCTAAAGTGGAAATAACCCCCGAAAAGCCAGAAATCCAGCCCACCGCTGGGATTGGGATCGAGTGGCCCCGACGGCTCGGGTAGTCGGCCCCGGTTTCGCGCAGGATCCACCCCAAGGTTGCGTGGCACTCCCAGATTCTTCTTTGCTTTCCCCCGCCGAGAGGCAAACATGCATGGACCGCCGAGGGCGGTGGTCCGACGCCGCCCGCTCTACCCCAACCCCAGCACCCCCAGCAGCTTCCGGCGGATATCGGACCAGGGCGGGAGAGGTCCAGCGTGAGCGCCTGAACGCGGCAGCCCTGCAGGGCGAGGTCGATGTGGAGGTCTTGGCCGGTCGAGGCGTACGGCGGCCCTCCCTTGTGGCGGGGGCCGGTGGGGAGAAGCGTTCTGTTGGTCCGAGGCGATCCGCGGGCGGTCGCGTGCAGGGGCCCGCGGGTCCGACTACGACTGAAGCCGCTCGATGATCTCCCAGTGGGTCGGATCGACCTCGGTGCTGAGCCGGCCGGCGTCCCTCAGCCAGTGGGGGCGGAGACCCGTGCTCGGGATGGCCTGATCGATGGTCTTGAATCCTGTCGGTCTGTCCAGAATCCTGGTATACCGAACGCTGACGGGTACGGCCTTTTGCACACCGCGTGGATTGCGCTCGAGCACCGCGCTCGCGGGTGTCGGGTTTGCGCTGGTGGAAGAAGGGACCGAGCCGACCGAGATTTCCCCGACTGCGAAGACGACTCTTCCTCGTTTGCCAAAAGCCTCCTGAGGATCCATCAGGAACAGAAGAGCGCGATCCCCGTCGGCCATCAGGGTGTGGTCCTCGGGTTTGACGAGCCAGGGCTCTTCCATTCCTTCGGAGATCGGGCGCTTCCAAGGATCGTATTGCGGAGCGTACGTACGAAGCATCCAGAGGTTCGGCATTCTGTCTCGTTTTCGGGATGTGAATTGGGCGAGGGAGGCCGGGTGTGGCACTCCGCCGGGTGCAGTTGCCGGGGGAAGGTAGTGGAACCCCGTCGGGGGAGGGCCCTCAGACAAGATGTGCCAGACGTCCCAGTCCCTGCATCATGTCGACGTCATCACCTCGAAGTGCCGCCCCACGTGCCCGATGACGAAGCGGGCCTCGCCCGGCACGCGCGAGGAAAAGTAGATCCGCAGGCAGCGCCGCGGGTTGTAGGTGTTCCCGAGCACGATGTGCTCCTCTCCCTCGAAGGGCACCCCGTCGGGCGTGCTAAACGCGTACTGCTGCCGTAGCCGGGCCGGGGTGCTCTGGGCGATGGCGGTTCGGTAGTCGATGCCGAGCCCCCCGAAGGCCTCCTTGAGCGAGGTCCCGAGTGCCCCGTCCCGACGCTTGCGCGCCACCTGCGCCATGGCGTAGAGGAGGTCACGCACCCGCTCGGGATCCTCGTAGGGGCTTTCCCCTGCGGCCTTCACTGCCGAGTCCAGCATCACCAATGCATCCTCGTGGACCTCGGCGACATGGGTCACGACGTCGACGAGAGTCAGGCGACCGTCATCGGGTGCCTCGGAGTCGGCTCGGCCGTCCGCCCCGGCTCCCCCTGCGCGTGCCACCGTTTCGGCACCGGCTTCGGCGGGGAGCGTGAAGTAGTCCTCAAGCAGGTCCTCCAGGCGCCCCAGGCGCCGCTCAATGGCGTTCGTGCTCGAGGACCGCACCGAAGAGAGCGTCCCGAGCCGCTCGACCTCGCCGGCGAGCTGCCCGTAGCCGGCCAAAAGCTCCCGGACCAAGCCGGTAAGCGCAGTCATCTGAGTGGCCATTTCGGCGAGGGCAGGGGAAGGGTCCGCCGGTGGAGGCGCCGCAGAGTACTGGGTCGCCTGCGCCGGCTCGGCCACCCTGGATGCGGTTTCCTCGCGTCCCGAGGGTAGCGTCTCGGGCGTCGTTTCGTGGGATGTGGAGGTGGGCACATCGTCGCGGGCGGGCTGGACGTCGGCCGGCTTGTCCGTGGCGGTCGCAGGCTCGTCCGCGGCCTGGACCGCGGGGCGCAGCACCTCGGTCGGGGTGTTCACGGGCAACGCAGGAGGGATGACCTCCGGCACGACCACGGGCACAACCGACGGCACCTCCTGGCGCCTCGCGAACCACATGCCGACCTCGCCGACCCAAGCCGCCCGGAGCAGCGGATCGTCGATCCTCGCGGCGAGCAGGAGTGGGTGATCGTACGGCTCGTCGTGACGCGACCACCCCGGGAAGTAGCACCGCGCCGCTCCCCCGAAGCACGACATGTGGCGACTCCCCACCGCGTCGGTGAGGTCGAAGGTCAGGTCGGGACTCTCGAACACGTAGAGCCGGGCCCGGCCCAGCAGCTCCCACGCGAGGTCGGCCGCGTCGAGGGTAAAGCCGCCTTCTTCGCGCGGGGTGAGCACCACGATGGGGTGGGCCCGTGCCGGGGCCTCGAGCACGCTCTTCACGAAGTCCTGCACATCGCCCCTGCCAATGCGACTGGCCTCAAGCGGCGCGCCCATCCAGGCAGGAGTGAGGCGACCCCTGAGCGCCTGCAGGAAGGCCGGCTGAGCCTGCCCCGCACCGATGTAGCCGCGGGTATGCTCGATCCCGTAGTCGGCGGTTACGCGGACGCCCAGGCGGGTGAAGCCGGGGCGCTCCTCCACCGTCACCTGGGTAGTGATGGGGACTCCAGCCATGGACGGATGCACCGAACGGAAGACGATCTCGCCGTCCCACTGGAGGCCGGGCTTCGAGGCGAGCCGGTAGCTGAGCCCCGCGAACCGGCTCGGTGGGTGCTCCACCTCGGCGTCGCGCACGAGCCTGGGGCACGCGGGCCAGGCGCGCCGGACCTCGTCAGTCACCGCATCCAGGATCCACTCGACGGCAGGGCGGTCCCCAGCCTTCGACTCCATCGTGCAGACGAGCGCAAAGAGGCTGTCTTCGGATGCGCCGGGCTCGAGCCGCTTCGCTGTGGCAGGCTCCGCCCGAGGGGCCGTGGCCAGATGCTGGGTGAGCCACGCGGGATCGCCCCCGACGATCCGGAGTCCGTTCGACAGGTAGGTGCCGCGTGGGGTGCGTCGCATGGAAGCCATCGGGTCTCCGTGGTCATGGACCGGTTCGTGAGTGGACCCGCTGGGACGAGCGTCCGTCATCATGGGCCCGCTGCGGGGGGGAGCGAAAGGGTTTCGGGTTCAGGCGATGACTCGCTCGGAGCTGTTTGCATTCATGCGCGTTAATGCAAACAGCCACGGGAGGGGCGCCGGTCGCAGACGCCGACGCCCCCCGACGGCCGCGGACTACCGCGAATACCGTTCCTTCCCCGCCTCGCGGGAGCGGCGGCTGTCCCAGGCGCGCTGCTTCATGTACTTCATGTCGAGGGCGTCGAAGCCGGCGTGCTCCTCGACGCGCTGGGCCATGAGGTCGAGGTCGCGGGCCTCGAGGTCGGCTGCGGGGGAGTCGTCGAGGCTGTGGAGCACGTGGCTCGCCTCTCGAAGCACCCCGGCCGCGCCCTGCCAGTCGCCGTGGGCCTGCCGCTCGAGCGCCTCGTCCCGGGCGCGGGCACCGGCCAGGATCATGGCGGTCGCCTGCACCTCCGCATCCACACGGGGCGCATTGCCCACCTTCAGCCGAATGGGGAGGGACACCACCCGGTGCTCCACGCCCCCGCCCGGCTGGACCACGTGCCCGGCCACCTCGATCCGCGCCACGTCACGCTCCTGGTTGCGCTCGACGTCGCGCACGTCGGTGCCCGCCTCGTCGTGCCCGGCCGGGGGGAGGAGGAACTCCATCAGGGCCAGGCGCGGCTCCTTCGCGTAGAGGTCCCCCACCTGGATCCTCATGCCCCCCTCCACCGGTGCGTGCGGGTAGCCGTGGCGGAGGGCCGTGAACTGGACCGCGGCCGAGGGGCGCACCACAACCGTGACGTTCTGGGCCGCGAGCCCCAGCAGGCCCTCGAGCTCCTCCTCGAAGATCCCCGGCGCCTGGTCCGGGTTCTCCACGTACCAGGTGGCCCCACCCCCGGCCTCGGCCA
>SLFU01000156.1 GCA_007124095.1 Gemmatimonadota bacterium
CTTGCTGGCCACCCGGCATGTGCTGGGCCCCGCCCCCCTCCGAGCTCGCCCGCTCGCTCGCCGACTTCGTGGCATCGACCGTGCCTTCGCGGACCTTTTCCAAAGCCTTCCGGGCTCCGATCAGAGTCCCGGCCCCCCCCACCTCGTTCCAGGGGCCATGGAGTGGTTGAGGGAGAACGACTTTGTCGTTGGTGAGACGCTCGAGGCACTCGACGGATCGCTCCCTGCCGGGTTCCTCTCCCGCCTCCCCGGGCTTCGGGAGCCCGAGGAGCTGTCGAATCGGGCACGGGTTGAGGTGCTCGCCATGGAGCTAGTCCAACGGGAGGAGGGCCAGGTCGAGCTGGACGGGATTCGGTCCTTCCTTGAAGGATACCAAGAGGTTCGCCCCCTCCGCCTCGCCGAGCTCTGGGCCCTTCCCGCGCTTCTCCGGATCGCTCTCCTCGAGGCCCTCCTTGCGACCGTCTCCGGCGACAGCGAGATCTCCGAGGTGGCCCCCTTCATCCTCTCCCTTCGCACCCTTGCTGGCGAAGATTGGCGCGAGGTCGTCGAGGCCCTGAGTCGGGTCGAAGAGACGCTGACCAAGGATCCCGCCGGAATCCATCCGAGAATGGATTTCCGCACCCGGAACCGCTACAGGAGAGAGGTCGAGGAGGTCGCACATCGGGTCGGCCTCGAAGAGGGTATTGTAGCCCGACGCGTCCTCGAATTGGCGCGCTCCCACGCTTCCGAGGCCCGGGAAGGGCACGTCGGATACTACCTCGTGGACGAAGGGAAGGAAGAGCTCTTCAGCGAGTTGGGTGTCCCGACGCCCCGGGGAGGCACCCCGCGCCGCCGTGCCCGCCGGGCCGGTTTGGCCTATTTCGGGGTGATCTCCCTTCTCACTGTCGCCCTCCTCGTTCTCTTCTGGCTGGCGATCCCCTCCCCCTGGCCGTTTCTTCCGCTGATCCTCCTTGGCCTCGTACCCGCCGTGGGCACCGCGGTGGCCCTGGCCAACTGGCTCTCGGGCCAACTCAATTCTCCCCGGGCCCTCCCGAGGCTCGATCTTCGCGAGGGAATTCCGCCAGCGTTCCGCACCGTCGTGGCCGTGCCGACACTTCTCAGCTCGGAGGAAGACATTCGGGGCGTCCTCCACACGCTCGAGACCAACTACCTGGCGAATTCGGACCCCCAGCTCCGCTTCGTGCTGCTCTCCGATTTCGTGGATGCCGACACCGAGCGAGCCGACGAGGACGAGCCTCTGCTGGCCACTGCCGCAGCTGGGGTCCTCCGACTGAACGAACGCTACGGAAGTGCGGGATCCGGGCCCTTCCTCCTCCTGCATCGGTCCCGCCGGTGGAACCCGACGGAGGGGCGCTGGATGGGCTGGGAACGAAAGCGGGGCAAGCTGACCGAGTTCAACCACCTTCTCCTCGGGCAGCCCAGCAGCCTCTGGGTCGTCGAGGGCCGCCCCGGTCTCCTTGGCGACATCTCCTTCGTGGTGACGCTGGACGCCGACACCCTCCTCCCACGCGATGCCGCAGCGCGCCTGGT
The DNA here is from genome assembly GCA_007124095.1 of Gemmatimonadota bacterium. Classification (GTDB taxonomy): domain Bacteria; phylum Gemmatimonadota; class Gemmatimonadetes; order Longimicrobiales; family Gaopeijiaceae; genus SLCK01. The sequence continues at coordinate 1,531 of SLFU01000156.1, forward strand.
CGGTACCCTGGCCCACCCGCTCAACCGACCCGACGTGGGTCGGGGAGGACGGATCCGGCGGGGGTACTCGATCCTCCAACCCCGGATCGAGATCCTTCCAGACGCCGACGGCGGAACCCTCTTCAGTCGCCTCTTCGGCGGCGTCCAGGGGCTGGACCTTTACGCACACGCGGCTTTCGACGTCTACCAGGACCTCTTCGGAGTAGGAATCTTCGCCGGAAAGGGCATCTACGACGTGAGGGCATTCGAAGCGAGCCTGGCCGGCCGCGTACCCGAAAACTCGCTGTTGAGCCACGACCTCTTCGAAGGTATCCACGGACGGGCAGGCTTGGTTTCCGACCTGATCCTCCTGGAGGACTTCCCAGGCCACCCGTATGCCTACACCCGACGTGCCCACCGATGGATCCGCGGCGATTGGCAACTCCTCCCATGGCTCTTTTCCAGGGTCCCGGCCGAGAATGGGAGCCGGATGCGGAACCCCCTTTCTCTCCTCTCCCGCTGGATGATCCTGGACAACTTGCGACGCTCCCTCCAGGCACCGGTGATCTTCGCCCTCCTGCTCTTCGGGTGGGCGGCCATGCCCCAAGCGGCGGGCTGGTGGACGCTGGGCCTGGCCGTGATCGTGGGAATCCCCTTCATGACCGGATCCCTCGACGCGCTCCTGCGCGCCACTCGGGATCGCCCCCGTCGCGCGGACCTGAAGTCGGAGACACGCGGGTTCTCCCGGACGCTTGGCCGCTGGGGACTCGAGCTGGCGTTCCTCCCTTCCTTGGCCTGGACCGCTTTCGACGCAATCGTCCGTGCTGTGACCCGGGTCTACGGGAGCCGAAAGGCGCTGTTGGAGTGGACATCGGCTGCGGTCACCGCCCGGACTGTGCGACAGGAAGACTCCCCGAGCGCGGCCCTCCGACAGATGCGAGCGGGACCCCTCGCTGCCTCGGGAATGGCGGCGGCCCTCCTCCTCCTTCACGGCACCATTCCCGGCCCGGCCGCACCCCTTCTCGCCCTGTGGTTCCTTTCACCCCTCATCGCCTATAGCGTCGGCCGTCCCCCCAGAGCCAGGCCTGAGCTCGCCGGTGACTTCCCGCCGGAGGAAGTCCGGCTCCTCGCCCGACGCACCTGGGGGTACTACGAGCGCTTTCAGGGACCCGATGGACACTGGCTCGCTCCGGATCACTTCCAGGAGGAGCCTGGAGGCAAGGTAGCCTACCGGACATCCCCCACCAATCTGGCGATGGCCATGGCCTCTACGGTCACCGCATGGGATCTGGGCTTCGTGGGAACGGCACGCCTCGTGACTCTGATCGGGAACACGGTCGAAGGGATGGAGCAGCTTCCGCGCTACCGAGGGCACTTTCTCAACTGGTACAACACCCGTACCCTCGCTCCACTTCACCCACAGTACGTCTCCACCGTGGATTCGGGGAATCTGGCCCTGGGCCTCCTGGCTACCCGGGAGGCCTTGCGAGAGGCCCGGCACCGGCCCCTCTTCGACCGCGCCCGAACCCGTGGCATCCAGGATACGGTCCGGGTCATCTGCGAGATTCTGGCACAGGAAGAGGAGAACGGGCGAACCGAAGCTTTCCTCCTCGAAGTGGAGGAGCTGGAAAGCTGGATCCGAGGACACCTCATTCCGGCACGGGAGGAAGGCCTCCGCGCCTATGCCGGGGCGGTCGAAGAGTTGTACGAAGAGCGTCTCCCGGACCTCGAAGCCAGCCTGTTCAGGATCGACGCCACCGTGGAGGCCGAAGAGACCGCTGAGAGCTGGGCAAGCATCCGAGCCTGGTTCGGTCACCTCCGTTCGGACACCGAGGAGGCGCTGAACGAGCTGTCCCTCTTCCTTCCCTGGCTCGATCGGGCCTATCGGGAGACCGATGAAGGCCGAAAGATCCATGACGCGCTGGTGGCCACGAACGGAGAGGGGCTCTCCCTCCAGGAGGTCCATGACGTCCTCGAAGGGCACGAGAAGCGCCTGGTGGCCGGTGCGGTCTCATCAGGCGGCGGGTCGGGACTCGGGCCCACCCTCCACCGATCGCGGCATACGACCCGAGTCCTCCTCGACGATCTTCTCCGACTGGACCAGACTCTGGATCGTTGGTTCCTCGAGATGGATTTCTCCTTCCTCTACGACGGGCGTCGGGAACTATTCCAGATCGGGTTTTCGGTTTCCACGGGGGAGCCGGACCCGAACCACTACGACCTGCTTGCTTCGGAGGCTCGCATCGCCAGCGCAGTCGCCCTGTCAAAAGGCGATGCTCCCCCGGCTCACTGGCTCCATCTAGCTCGCCCCTATACATGGTCGGACGAAGGACCGGTGCTCCTCTCCTGGGCAGGAACGATGTTCGAGTACCTCATGCCGACGCTCTTTCTCCGGATGCCCCCGGAATCCGTGCTGGACGAGGCATGTCGCCGTGCCGTGGACGTGCAGCGCCGGTACGGGCGGGATCGTGCGATTCCATGGGGCATTTCGGAGTCGGGCTACCACGTGCTGAGCCCCGAAGGAGACTACCAGTACCGCGCCTTCGGCGTCCCTCTCCTCGGGCTTCGCAGGGACGCAGGCGAACGCCTGGTCGTAGCGCCCTACGCCTCCCTTATGGCTGCGGTGCTTGCTCCCGGGGCCGTGCGGAAGAACCTCGAGCACCTGGTGGCGGTCGGGGGGATGGGACCGTGGGGGCCATACGAGGCCCTTGATTACGGAGCCGAAGGGCGACGCGTGGAGGAGCCGCGCATCGTGCGCTCGTACATGAGCCACCACCAGGGGATGATCCTGGTGGCGTTGGGAAATCACCTCACAGGCAACCGGCTGGTCGAGCGGCTACACCGGGACCCGCGTATCGCCACCGTTGAACCCTACCTCCACGAGCGGCTCCCCTGGCGAAGGGCCGTGGAGCGCAAGTGGATCGACCGGACCCGCCCGGCAGGTGACGGTCGCTCGGGCCCAGGCATTCGGAGTTGGTCGCCCCCCGTGGATCGACTGCCTCCCCCGGTCCACCACCTTTCGAGCGGCGAACTCAAGGTTTCGATGGGGGCGGATGGCCGGGGGGGGAGCCGCTGGGGCGAGTGGTCCATCGTCCGTGGTACCGTGGGGGCCGGGCACCCGGCCGGTGGACCGGA